>NZ_QNUA01000016.1:0-58281 GCF_008042285.1 Bacillus sp. AR13-1
TAGGACGTCGCCAAGCAAAATAAAAACACAAGTCTTTTGACTTGTGTTTTTTCGTGTTTCTTTTTACAATTCATAGTAATTTAAAAAATCTTTACTTAAAGAATCGTCCTTTTGATTAAAGACAGGGAAATGTGGCTAGGATAGTGAATAAGCAAAAGAGTTGCAAATTTTTTTAATACGTATATAATTAAAGTCAAAGATAGTCAAAGTCAATAAAGGTGGCGGATAAATGAGAAATATATCTGATATCATTGAGAAATATCTAAAGCAAGTTATTGACTTAAGCAATAATAATGCGATTGAAATCAAGAGGAATGAGGTCGCTGATCGATTCGATTGTGTGCCGTCTCAAATCAACTATGTAATCAATACCCGTTTTACGTTAGAAAGAGGATTCGTAGTAGAAAGTAAACGAGGTGGAGGAGGTTACATTCGCATTATAAAAGTCAAACTGCATGATGATATAGACATTATTGATCAAATGCTTCATATGATTGATCATAGCGTTGTACAAGGAAATGCAGAAAGCATGATTATACGTTTAATAGAAGAGGGTATTATAACAAATCGTGAAGCTAAACTTATGTTAAGCGTACTAGATCGTTCTGTATTATTAATGGATGTTCCTTCTCGAGATGAACTTAGGGCTCGAATATTATGCGCAATGTTAAGAACACTGAAATATAAATAAATATAACTTTTGTTAAGAATGATAGCTAAGATAATGCAGTTTAATATTGTAGGGATTTTGAAAGATGACATGTGCTTTTACTAAATGGATTAAGGAAAGAGAACAATCTAGTAATGTATGAAAAGTATCATGAGATAGATCGTTCCTGTTGTAAAGGTGGGGGATAGCGATGACTTGTCAAAACTGTAATATAAGACCAGCAACTTTACATTATACAAAAGTAATCAACGGAAAAAAGGCGGAAGTTCATCTTTGCGAGCAATGTGCAGAACAAAGTGGCTATACGTCTTTCTTTCAATCACCGCAATCTAATTTTTCATTCCATGACCTATTAGCCGGATTATTGCATAGTGAACCGGCAATGTTTGAAGAAGGGCAAGATGCATTTTCAAATACAAATATATCAAGATGTCCGAATTGTAAGATGACATATGAACAATTTACAAAAGTGGGACGCTTTGGATGTGCTTCTTGTTACGATACATTTAAGGGGCATTTAAAACCATTGTTAAAACGACTTCACGGTGGGCATACGGATCATTGTGGAAAAATTCCTGAACGTATAGAAGGAAATATCTACTTAAAGAAAGAATTAGATGAACTAAAACTCAATCTGAAACAATATGTACAGAAAGAGGAATTTGAGAAAGCGGCTGAAGTACGAGATAAAATTCGAGGTCTTGTAAATCAGCTTAGTGAGCATAGAGAGGGGGAATAGTTCTATGTCACTGGACAGAATCATGAATGAAGCGATTAGTCCATGGATGAAGGGAGATGGCCCTGATTCTGATATTGTTTTAAGTAGTCGAATTCGTTTGGCTCGTAATTTTAAAAAATATCAATTCTCTACTATGCAAAACGAGGAAGAAGCTAAGCAGATTCATGAGTTATTTAAGAAGAAGTTTATAAAAAAACCTGTAGAACCTTTTGGGGAGTTTGAACTATTAAAAATGAATGAATTAAATCCTCTTCAAAGGAGAGTTTTAGTTGAGAAGCATTTAATTAGTCCAAATCTTGCAGGAACAGAATACGGAGCATGCCTACTATCAGAAAGTGAACATATAAGTATCATGCTTAATGAAGAGGATCATGTTAGGATTCAGTGCCTATTTTCAGGTTTACAGTTATCAGAGGCGCTTCAAAGTGCCAATCAAATAGATAATTGGATCGAGGAGCAGGTTGAATATGCTTTTGATGAATCGCTTGGATATATTACGAGTTGTCCCACTAACGTCGGTACAGGATTAAGGGCTTCGGTAATGATTCATTTGCCGGGACTGGTTTTAACGAAAAGAATTAACCATATTATACAAGTAATTCAAAAATTAGGGTTAGTAGTAAGAGGAATATACGGTGAAGGTAGCGAAGCGTTAGGTAATATATTTCAAGTGTCAAATCAAATGACACTAGGGAAATCAGAAGAAGATATTATTGCAGATTTAAAGAGTGTCATTCAACAAATCATCCATCAAGAAAAAACGGCTAGAGAATTAATTGTACAAAATTCAAGCATTGAGCTTGAAGATAAGGTATATCGTTCTTACGGAATACTAGCTAACAGTCGTTTAATTCAATCTGCAGAAGCAGCCACTTGCTTATCAGATGTACGGCTTGGTATTGACTTAGGATATATACAAGGTATATCGAGAAATATTTTAACTGAGTTAATGGTTCTTACTCAGCCAGGCATTTTGCAACAATATGCAGGAGGACCTTTAGGACCAGAAGAAAGAGATTATCGAAGAGCAACCTTAATCCGTGAGCGATTACGAATTGAACAAAATTAAGCGCAAGTAGGAGGCGATTTCTATGATGTTTGGAAGATTTACAGAACGAGCACAGAAAGTATTAGCTTTATCTCAAGAGGAAGCAATTCGCATTGGGCATAATAATATTGGAACAGAACATATTTTACTTGGGCTTGTACGCGAAGGTGAAGGAATTGCAGCAAAAGCGTTAATTGCTCTTGGATTAAGTCCAGAGAAAGTTCAAAAAGAGGTAGAAGCATTAATTGGACGTGGAACGGAAGCTTCTCAAACAGTACATTACACACCTCGTGCTAAAAAAGTTATTGAGTTGTCTATGGACGAAGCTCGTAAGCTAGGCCATTCCTACGTTGGAACAGAACATATTTTACTTGGTTTAATCCGTGAAGGTGAAGGTGTAGCAGCACGCGTTTTAAATAATTTAGGTGTAAGTCTAAATAAAGCAAGACAACAAGTGTTACAACTCCTTGGAAGTAATGAAGCTAGTTCAGGTCACCAGGGTGGTTCATCAACAAATGCGAATACACCTACACTTGACAGTCTAGCACGTGATTTAACAGTTGTTGCACGTGAAAATCGTTTAGATCCTGTTATTGGACGCAGTAAAGAAATTCAACGTGTAATTGAAGTGTTAAGCCGTAGAACAAAAAACAATCCAGTATTAATTGGAGAACCTGGTGTAGGTAAGACAGCAATTGCGGAAGGATTAGCACAGCAAATTGTAAATAATGAAGTTCCTGAAACTTTAAGAGATAAGCGTGTTATGACATTAGATATGGGTACAGTTGTTGCTGGAACAAAATATCGTGGTGAATTTGAGGATCGTTTAAAGAAAGTGATGGATGAGATTCGCCAAGCTGGTAACATCATTCTATTTATTGATGAGCTTCATACGTTAATTGGTGCAGGAGGGGCGGAAGGTGCAATTGATGCATCGAATATTTTAAAACCATCTTTAGCACGTGGTGAATTACAATGTATTGGTGCAACAACTTTAGACGAATATCGTAAATATATTGAAAAGGATGCGGCATTAGAAAGACGTTTCCAACCAATTCATGTTGATGAACCAAACTTAGAAGAATCAGTTCAGATTTTAAAAGGTTTACGTGACCGTTATGAGGCGCATCACCGCGTATCTATTACAGATGATGCAATCGATGCGGCTGTAAAACTTTCAGATCGTTACATTACAGACCGTTTTTTACCTGATAAAGCAATCGATTTAATTGATGAGGCTGCATCAAAAGTGCGCTTACGTTCTTATACAACACCGCCAAACTTAAAAGAGCTTGAAGTGAAGCTTGAGGAAATTAGAAAAGAAAAAGATGCAGCTGTACAAAGCCAAGAATTTGAAAAAGCTGCTTCCTTACGTGATATGGAACAACGTTTGCGTGAAAAGTTAGAAGATACAAAGCGTCAGTGGAAAGAGAAACAAGGACAAGAAAACTCAGAAGTAACAGTAGAAGATATTGCAAATGTCGTTTCCACATGGACGCGTATTCCAGTTTCTAAACTTGCACAAACAGAGACAGATAAATTATTAAACTTGGAATCAATTTTACATGATCGTTTAATTGGGCAGGATGAAGCAGTTGTAGCTGTGGCAAAAGCTGTTCGTCGTGCGAGAGCGGGATTAAAAGATCCGAAACGTCCAATTGGCTCATTTATTTTCCTAGGACCTACTGGTGTAGGTAAAACAGAACTAGCAAGGGCATTAGCGGAATCTATGTTCGGTGATGAGGATGCAATGATCCGCATCGATATGTCTGAGTACATGGAAAAGCATTCTACTTCTCGTTTAGTTGGATCTCCTCCAGGATATGTTGGATATGAAGAAGGTGGACAATTAACAGAGAAAGTTCGTCGTAAGCCATATTCAGTTGTCTTATTAGATGAAGTAGAGAAAGCTCATCCTGATGTGTTTAATATTTTACTACAAGTATTAGAAGATGGCCGTTTAACAGATTCTAAAGGACGTACAGTTGATTTCCGTAATACAATTGTTATTATGACGTCTAATGTTGGTGCAGACGCATTAAAACGTAATAAACATCTTGGATTTAACGTACAAGATGAGAGCCGCGATTATTCAGATATGAAAGGTAAAGTAATGGATGAATTGAAAAAAGCATTTCGTCCAGAATTCTTAAACCGTATTGATGAAATTATCGTGTTCCATATGCTTGAGAAAAAACATATTCAAGAAATTGTAACTCTTATGGTGAATCAGTTAGTGAATCGCTTAAAAGAACAAGAGATTGAATTGCATTTAACAGAAGGAGCAATTTCAGCAATTGCTGATAAAGGATTTGATCGAGAGTACGGTGCTCGTCCGCTTCGTAGAGCAATTCAAAAACATGTAGAAGATAGACTATCAGAAGAACTGTTAAAAGGTGCTATTGAGAAAGGACAAAAAGTTATCTTTGATATAGAAGGAGAATCATTTGTCATTCATAGTGCGGAAAAGGTAAAATAAGTATAGACAAACAAAGAGGGCTACGCGATAGCCCTCTTTCTTGTACGAGAAGGATAAACGTTTGTAGATGAAAGTGAAGTGAACTATAAAAGATATGGCTAAAAAGAAAACAAAATTTACATGTCAAGAATGTGGTTATCAGTCGCCAAAATATATGGGGAAATGTCCTGGATGTGGTCAATGGAATACGCTTGTTGAAGAGATGGAACCAGTTGTATCATCAAGACGCCTTAATTATGCCAATGCAATTCAATCAGAAGTAACAAAACCAAGACGCTTAACAGAGGTAGAAACAAAGTCTGAGGCGCGTATTGAAACGAAATTTCAAGAGTTTAACCGTGTACTTGGTGGCGGGATTGTAGATGGATCTTTAGTACTTATTGGTGGAGACCCTGGGATTGGGAAATCAACATTGTTATTACAAATTTCATCGCAATTAGCAGATTCTTTATATGATGTACTATACATATCAGGTGAGGAGTCAGCAAAGCAGATCAAACTTCGTGCAGATCGTTTGCATGTAAAGGGTAGTAATCTATTTGTTGTAGCAGAGACTGATTTACAGAGAATTGCAGCGCACATTGAGGAGATGAATCCAGCTTTTGTTGTTATTGACTCCATCCAGACGATACATTTACCTGAAGTGACGTCAGCCCCAGGGAGTGTAACGCAAGTACGTGAATGTACAGCGGAATTAATGAAACTTGCAAAGACGAAAGGGATTCCTATTTTTATCGTCGGACATGTGACAAAAGAAGGGGCAATTGCAGGACCACGTATGCTAGAACATATGGTTGATGCAGTTCTTTACTTTGAAGGAGATCGTCACCATACATATCGTATTTTGCGAGCTGTGAAGAACCGTTTTGGTTCCACAAATGAAATGGGTATCTTTGAAATGAAGGAACTAGGTCTTGCAGAAGTACTAAATCCTTCTGAAATTTTCCTTGAGGAACGTCCAGTTGGAGTTGCAGGATCCACAGTGGTTGCTTCAATGGAAGGAACAAGGCCGGTTTTAGTAGAAATACAAGCATTAATCTCCCCTACTAGTTTTGGAAATCCTCGAAGAATGGCGACGGGAATTGATCATAACCGCGTTTCACTTATTATGGCAGTGCTAGAAAAAAGAACAGGTTTATTGTTGCAAAATCAAGACGCATATTTAAAAGTTGCGGGTGGCTTGAAATTAGATGAACCAGCAATCGATTTAGCTGTCGCCTTAAGTATTGCTTCAAGTTTCAGAGATAAAGCTACTGCACCAGCCGATGCGGTAATAGGAGAAGTAGGCCTAACTGGAGAAATAAGGAGAGTATCAAGAATTGAACAACGTGTACAAGAAGCAGCGAAATTAGGATTTCAACGTGCTATTATTCCTAGAAAAAATTTGGGAGGATGGACAATTCCAGATGGGATTGAGGTAGTAGGTGTTTCTAATTTAGGAGAAGCGCTTCGTTTGACATTAGGAGGCTAGGCTATGGAGGAAAACAAGCAACGTGTCAAAAGTATGATTAATATTCTACAGCTTGTTGCCCCAGGAACACCACTACGCGAAGGGATAGATAACGTACTTCGTGCGCAAACTGGAGGGCTAATTGTTCTTGGGTATAATGAGCAGATTAAAAGTATTGTTGATGGAGGATTTCACATTAATTGTGCATTCTCGCCGGCTAGTTTATATGAATTAGCAAAAATGGATGGGGCACTTATTTTAAATGAAACTGGGAGCAAAATTTTAATTGCAAATGCACAATTAGTTCCAGATCCATCCATTGATTCTATTGAAACAGGTATGCGTCACCGAACGGCAGAGCGTGTAGCAAAGCAGACGGCTAGCCTTGTTGTGGCTATTTCACAAAGACGTAACGTAATTACACTATATCAAGGGAACTTACGTTATACACTAAAAGATATAGGTGTAATTTTAACAAAGGCAAACCAAGCTATTCAAACGTTAGAAAAATATAAAGCTGTATGGAATGATGGGATTACGAATTTGGGCATTCTAGAATTTGAAGAGGTCGTTACAATGTCCGAGGTAGTTCACGTTTTACATAGTGTTGAAATGGTACTGCGTATTAAAAATGAAATAGTGAGCTACATTCATGAGTTAGGAACGGAAGGAAGATTAATTCGTTTACAACTTACAGAATTACTAGCCGACTTAGAAGCAGAGGCAGCGTTATTAATTAAGGATTATTATCAAGAAAAAACGCAGGATCACCATCAAATCTTGAAAAAGTTACAAGATCTTGCAAATACACAGCTTTTAGAGGATAGCGATTTAGTTAAATTGCTCGGCTATCCAGGGCAAATGAGCTTAGAAGAAAGCGTGACACCGAGGGGATACCGAATCGCAAGCAAAATTTCTCGTGTTCCACCACTTATCATTGAAAATTTAATTAATCGATTTAAAACATTGCAAGGTGTTTGTCGTGCAACTATTAATGAATTGGATGATGTGGAAGGAATTGGGGAAGTTAGGGCGAAGAAAATACGAGAGGGCCTAAAAAGAATTCAAGAGCATCTCTATATGAGTAGACACAATTAAGAATATTACATTGATTCCATAATATAACGACACTAGAACATTTTTGTTATATGATATGGTATATTGGTAAATAAAACTATTTACAAAAAAACACGTCCGCTTTTGCATTCGGCGTTTTGATTAGCAAAACAATGGTTAATAATGAGTAGGAGGTGGTTGGATGTTAAAAAGGATCGTACAGCTCTTCTTTTTAGTGATCGGGGGAGCGTTAGGGATTTTTCTAATCCCAAAAGTTATTAATGTATTGGACGTTGGTGCTGTTCCTTTGCTTGAGGGATCGTACGTTCGTGCAATTATTGGTGCAATTATTTTATTTTTAACAACATTTTGGCTTGTGGATTATATTGTTCAACTTATTAAACATATCGAAGAAGCCCTTGTAAAGGCACCGGTAGCGGATGTTTTATTTGGTACATTAGGGTTGATCTCTGGTCTTATTGTTGCATATTTAATTTTGATACCAATTCGTGAATTCACGATTCCAGTCATTAGTACAGTATTACAAGTGTTCTTTACTCTTTTACTTGGTTATTTAGGATTCCAAGTAGGATTTAAAAAGAGAAATGAATTGCTAGGATTATTTACATTACCCCAGCGTGGAGGTAAGAAGAAAAACAATAGCGAGAACGAAGAGGTAGAGGTAGAAAAATCTACAACTCATTGGAAAATTCTCGATACAAGCGTAATTATTGATGGACGTATTGCGGATATTTGCCAAACGAAGTTTTTAGAAGGAACAATTGTGATTCCACAATTCGTATTAGAAGAGCTTCAGCATATTGCCGATTCTTCTGATGCTTTAAAGCGTAATCGTGGTCGCAGAGGATTAGACATTTTAAATCGTATTCAAAAAGAGCTACCAATTCCGGTGGAAATTTATGAAGGCGATTTTGAGGATATCCAAGAGGTGGATAGCAAGCTTGTAAAGTTAGCTAAAATCACTGGTGGAACTGTTGTAACAAATGATTTCAACTTAAACAAAGTTTCTGAATTACAAGGAGTAACAGTATTAAACATTAACGATTTAGCAAATGCAATTAAACCAGTCGTACTCCCTGGCGAAGAATTAAGTGTTTATGTTGTGAAAGATGGTAAAGAACAAAATCAAGGTGTGGCATATTTAGATGATGGCACGATGATTGTAGTAGAAGACGGTAGAGAATATGTCGGTTCGCAACTTAATGTACTAGTTACAAGTGTGTTGCAAACATCGGCAGGTCGTATGATTTTCGCAAAACGTAAATTATTAGAAAAAGCATTATAAGTAGAGGATTATTAATATGTATACGTTAATTATTCCAGCAGCGGGTCAAGGGAAACGGATGGGTGCTGGCAAAAACAAGTTGTTCTTACTTATAAATGGAGTACCTATCATTGTGCATACATTACGTGCTTTTGAAAAAGATAAAGCATGTAAACGTATTATCATGGCAATTAACGAAGAGGAACGCCCTTATTTTGAGGAGTTAATGCAGAAGTACCCGGTTGAAAAGCAGGTGCAATTTATTCAAGGCGGGGCCGAAAGACAAGATAGTGTGTATAATGCGCTTCAGTATGTGAGTGGTGTTGAATATGTTCTCGTACACGATGGTGCGCGCCCGTTCGTAACGAATAAGATGATGCAAGATGTATTAACTGCAGCAGAGAAATATGGTGCTTCCATTTGTGCGGTGCCAGTGAAGGATACCATTAAGAAAGTAGAACAGGGTGTTGTTGTTGAAACGGTAGAACGTTCTCAGCTTAAAGCGGTTCAAACACCGCAAGGATTTTCTGTTCCTCTTTTATTAGAAGCTCATAGAAGTGCAAAGCAAAGTTGTTTTCTTGGTACAGATGACGCAAGTCTCGTAGAACGTGTAGGGAAGAAAGTAGGCGTAGTAGAGGGGAGTTACTATAATATTAAAGTGACGACTCCAGAGGATTTACTAATTGCTGAAAGTTTCCTTCATGTTCAGAAGAAATAGAAGTGATGGTATTATAGTAAAGAAAAGCTCGGCAGTTGCCGGGCTTTTCTTTATAGAGATAGCAATATAATATAGAATTCATAAAGTAGTTTAGATTGAGGAGGATGTAAAGAATGTTTCGAATTGGACAAGGTTTTGATGTACATGAATTTGCGGAAGGTAGACCGTTAATTATCGGTGGAATTACAATTCCTCATGAAAAAGGATTAATCGGTCACTCGGATGCAGATGTATTGTTACATACGATTGCTGACGCATGTCTAGGAGCAATTGCAGCAGGAGATATTGGAAAACATTTTCCCGATACAGATCCTGCCTTTAAAGATGCGGATTCAGCTGTATTGTTACAAAAGGTTTGGGAATTTGTGCGTGAACAAGGTTATGAGCTAGGGAACCTAGATTGTACAATTATTGCCCAAAAGCCAAAAATGGCACCGCATATTGAAAGCATGCGTAAACGCATTAGTGAACTATTAGAAACGTCTATTGATAATATTAATGTAAAGGCAACAACAACAGAAAAATTAGGATTTACAGGTAGAGAAGAAGGGATTGCTTCTCAAGCGGTTGTTTTATTACAGAAAAAATAGTGGTTTTTAATTCGTAAGATGGATAATCACGTTTTTTTGGTGTACAATTATAGAATGTGTTGACATTAAGATTGGAAGGTGTACCAACTATGGAAAAGCAAGTGAGAGTGCGCTATGCGCCAAGTCCAACAGGACACTTACATATCGGAAATGCGCGTACGGCATTATTTAATTATTTATTTGCTCGTCATCAAGATGGTAAGTTTATTATTCGTATTGAAGATACTGATGTGAAACGTAATGTTGCTGGTGGAGAAGAAAGCCAATTAAAATACTTGAAATGGCTCGGTATGGACTGGGATGAAGGTGTTGATGTTGGTGGTGAATTTGGACCATATCGTCAAACAGAGCGTTTAGATATTTATAAAAAATTATATAAAGATTTATTAGAGCGTGATTTAGCTTACAAATGTTATATGACAGAAGAAGAGCTAGAAGCAGAGCGTGAAGGTCAAATCGCTCGTGGTGAAACACCGCGTTATGCAGGAAACCACCGTGATTTAACTGAGGAGCAAATTAAAGGATTTGAGGCTGAAGGCCGTATTCCAAGTATTCGCTTCCGTGTGCCGGCTGATAGCGACTACACGTTTAAAGATCTCGTAAAAGATGAAGTTGCATTCCATTCAAATGATTTTGGTGATTTCGTTATCGTGAAAAAAGATGGAATTCCAACTTATAACTTTGCGGTAGCGGTAGATGATCACTTAATGGAGATTACACACGTACTTCGTGGTGATGATCATATTTCAAACACGCCAAAACAAATGATGATTTATGAAGCTTTCGGTTGGGATATCCCGAAGTTCGGTCATATGACTTTAATTGTAAACGAAAGCCGTAAAAAGCTAAGTAAGCGTGACGAATCTATTATTCAATTTATTGAGCAATATAAAGAGCTTGGATATCTTCCAGAAGCAATCTTTAACTTTATTGCATTACTAGGTTGGTCACCAGTAGGTGAAGAAGAAGTCTTCTCTCAAGATGAGTTTATCAAAATGTTTGATGCAGCTCGTTTATCAAAATCACCTGCATTATTTGATTCCCAAAAACTAAAATGGATGAACAACCAATATATGAAAAAACAAGATTTAGATACGGTTGTTGAACTAAGCTTACCGCATTTAGTGAAGGCGGGTCGCGTAGGTGAAAACTTAAGCGAACAAGAACAAGCGTGGGTTCGTGATGTAATTGCTTTATATCATGACCAAATGAGCTTTGGAGCTGAAATTGTAGAGCTTTCTGAAATGTTCTTTAAAGATCATGTTGATCATGAAGAAGAGGGACAAGAAGTATTGAAAGGTGAACAAGTACCTGAAGTACTTCGTGCATTTGCCGATCAATTAGAAGCTTTAGAAGCAATGGAGCCAGCGGCAGTTAAGGCGGCTATTAAAGCAGTTCAAAAAGAAACAGGACATAAAGGTAAAAACCTATTTATGCCAATCCGTGTTGCTACTACTGGACAAACACATGGTCCAGAGCTTCCTAACGCTATTGCTCTTCTTGGAAAAGAAAAAGTTTTAAATCGTATTCAAAAAGTAATTGGTTAACATTTTCTAGGTTTAGCAATATAATAAGTATATCTAAAATCTAATAAGGAAAAGCGACGAGAAGGAGAAGTAGAAAATCAGGCTTTTTACAGAGAGAACCACCCTTAGGCTGGAAGTGGTTTATAAGCGGATTTTTGAAATGCCCCTTCGAGTCTTCTGTTGAACAGCGAAGTATTTCGCGGAACGTCTTAGGGCGCAAAGTAAACAGAAGCGGTGTAAACCGTTATCATGAATGAGTTTGAGGCTTCTTTAGCCTAAACAGAGTGGAACCGCGCTTAAAAGGCGTCTCTGTCTATATGACAGAGGCGTCTTTTTTTTATACCATGTAAATGGTGTGAGTATAAGTTTTATCCCCTTGTATAAAGATTTAGGGGGAAGTGGGGAGTTAGTTCACTCGAAAAAAGCAGCCCATAAAGGGGAGGGAACATCGATGTTTAAGAGGCTTCGGGAAGATATTGAAGTCGTTTTTGAACAGGATCCAGCGGCAAGAAGTTATTTCGAAGTCATTTTAACTTACTCTGGATTACATGCAGTTTGGGCCCATCGAATTGCACATGCTTTTTATAAAAGGGATTTTTTCTTTATGGCACGTTGGATTTCGCAAGTTAGTCGTTTTTTTACTGGCATTGAGATTCATCCAGGAGCAACTATTGGTCGTCGTTTTTTCATTGATCATGGAATGGGGGTTGTAATTGGAGAAACGTGTGAAATTGGCGAAAACGTAACAATTTATCAAGGTGTCACATTAGGTGGTACAGGTAAAGAAAAAGGAAAGAGGCACCCTACAATTCAGGATAATGTATTAATTGCAACAGGTGCTAAAGTACTAGGTTCTATTACTATTGGAGAGAATTCTAAAATTGGAGCAGGATCTGTCGTGTTAAAGGAAGTTCCTGCGCATTCTACAGTTGTAGGTATACCTGGCCGAGTCGTTATTCAAAATGGAGTAAAGATTGGTCAAGAATTAAATCATTCTGATCTTCCGGATCCGATTTTTGATAAATTAAAGGTTATGGAAGTAGAACTTGATAAATTGAGAAAGCAACTCGAAGTAAAGGTAGGAAGGAAGGATAAAAATGACTATTCACATTTATAATACGTTAACGCGTCAAAAAGAAGAGTTTATGCCATTAGAAGAAAATAAGGTAAAGATGTATGTGTGCGGACCTACAGTGTATAACTACATTCACATTGGGAATGCAAGACCACCTATGGTGTTTGATACAGTACGCCGTTACTTAGAATATAAAGGATATGATGTGCAGTATGTATCTAACTTTACTGACGTGGATGATAAATTAATTAAGGCGGCAAACGAATTAGGTGAAGATGTGCCAACAATTGCAGATCGTTTTGTTGAAGCTTACTTTGAAGATGTAACGGCACTAGGTTGCAAACATGCAACGGTTCATCCACGTGTAACGGAAAATATGGATATCATTATTGAATTTATTCAAGAACTTGTGAATAAAGGGTATGCATATGAATCAGAAGGTGATGTGTACTTTAAAACGAAAGAATTCGAAGGTTACGGTAAATTATCACATCAACCGATTGCAGACTTACGTCACGGTGCACGTATTGAAGTAGGAGAAAAGAAACAAGACCCTCTTGATTTTGCTTTATGGAAAGCTGCGAAAGAAGGAGAAATCTTCTGGGAAAGCCCTTGGGGGAAAGGACGCCCAGGGTGGCATATTGAATGCTCAGCAATGGCGCGTAAATATTTAGGGGATACAATTGATATTCATGCTGGTGGTCAAGATTTAGCGTTTCCTCATCATGAAAATGAAATTGCGCAGTCTGAGGCGTTGACAGGAAAAACATTTGCACGTTATTGGATGCATAACGGATATATTAATATTAATAACGAGAAGATGTCTAAGTCGCTTGGAAACTTCATTTTAGTTCACGATATCATTAAACAATATGATCCACAGTTAATCAGGTTCTTTATGCTATCGGTACATTACCGTCACCCAATTAACTTTAGCGAGGATTTATTGCAAAGTACTAATAATGGACTAGAAAGAATTAAAACAGCTTACGGTAACTTAAAGCATCGTATGGAAAGTAGTACGGATTTAACGGATCATAATGAAAAATGGTTAGCTGAAATGGAAAAGTTCCAGGTTGCATTCGAAGAAGCGATGGATGATGATTTCAATACGGCTAATGCGATTACTGAATTATATAACGTAGCAAATCACGCAAATCAATATTTGTTAGAAGAACATACTTCTAAAGTTGTAATTGAAGCGTATGTAAAACAACTTGAAACATTATTTAGTATTTTAGGATTAGAATTAGCGCAAGAAGAGTTGCTTGATGAAGAAATTGAAGCACTAATCCAAAAGCGTATTGAAGCTCGTCAAAATCGTGACTTCGCACTATCTGATCAAATTCGTGATGATTTAAAAGGACGTAATATTATTTTAGAAGATACCACTCAAGGTACAAGATGGAAAAGAGGATAAGAATGATTGATGCAAAGCAATTAAACAGCTTAGCTTTAGCATATATGGGTGATGCGGTATATGAGCAATATATCCGCTATCACCTCCTTCAAAAGGGGAAAGTTCGCCCTAATCAATTACATCGCTTAGGGACGAGCTTTGTTTCGGCAAAAGCACAGGCGAAAGTTGTTTATCATTTATTAGAAACGGCATTTTTGACAGAAGAGGAAGAGGCGGTATTAAGAAGAGGGCGTAATGCGAATTCGGGTACTGTTCCAAAAAATACAGATGTACAAACATATCGACACAGTACAGCCTTTGAAGCGCTAATCGGTTATCATCACTTGTTGAATAATCGTGAAAGATTGGACGAGATTGTATATAAGGCGATTGACGTTTTGGAAGAAAAGGAAGGGAGCACATCATCATGAGTAGTGAATATATTATCGGACGTAACCCTGTAATTGAAGCTTTAAGAGCGGGGCGAGATATTAATAAAATTTTGGTAGCGGAAGGTGCTGCCAAAGGACAAGTGCAAATTGTACTAGCATTAGCAAAAGAGAATAAGGTTATCTTGCAACACGCACCAAAGAAGAAATTAGATCAATTGGTTGAGGGTAATCATCAAGGTGTAATTGCTCAAGTAGCTGCATATCAATATGCTGAGTTAGAGGATTTGTTTAAATTAGCAGAAAAACGCAATGAAGATCCGTTCTTCTTAATTTTAGATGAAATTGAAGACCCACATAACTTAGGCTCTATTATGCGTACTGCGGATGCAACAGGGGCTCATGGGGTTATTATTCCAAAAAGAAGAGCGGTGGGGCTTACAGCGTCAGTTGCGAAAGCGTCGACTGGGGCAATTGAATATATTCCTGTTGCACGTGTAACAAACTTATCGCGTACAATTGATGAATTAAAAGAACGTGGACTTTGGATTGCTGGCACAGATGCCAAAGGGAAAACAGATTACCGTAATTTAGATGGTAATATGCCAATCGGACTAGTAATTGGTAGTGAAGGAAAAGGTATGAGTCGTATTATTGGTGAAAAGTGTGATTTCCTAATTACTTTACCGATGGTCGGTAAAGTTACATCCTTAAATGCTTCAGTAGCCGCAAGTTTGTTAATGTATGAGGTATATCGTAAACGTCACGAAATTGGTAAATAAAAAATGAACGATATTTTAATCGTTGACGGTTACAACATTATCGGGGCTTGGGGAGACTTGAAGAAACTGCGGGATGTAGATTTACAGTCATCAAGAGACGCGCTTATTGATAAGATGGCGGATTATCAAGGCTATACAGGCACAAAGGTAATGATTGTCTTTGATGCCTATACAGTCTATGGTATTGAAAAAAAGATGAAACAATCACGGGTGGAAGTAATATTCACGAGAAAAAATCAAACTGCAGATGAAAAGATAGAACAACTTGCGATTGAGCTTAGAAATGTAAATACACAAATATACGTTGCAACTTCGGATTATACGGAGCAATGGATTATATTTGCGCAAGGTGCACTTCGAAAATCTGCGCGTGAATTAGAGTTAGAAGTGCAAGCGATGGAACAACAAGTAAGAAGGTGTACAAAAGACACGAAAGAAAAGCAACCCGCCATGCGAAAGATATTTAGTGAAGATATTACAGAAAAATTAGAAAAATTAAGAAGAGGAGAGCGTTGAAGCATTGACGCTCTTTATCTTTTTACTGTATAATATTGCTAAATATATAGCGGTCGGAGGGATCAGGGTGGAAGCAGGCTTCGTAAGTGTAGGCGACGTTACATTTCGTGATTTAGAGGATGAGGCAATCGTTGAGTTAGTTCGAAAAGGTAATACTGACGCTCTAGAATATTTAATTCACAAATATAAGAACTTTGTTCGCGCGAAATCAAGATCTTATTTCTTAGTGGGTGCCGATCGAGAAGATATTGTTCAAGAAGGCATGATTGGATTGTTTAAAGCTATTCGTGATTATAAAGGGGACAAGCTGTCTTCGTTCAAAGCATTTGCTGAACTGTGTATCACTCGACAAATTATTACCGCTATTAAAACAGCAACAAGGCAAAAACATATTCCGTTAAATTCGTATGTGTCTTTAGACAAGCCAATTTACGATGAGGAATCTGATCGAACATTATTAGATGTTATTTCGGAATCGAAAGTAACTGATCCAGAAGAGATGATTATAAGTCAGGAAGAATATACAGACATAGAATCTAAAATATCTGAATTATTAAGCGATTTAGAAAGAAAAGTGCTCTCTTTATACTTAGATGGTCGTTCCTATCAAGAAATTTCAGAACAGTTAAACAGGCACGTGAAATCTATTGATAACGCATTGCAGCGTGTAAAAAGGAAATTAGAAAGATATATGGAGATGAGAGAGAGCACAACTTTAAATTCATAGCAAGTGCCGCAGGTGTAAAATAATTCACCTGTTTTCTTTTTGTTAAGAGAGTGAAAGTCATGACATTGACATTGTCTTTTGTTGTATGATACATTTTTAGGGACAATGTTACAAGGTTGGTGTAACTAATGAGGAAAAAAGTTGTACTCTCATGTGAAGAGTGTAAAAATCGAAACTACTCTACGATGAAAGATACGAGCTCAG
Source organism: Bacillus sp. AR13-1 (assembly GCF_008042285.1). Lineage (NCBI taxonomy): Bacteria > Bacillati > Bacillota > Bacilli > Caryophanales > Bacillaceae > Bacillus > Bacillus sp. AR13-1. Next base: position 16,654 of record NZ_QNUA01000016.1, read on the forward strand.
TAGAGCGACTTGAGATAAAGAAGTTTTGTAAAACATGCAATAAGCATACAGTTCACAAAGAAACAAAATAAATAATTGAAATAATAAACTGGAGGTCCCGTAGATGCGTTTAACGAACTTTTTCGGCGATGTAGGTCGCGAAATGAAAAAAGTAAGTTGGCCTAAAAAAGATGAATTACTCCGATCAACAACGACTGTTATCGCGACAGTTGTGTTCTTTGCGATTTTCTTCGCAGTGGTTGATATGGGCATTTCTTCTTTAATTCGGTTAATTCTTGGTTAATTCTTGAATAAGAAGCACTTATCCATGATATAATGTTATTTATAAGAACTGTGTAAAAGCCCGGTGAACGGGTTTTTTCATTTGCGCAAAAAAATGTACGTCAGGGAGGGAAGGACGCTCGTCCTAAATGAATGGAAAAAAGTTGGTATGTTGTCCATACTTATTCTGGATATGAAAATAAAGTAAAAGCAAACCTAGAGAAACGTGTAGAATCAATGGGTATGCAAGATAAAATTTTCCGTGTTGTTGTCCCGGAAGAAGTAGAAGTAGAAATGAAAAATGGTAAAGAAAAAATAACGAAAAGAAAAGTGTTCCCAGGTTACGTATTAGTAGAACTAATCATGACTGACGATTCTTGGTATGTTGTTCGTAATACGCCAGGTGTAACAGGCTTTGTCGGTTCTTCTGGTTCAGGATCTAAACCATCGCCTCTATTAGAAGAGGAAGTTGTTACCATCATGAAGCATATGGGAATGGACAATGAAGTGGTTGATTTCGAATTTGAACTTCATGAAACAGTGCGTGTAAATGAGGGGCCATTCGCGGATTATACAGGTGCGATTGAAGAAATTGATGTGGAAAAGAAAAAAGTTAGCGTGCTTGTAGACATGTTCGGTCGCGAGACTCCGGTTGAACTTGATTTCCATCAAATTGAAAAATTATAAAATGAAACTTGAAATGAATTGTAAAAAGTGATAATATCTTTTAAGTCAGTACGTCTTCGGTAACGGAGACGTTTTTTGAAAAAGATTTTATCATTATGATAAAATATGAAGTGGGAGGGCAAATCACTGCCCAATTGACCACATCACGGACTTAAGGAGGTGTGTCTCGTGGCTAAAAAGGTAATTAAAATGGTAAAACTTCAGATTCCTGCAGGTAAAGCTAATCCAGCTCCGCCGGTTGGTCCAGCATTAGGACAAGCAGGTGTTAACATCATGGGCTTCTGTAAAGAGTTTAACGCTCGTACAGCTGATCAAGCTGGTCTTATCATCCCTGTTGAAATTACGGTATTTGAAGACCGTTCATTCACTTTCATTACTAAAACTCCTCCTGCTGCTGTTCTTCTTAAGAAAGTAGCTGGTATTGAGTCTGGTTCTGGTGAACCAAACCGTAATAAAGTGGCAACTGTTAAGCGTGATAAAGTACGCGAAATCGCTGAAACTAAAATGCCTGACCTAAACGCTGCTAGCGTAGAAGCTGCAATGCGTATGGTTGAAGGTACTGCGCGCAGTATGGGCATCGTTATCGAAGACTAATTCGATTTGTTTTTTGTAAAAAAGGTTGCGGGTCTGGAATTCCAATTCGCAACCTTTATTATCGTAAATGATCATCATTTTTAAATAAATGGATGGGCGCACATCCTCGGGGGTTCCCGGAATGAAGGCGTAAACGTGGGAGGTTATTCCGCTAAAACCACATTCAAGGAGGAAACAAACATGGCTAAAAGAGGTAAAAAGTACGTTGAAGCTGCGAAGCTTGTTGATCGTGCATCTGCTTACTCTGCAACAGAAGCAGTAGAATTAGTAAAGAAAACAAACACAGCTAAATTTGATGCAACTGTAGAAGCTGCATTCCGTTTAGGTGTTGACCCTAAGAAAGCTGACCAACAAATTCGTGGTGCAGTTGTTCTTCCACACGGTACTGGTAAAGTACAACGTGTATTAGTATTCGCTAAAGGCGAAAAAGCAAAAGAAGCTGAAGCTGCTGGCGCTGAATTCGTAGGCGATGCTGATTACATCGGTAAAATCCAAAAAGGTTGGTTCGATTTCGATGTAGTAGTAGCAACTCCTGACATGATGGGTGAAGTTGGTAAACTTGGTCGTGTATTAGGACCTAAAGGTTTAATGCCAAACCCTAAAACTGGAACAGTTACTTTCGATGTAACTAAAGCTGTTAACGAAATCAAAGCTGGTAAAGTTGAATACCGCGTTGATAAAGCTGGTAACATCCACGTTCCAATCGGTAAAGTATCTTTCGAAGATGCTAAATTAGTAGAAAACTTCAAAACAATTGCTGACACGCTACAAAAAGCTAAGCCAGCTGCTGCAAAAGGTACTTACATGAAGAACGCAACTGTTGCTTCTACAATGGGACCTGGCGTACGCGTAGACGTTTCTACACTTGCGTAAAAATTGGAAGTTGACTTCATAAAGAAGTTTTAATATAATCATTTATGTTGTGAATTTTAATAGTGTACCGTAGACAGTAGGAGTCGATTCGACTTAATTTCCTACCTAGGTGTTAATATACGAAGCGGAATCTTTTTTCTGTGACTATATGCCTCCATGTCTACAAGTTGGGCATGGAGGTTTTTAGTGCACTTTCGGTACATCTTCTATATAATCTACAGGAGGTGTAATAACATGAGCAAAGTAATCGAAACTAAACAACAAGTTGTAACTGAAATCGCTGAAAAACTTCGCGCGAGTAAATCTACAATTGTTGTTGACTACCGTGGTTTAACAGTTTCTGAAGCAACAGAATTACGTAAAAACTTACGTGAAGCTGGCGTTGAGTTCAAAGTTTACAAAAACTCTTTAACTCGTCGTGCTGCAGAGTCTGCTGAAATGGCTGAGTTAAACGAATTCTTAACAGGACCAAACGCAATCGCGTTCAGTAACGAGGATGTAGTTGCTCCTGCGAAAGTATTAAACGACTTCGCTAAAAATCATGAAGCTTTAGAAATTAAAGCGGGCGTAATCGAAGGTAAACTTGTAACACTTGATGAGGTTAAAGCTATCGCTACTCTTCCATCACGTGAAGGCTTACTTTCTATGCTTCTTAGCGTTCTTCAAGCTCCAATCCGTAACCTTGCACTTGCTACTAAAGCAGTTGCAGATCAAAAGGAAGAGCAAGGCGCTTAATTTTTTAAAAGATAATTACTTGTTATCTATAAAATAATACAAACCTATTTAAGGGAGGATATTTACAATGACTAAAGAACAAATCATTGAAGCAGTTAAATCTATGACTGTATTAGAACTTAACGACTTAGTAAAAGCTATCGAGGAAGAATTCGGCGTAACTGCTGCTGCTCCTGTAGCTGTAGCTGGTGGCGCTGGTGAAGCTGCTGCTGAGCAAACTGAATTTGACGTAGTACTTGCAAGTGCTGGCGCTCAAAAAATCAAAGTTATCAAAGCTGTACGTGAAATCACTGGTCTTGGCTTAAAAGAAGCTAAAGAATTAGTTGACAACACTCCAAAAGCAATCAAAGAAGGCGTTACTAAAGAGGAAGCTGAAGAAATGAAAGCTAAACTTGAAGAAGTTGGCGCTGCTGTAGAAGTTAAGTAATTAACTTTTGGTGCTTTAAAAAAAGCTCGCTCTTATGCGAGCTTTTTTTTTAACTGTAAAGAAAAGAGGTGGCCATATGGCAGACCATTATTTTTCTAACGACCCTTCTAGTAAAAGTGATCGTAAACGATGGGAAGTTACACTTCGTGAATCTCGATTTACTTTTTTATCTGACCATGGGGTGTTCTCGAAAAACGAAGTGGACTTTGGTTCTCGTCTTTTAATTGAAGCGTTTCAAATGCCAGATGTTAAAGGTAATGTGTTAGACGTAGGATGTGGGTACGGTCCGATCGGTTTGTCGTTAGCGAAAGAGTTTCAAAATCGTGAAATTCACATGGTGGATGTGAATGAAAGGGCCTTGGGACTTGCAAAAGAAAATGCCGCTAATAACAGAATTGAAAATATACGTATTTTGCAAAGTAGTGTCTATGAAAATGTAGATGGCAAGTATGCTGTTATTCTATCTAATCCTCCAATTCGTGCTGGTAAAGATATCGTGCATGAGATTTTAGAAAAGGCTGTGGAGTATTTAGTTTCAGGTGGAGAATTGTGGATTGTTATTCAAAAGAAACAAGGTGCGCCATCTGCGATGAAAAAACTAGAAGAAGTATTTTCTGAAGTTGAAGTTGTAGAAAAGAAAAAAGGATATTATATCATAAAATCAAAAAAGCGTTGACGGTTATTTTTGGCTATGTTAACATTATACAATGCCAATATATGATTTTCTGCGTTGAGAAAGATGTATATTTTTGCTTCTCTTGGAAAAGATAGTAAAATCAGCAGATTATGAAACAGAATGATGGTTTTCTTATAGAAGCCATTTTTCTTTTTTGAGCAGGTAGAAAGACTCAACGTATCTATCTTTAAGAGAAAAAAACTACGCTAATAGCAGTAGTTGTATTTATTTGTGATTTTGCACAAATTTTTTTGTGCATTTATAATACTCATGATTTGAGGGGTGAAGCAGTTGACAGGTCAACTAGTTCAATACGGACGCCACCGCCAACGAAGAAGTTATGCCCGTATTAGTGAAGTATTAGAGTTACCAAATCTTATCGAAATTCAAACCTCTTCTTATCAGTGGTTTCTTGATGAGGGTTTGCGAGAAATGTTCCAAGACATTTCTCCGATCGAAGACTTTACGGGAAATCTATCGCTTGAATTTATCGACTACAGCTTGGGTGAACCTAAATACTCTGTAGAAGAATGCAAAGAGCGTGATGTGACGTATGCAGCACCACTTCGTGTAAAAGTGCGTCTAATCAACAAGGAAACTGGTGAAGTAAAAGAACAAGATGTGTTCATGGGAGATTTCCCACTCATGACAGAGACTGGAACATTCGTAATTAACGGTGCAGAACGTGTTATCGTTTCCCAGTTAGTTCGCTCTCCAAGCGTATACTATAGTGGCAAAGTGGATAAAAACGGAAAACGTGGTTTTACTGCTACTGTAATTCCAAACCGCGGAGCTTGGTTAGAGTATGAAACAGATGCTAAGGATGTTGTATATGTGCGTATTGACCGTACGCGTAAACTTCCTGTAACTGTTTTGTTACGCGCATTAGGGTTTGGCTCTGATCAAGAAATCACCGAGCTTTTAGGTGATAACGAATACTTAAGCAATACGTTAGAAAAAGACAACACAGATAGCACTGAGAAGGCATTGCTTGAAATTTATGAGCGTCTACGCCCTGGTGAACCACCAACAGTAGAAAATGCAAAGAGCTTACTTGTGTCTCGTTTCTTTGATCCGAAGCGCTACGATTTAGCAAATGTAGGTCGCTATAAGATCAACAAAAAGCTACACATTAAAAACAGATTGTTTAACCAACGTTTAGCTGAAACACTGGTGGATCCAGAAACTGGTGAAATTTTAGCGGCAGAAGGAACAGTCTTAGATCGTCGTACACTGGATCGCATTCTACCTTACTTAGAGAAAAACATTGGATTCAAAACAGCGAAACCAATGGGTGGAGTGGTAGCAGGCGATGTTGAGCTGCAATCTATTAAGATTTATGCTCCAGAATCAGAAGGCGAACGATCTATAAACGTAATTGGGAATGCAAATATTACTCGTGATATAAAACACATCACACCAGGTGATATTCTTGCTTCTATTAGCTACTTCTTTAACTTGCTATATAAAGTAGGGGATACAGATGATATTGACCACTTAGGAAATCGTCGTCTGCGTTCTGTAGGAGAGTTACTACAAAACCAATTCCGTATCGGTCTTTCTCGTATGGAACGTGTTGTTCGTGAGAGAATGTCGATTCAAGATACAAATGCAATTACACCACAAGCGTTAATTAACATTCGCCCGGTTATTGCATCTATTAAAGAGTTCTTCGGAAGTTCTCAGTTATCTCAGTTCATGGATCAAACAAACCCATTAGCAGAGTTAACTCACAAACGAAGACTATCTGCATTAGGACCCGGTGGTTTAACGCGTGAGCGCGCAGGCTTTGAAGTACGTGACGTTCACTACTCTCACTATGGTCGTATGTGTCCAATTGAAACACCAGAGGGACCAAACATCGGTTTGATTAACTCATTATCTTCGTTTGCGAAAGTAAATGAGTTTGGTTTCATTGAAACGCCATACCGTCGTGTTGACCCAGAAACTGGTCTTGTAACAGGGCAGGTTGATTATTTAACAGCAGATGAAGAAGATAACTATGTTGTAGCCCAAGCGAATATGAAATTATCTGAAGTAGGGGAATTCCTTGATGAAGATATCGTAGCTCGTTTCCGTGGTGAAAACATTGTCACAAATAAAGAACGCATCGACTACATGGATGTATCTCCAAAACAAGTAGTGTCGGCAGCGACAGCTTGTATTCCGTTCTTAGAAAACGATGACTCTAACCGCGCACTTATGGGAGCGAACATGCAACGTCAGGCGGTTCCGTTAATAAATCCGGAATCTCCGATTGTAGGTACAGGTATGGAGTACGTATCAGCAAAAGACTCAGGTGCTGCAGTAATCTGTAAACAGCCTGGTGTTGTTGAGCGCGTAGAAGCACGTGAAGTTTGGGTACGTCGCTATGTAGACGTTGACGGTCAAACAGTAAAAGGCGACTTAGATCGCTACAAAATGCAAAAATTCATTCGTTCTAACCAAGGAACTTGCTACAACCAACGTCCAATCGTAAGTGTTGGAGACCAAGTTGTAAAAGGTGAAATCCTTGCGGATGGTCCTTCTATGGAACTAGGTGAACTGGCGCTTGGACGTAACGTGCTTGTTGGCTTTATGACATGGGACGGTTATAACTATGAGGATGCGATCATCATGAGTGAGCGCCTTGTAAAAGATGATGTGTACACTTCTATCCATATTGAAGAATATGAATCAGAAGCTCGTGATACGAAGCTTGGACCAGAAGAAATTACACGTGATATCCCGAATGTTGGAGAAGATGCACTTCGTAATCTTGACGAGCGCGGTATTATTCGCGTCGGTGCTGAAGTAAAAGATGGAGATCTACTTGTTGGTAAAGTAACGCCAAAAGGTGTAACAGAATTAACGGCAGAAGAACGTCTATTACATGCAATCTTCGGTGAAAAAGCACGTGAAGTACGTGATACATCACTACGTGTACCACACGGTGGTGGCGGTATTATCTTAGACGTAAAAGTGTTTAACCGTGAAGATGGCGATGAATTGCCACCAGGCGTGAATCAACTTGTACGTGCATATATCGTTCAAAAGCGTAAAATTTCTGAAGGTGACAAAATGGCCGGTCGTCATGGTAACAAAGGTGTTATCTCCCGTATTTTACCGGAAGAAGATATGCCTTACTTACCAGATGGTACGCCAATCGATATCATGTTAAACCCATTAGGGGTACCATCTCGTATGAATATCGGTCAGGTATTAGAGCTTCATCTTGGTATGGCAGCAAGATACCTTGGTATTCACATTGCAACACCGGTATTCGATGGTGCTCGTGAGGAAGATGTATGGGGCACAATTGAAGAAGCTGGTATGGCAAATGACGCGAAAACAATCCTGTATGACGGACGTACTGGTGAGCCATTCGATAACCGTGTATCTGTTGGTGTCATGTATATGATCAAACTTGCGCACATGGTTGACGATAAACTTCATGCTCGTTCTACTGGACCATACTCACTTGTAACGCAGCAACCTCTTGGAGGTAAAGCTCAGTTCGGTGGACAGCGTTTCGGTGAGATGGAGGTTTGGGCACTTGAAGCTTATGGTGCTGCTTATACTCTTCAAGAAATCTTAACAGTGAAGTCTGATGATGTTATTGGACGTGTTAAGACGTATGAAGCAATTGTTAAAGGTGAAAATGTTCCAGAACCAGGCGTTCCTGAATCATTCAAAGTATTGATTAAAGAACTGCAAAGTTTAGGTATGGACGTTAAAATGATGTCTATCAACGATACAGAAATTGAAATGCGTGATACGGAAGATGACGATGATCATCAATCAGCAGATAAATTGAATGTTGAAGTTGAGACAACTAAGGAATAATTGGGATAACCTGTAGACTAAAAGGGAGGTAGGCCCCTTGATAGATGTAAATAACTTTGAATATATGAAGATTGGACTTGCTTCACCTGACAAGATTCGTTCTTGGTCATACGGTGAAGTTAAGAAACCAGAAACAATTAACTATCGTACGTTAAAGCCTGAAAAAGATGGCTTGTTCTGTGAGCGTATTTTCGGACCACAAAAGGACTGGGAATGTCATTGCGGGAAATATAAACGTGTACGTTATAAAGGTGTAGTTTGTGATCGATGTGGCGTTGAAGTAACGCGTGCAAAAGTTCGTCGTGAACGTATGGGTCATATCGAATTAGCTGCTCCTGTATCTCATATTTGGTATTTCAAAGGTATCCCGAGCCGCATGGGACTTGTCTTAGACATGTCCCCTCGCGCGCTTGAAGAAGTAATTTATTTCGCTTCTTATGTTGTAACAGAAAGTGGAGATACACCACTTGATAAGAAGCAATTACTTTCTGAAAAAGAATACCGTGCATATCGTGATCGATATGGCAGTACATTCCATGCTGCTATGGGTGCAGAAGCGATTAAAAAATTACTGCAAGACATCGATTTAGATAAAGAAGTAGACTTCTTAAAAGAAGAATTAAAAACAGCACAAGGACAACGCCGTACTCGTGCTATTAAACGTCTAGAAGTATTAGAAGCATTCCGTAACTCTGGAAATCACCCATCTTGGATGATCTTAGAGGTTCTTCCAGTTATCCCACCAGAACTACGCCCGATGGTACAGTTAGATGGTGGACGTTTTGCTACTTCTGACTTAAACGACTTATATCGTCGTGTAATTAACCGTAACAACCGTTTAAAACGTCTATTGGACTTAGGTGCGCCAAGCATTATCGTTCAAAACGAAAAACGTATGTTACAAGAAGCTGTAGACGCATTAATCGATAATGGTCGCCGTGGCCGTCCAGTTACTGGACCAGGTAACCGTCCATTAAAATCACTATCTCACATGCTTAAAGGTAAACAAGGACGTTTCCGTCAAAACTTATTAGGTAAACGTGTTGACTACTCTGGCCGTTCTGTAATCGTCGTAGGACCGAACTTAAAGATGTACCAATGTGGATTGCCGAAAGAAATGGCACTTGAATTGTTTAAACCTTTCGTTATGAAAGAGTTAGTTGGAAAAGGATTAGCACACAACATTAAGAGTGCTAAACGTAAAATCGAGCGTGTACACCCTGAAGTTTGGGACGTTTTAGAATCTGTGATTAAAGAGCATCCAGTACTTCTAAACCGCGCACCAACACTTCACCGTCTTGGTATCCAGGCGTTTGAACCTACACTAGTAGAAGGTCGTGCAATCCGTCTTCACCCACTTGTATGTACTGCATACAACGCGGACTTTGACGGTGACCAAATGGCGGTTCACGTTCCGTTATCATCAGAGGCACAAGCAGAAGCTCGTATCCTTATGTTAGCGGCACAAAACATCTTGAATCCAAAAGACGGAAAACCAGTTGTTACTCCATCTCAGGATATGGTATTAGGTAACTATTACTTAACACTTGAGCGCGAGGGTGCAATCGGTGAAGGTATGGTCTTCAAAGATGCAAACGAAGCAATACTTGCATACCAAAATGGATATGTACATCTGCACACACGTGTTGCAGTTGCTGCGAGTTCGGTAAATAATGTAACGTTTACTGAAGAGCAAAAGAGTAAGCTTCTATTAACAACAGTTGGTAAATTAATATTTAACGAAATCTTACCAGAGTCGTTCCCTTATATTAATGAACCAACAAACTCAAACCTTGAAAAAGAAACACCAGCGGAATATTTCGTTGAAAAAGGTGCGAACATTAAAGAAATTATTGCTAGTCGCGAAGAAGTGGCACCATTTAGCAAGAAAATCCTTGGTAATATTATTGCGGAAGTATTCAAACGTTTCCAAATTACAGAAACGTCTCGCATGCTTGACCGTATGAAAAACTTAGGATTTAAATACTCTACAAAAGCTGGTATTACAGTTGGGGTATCAGATATTCTTGTATTAGGTGAAAAAGATGAAATTCTCCATGAAGCACAAGCAAAAGTAGATAATGTAATTAAACAATTCCGTCGCGGTTTAATCACGGAAGAAGAACGTTACGATCGTGTTATCTCTATTTGGAGTAATGCAAAAGATGTTATCCAAGGAAAGCTGATGAAATCCTTGAATAAACGCAACCCAATCTTCATGATGAGTGATTCCGGTGCCCGTGGTAACGCATCGAACTTTACTCAGCTTGCTGGTATGCGTGGTCTGATGGCCAATCCATCTGGTCGTATCATTGAGCTTCCGATCAAATCGAGTTTCCGTGAAGGTTTAACAGTACTTGAGTACTTCATCTCTACGCATGGTGCGCGTAAAGGTCTTGCCGATACAGCACTTAAAACTGCCGATTCTGGTTACTTAACACGTCGTCTTGTAGACGTTGCACAAGATGTAATTGTTCGTCAAGATGATTGTGGAACAGATCGCGGTTTACTAATTGGTGCGATTAAAGAGGGTAATGAAGTTATTGAGTCACTATATGATCGTCTTGTTGGACGTTTTGCAAGAAAAACTGTAAAACATCCTGAAACAGGTGAAGTATTAGTTGTTGAAAATCAATTAATTACTGAAGATATTGCTCATATCGTTGAAAAGTCGGGTGTTGAAACTGTAAACATTCGTTCAGCGTTTACGTGTAATACTCGCCATGGTGTATGTAAGAAGTGTTACGGTCGTAACTTAGCAACTGGTACAGACGTAGAAGTAGGAGAAGCGGTAGGTATTATCGCAGCTCAATCTATCGGTGAGCCAGGTACACAGTTAACGATGCGTACGTTCCATACAGGTGGGGTTGCCGGGGATGATATCACACAAGGTTTACCTCGTATCCAAGAGATCTTCGAAGCTCGTAATCCGAAGGGGCAGGCAGTTATCAGTGAAATTGACGGTGTTATCGCAGCGATCAACGATGTTAAAGATCGCCAAGAAGTAGTTGTACAGGGTGAAGTTGAAGCTCGTACGTATGCTATTCCTTACGGTGCTCGTCTGAAAGTAACTCTAGGACAGCCAATTAGCCACGGTAAAGAGTTAACAGAAGGTTCTATTGATCCGAAGGAATTACTAAAAGTAACGGACATTACAGCAGTTCAAGAATACTTATTACGTGAAGTTCAAAAAGTATACCGTATGCAAGGGGTAGAAATTGGTGACAAACACGTAGAAGTAATGGTACGTCAAATGCTACGTAAAGTTCGTGTAAGTGATGCGGGTGAAACAGATGTATTACCAGGAACATTACTAGATATCCATCAGTTTACTGATGCGAATGCGAAGGTGTTACTGAAAGGTAAACAACCAGCAACGGCTAGACCGGTTCTACTTGGTATTACAAAAGCTTCACTTGAGACAGATTCGTTCTTATCTGCGGCGTCATTCCAAGAAACAACTCGTGTTCTAACAGATGCAGCAATTAAGGGTAAACGCGATGAGCTTCTAGGATTGAAAGAGAATGTTATTATCGGTAAGCTTGTTCCTGCTGGAACAGGTATGAATCGTTATCGCAAAGTGGATCTTGTAAAAACAACACAAGATAACATGAATGTAGAAAACGATGAAGTTTATGTGGAACAGTAAAATTTTCCGTCGTAAATTTTGTATAAAAACAGCTGATCCTAGTTGACATTGTATGAGACAAAATGTTACTATAATCAAGGTTGCTCCTGAACGATGCTTTGGAGGATATTTAAATGTCTTATCAAAAAGTGTCAAATGCTGAAAATGTAGTCGTTGGTCATAAACGAACATTGGAAGCAATCAAAAATGGTATAGTTAAAGAAGTTGTTATTGCGGAAGATGCTGATGTGCGGTTAACCCATGTTATCATTCGTACTGCCTTGCAACATAACATACCCATAACCAAAGTTGAATCAGTTCGTAAGCTTGGAAAAGTTTCGGGGATTCAAGTGGGAGCTTCAGCAATAGGAATAATAAGTTAAAACTGTTTTTGTGAGGAGAGAGCATTTGCTCTTCCTTGCAAAAACTTTGTTTTCAACTAATAATGAACCACCTGGATATGTGGTCATACAAACATGCGAAGGGAGGATAATCAAATGCCTACTATTAACCAATTAGTGAGAAATGGTCGTACTGATAAAGTATGGAAGTCTAAATCACCTGCGTTAAACAAAGGTTTTAATTCTTTAAAGAAAAAATCAACTGATATCTCTGCACCTCAAAAACGTGGTGTGTGTACTCGTGTTGGTACAATGACTCCGAAGAAACCGAACTCAGCGTTACGTAAATACGCTCGTGTACGTTTAACAAACGGTATTGAAGTTACAGCTTACATCCCAGGTATCGGTCATAACCTACAAGAGCATAGCGTAGTATTAATTCGCGGTGGTCGAGTAAAGGATTTACCAGGGGTACGTTACCACATCGTTCGTGGTGCGCTTGATACAGCTGGTGTTGACAAACGTATGCAAGGACGTTCTAAATATGGTACTAAGCGACCAAAACCTGCTAAAAAATAATAAACTTATAATGAAAGGAGGAACTCAATATGCCTCGTAAAGGACCTGTTGCGAAACGTGACGTGTTACCAGATCCAATGTACAATTCTAAACTTGTAACACGCCTAATCAACAAAATGATGGTTGACGGTAAAAAAGGTAAATCTCAAACAATTCTTTATAACGCTTTCGATATCGTTCGTGAACGTTCAGATAAAGAACCAATGGAAGTATTCGAGCAAGCTCTTAAGAACATCATGCCTGTTCTTGAAGTACGCGCTCGTCGTGTTGGTGGTGCTAACTACCAAGTTCCAGTTGAGGTTCGTCCAGAACGCCGTACAACTTTAGGTCTTCGCTGGTTAGTAAACTATGCTCGTCTTCGTGGTGAAAAAACTATGGAAGAGCGTCTAGCTTACGAAATCTTAGATGCAGCTAACAACGCTGGTGCATCTGTTAAGAAACGTGAAGACACTCATAAAATGGCAGAAGCTAACAAAGCATTTGCTCATTACCGTTGGTAGGATTCAACGTAAAATAAATTGTAAGCATAAACCGCTTTATTTGTCGCTTATGGAAGTGTGGAGAGGGAGAATGCCTCTCCCTTTCGTTGGGCGCTCGTTTTACATAATGAGGGTACTGGACACTGGCATATGTAACAATATAAAGTGGCTTTTTTGCTACTTAAAATAAAATAATCCAATCCATATATGGAAGGAGCAAGACACCAAATGACTAGAGAGTTCTCTTTAGAAAACACTCGTAATATTGGTATCATGGCTCACATCGATGCTGGTAAAACAACAGCAACTGAGCGTATTCTGTATTACACAGGACGTATTCATAAAATCGGTGAAACTCATGAAGGTGCATCTCAGATGGACTGGATGGAGCAAGAGCAAGAACGTGGTATCACAATTACTTCTGCTGCAACTACAGCACAATGGAAAGGTCACCGTGTAAATATCATTGACACTCCAGGACACGTAGATTTCACAGTAGAAGTAGAACGTTCTTTACGCGTACTTGATGGCGCAGTAGCAGTACTTGATGCACAATCTGGTGTAGAACCACAAACAGAAACTGTTTGGCGTCAGGCTACTACTTATGGTGTACCTCGTATCGTATTCGTTAACAAAATGGATAAGATTGGTGCAGATTTCTTATACTCTGTAGGAACAATCCACGATCGTTTACAAGCAAACGCACATCCAATTCAGTTACCAATCGGTGCTGAAGATGAGTTCAATGGTATCATTGACCTTGTTGAAGAGTGTGCTTACATGTACTCTAACGATTTAGGAACAGACATCGAGCGTGTCGAAATTCCTGAAGAGCATAAAGAATTAGCTGAAGAATACCGTGGAAAACTTATTGAAGCGGTAGCTGAGCTTGATGAAGAAATGATGATGAAGTACCTAGAAGGTGAAGAAATCACTGTAGAAGAGCTTAAAGCTGGTATCCGTAAGGCTACAACTTCTGTAGAATTCTTCCCAGTAATCTGTGGTTCTGCATTCAAAAATAAAGGTGTTCAAATTCTGTTAGACGCAGTTATCGACTACCTACCATCTCCATTAGATGTACCTGCTATTAAAGGTACTCTTCCGGATACAGATGAAGCTATCGAGCGTAAGTCTAGCGATGAAGAACCATTCGCAGCTTTAGCATTCAAAATCATGACTGATCCTTATGTTGGTAAGTTAACGTTCTTCCGTGTGTACTCTGGTGTGTTAAACTCTGGATCATACGTGAAAAACTCAACTAAAGGTAAGCGTGAGCGTGTAGGTCGTATCCTACAAATGCACGCTAACAGCCGTGAAGAGATTTCAACAGTTTACGCTGGTGATATCGCTGCTGCTGTAGGTTTAAAAGATACTACTACTGGTGATACTCTTTGTGACGAGAAGAGCCTTGTTATCCTTGAGTCTATGGAATTCCCAGAACCAGTTATCTCTGTAGCTATCGAACCAAAATCTAAAGCTGACCAAGATAAAATGGGTACAGCATTATCTAAGCTTTCTGAAGAAGATCCAACATTCCGTGCTCACACTGACCAAGAAACTGGCCAAACAATCATCGCTGGTATGGGTGAACTTCACCTTGATATCATCGTTGACCGTATGCGCCGTGAATTCAAAGTGGAAGCAAACGTTGGTGCTCCTCAGGTAGCATACCGTGAGACTTTCCGCGCTGCTGCGAAAGTTGAAGGTAAGTTCGCTCGTCAATCTGGTGGTCGTGGACAATTCGGTCACGTTTGGATTGAGTTTGAACCTAATGAAGAAGGTAAAGGTTTTGAATTCCAAAACAAAATCGTCGGCGGTGTAGTTCCACGTGAATACATCCCAGCTGTTGGAGCGGGTCTTGAAGACTCACTTAAAAATGGTGTACTAGCTGGTTATCCACTAGTTGACATCAAAGCTGCGTTAGTTGACGGATCTTACCATGATGTCGATTCATCTGAGATGGCGTTCAAAATCGCTGCATCTATGGCGCTTAAAGCTGCGGTTTCTAAATGTAGCCCAGTAATTCTTGAGCCAATGATGAAAGTTGAAGTTGTAATTCCTGAAGAGTACATGGGTGACATTATGGGCGACGTAACATCTCGTCGTGGACGTGTAGAAGGTATGGAAGCTCGCGGTAACGCTCAAGTTGTTCGCGCTATGGTTCCACTTTCTGAAATGTTCGGTTATGCAACGGCATTACGTTCTAACACTCAAGGACGCGGAACATTCTCAATGACATTTGATCATTATGAAGAAGTACCGAAGTCTGTTTCTGAAGAAATTATTAAAAAAAATAAAGGTGAATAATTGATTTTTATCGATTGTTCAAGTATAACTACTTATGTAAGCTTAGAAAGTGAGACGCAAGTTTCACTTTCTAGTCTAAATATAAAATAACCCATATAAACTAAGGAGGAATTTAGAATGGCTAAAGCTAAATTCGAACGTTCTAAACCCCATGTTAACATCGGTACAATCGGCCACGTTGACCATGGTAAAACTACATTAACTGCTGCGATCACTACAGTTCTTGCAAAAGCTGGTGGTGCTGAAGCACGCGGATACGATCAAATCGACGCTGCTCCAGAAGAAAGAGAGCGCGGAATCACAATCTCAACTGCACACGTTGAGTACGAAACTGAAACTCGTCACTATGCACACGTTGACTGCCCAGGTCATGCTGACTATGTTAAAAACATGATCACTGGTGCTGCTCAAATGGACGGCGGTATCTTAGTAGTATCTGCTGCTGATGGTCCAATGCCTCAAACACGTGAGCACATCCTTCTTTCTCGTCAAGTAGGTGTTCCTTACATCGTTGTATTCTTAAACAAATGCGACATGGTAGATGACGAAGAATTATTAGAATTAGTAGAAATGGAAGTTCGCGACCTATTATCTGAATACGGATTCCCAGGCGACGATATTCCTGTAATTAAAGGTTCTGCTCTTAAAGCTCTTCAAGGAGAAGCTGAGTGGGAAGAAAAAATCATCGAATTAATGACTGAAGTTGATGCTTACATCCCAACTCCAGAACGTGAAACTGACAAACCATTCTTAATGCCTATCGAGGATGTATTCTCTATCACAGGTCGTGGTACAGTTGCAACTGGTCGTGTTGAGCGTGGAATCGTTAAAGTTGGTGACGTAGTAGAAATCATCGGTCTTGCTGAAGAGAATGCTACTACAACTGTAACTGGTGTAGAAATGTTCCGTAAGCTTCTTGACCAAGCTCAAGCTGGAGACAACATCGGTGCTCTACTTCGTGGGGTTGCTCGTGAAGACATCCAACGTGGACAAGTTCTTGCTAAAACTGGCTCTGTAAAAGCACACGCTAAATTCAAAGCTGAGGTTTTCGTATTATCTAAAGAAGAAGGTGGACGTCATACTCCATTCTTCGCTAACTACCGTCCACAGTTCTACTTCCGTACAACTGACGTAACTGGTATCATCCAATTACCAGAAGGTACTGAAATGGTAATGCCTGGTGACAACATCGAAATGACTATCGAACTTATCGCTCCAATCGCTATCGAAGAGGGAACTAAATTCTCTATTCGTGAAGGTGGACGTACAGTAGGTTACGGTGTAGTTGCTACAATCGTTGCTGAGTAGTCTTTAATTAGATTATTAAAAACTCAAGGGATTCTCCCTTGAGTTTTTTTATTGCTTATTACTATAGAAGAAAGAGATGTATTTTCTATTTTTGGATGAGTTTCTTCTATAGTATATAAAACGAAAACAACACCCAAAAACTGTAAGGTGAATAAGAGTAGATGAAAACTTGATATTCTTTAAAGTGCCATGTATAATAGCAAAAGTAGAGAAAAGCAGATGCGAACAAAAAGATGCTTGCATCTAGACGAATAACATTGTATAATAGACAATGTTGGTCTTTGACTGCGATGAAGTGGAAGGTTGCTGACACACCCGGCCGCTTTGCCATGGCATGGTGTGGGGAAATTTCCATGGAGAAGGTCTATTTTAGAAATAGGCGAACGAAGGAGGGAAAATAATGGCAAAAGAAAAAATTCGTATCCGTTTAAAAGCTTATGATCACCGTATTCTTGATCAATCAGCTGAGAAAATTGTAGAAACAGCTAAGCGTTCTGGGGCAACAGTTTCTGGTCCGATCCCATTACCAACTGAGAAGACTATTTACACAATTCTTCGTGCTGTTCATAAGTACAAAGATTCTCGTGAACAATTCGAAATGCGCACACACAAACGTCTAATCGACATCGTGAGTCCTACTCCGCAAACAGTAGATTCATTAATGCGTTTAGATTTACCATCTGGTGTAGATATCGAAATCAAACTATAATTCATATAACTTAAAAATGTAGGAGGTGTAACTCATGACCAAAGGAATCTTAGGAAGAAAGATCGGTATGACTCAAGTATTTGCTGAGAACGGTGAGTTAATCCCAGTAACGGTAATCGCTGCTAATCCAAACGTTGTTCTTCAAAAGAAAACAACTGAAACTGATGGCTACAACGCAATTCAGTTAGGATTTGAAGATAAACGTGAAAAGTTAACTAACAAACCTGAACAAGGCCACACTGCTAAAGCATCTACAACTCCTAAGCGCTTCATTCGCGAAATCCGCGATGCAGACGTGGACGGATTAGAGGTTGGTCAAGAGGTAAAAGTTGAAGTTTTCGCTGCAGGTGAAATCGTTGACGTAACAGGAATTTCTAAAGGTAAAGGTTTCCAAGGTGTTATTAAACGCCACGGACAATCTCGCGGACCTATGTCTCATGGTTCTCGCTATCACCGTCGTCCAGGTTCAATGGGGCCAGTTGCTCCGAACCGTGTATTCAAAGGCAAAAAACTTGCTGGACGTATGGGTGGAGACCAAGTTACTATCCAAAACTTAGAAATCGTTCAAGTTGACACTGAGCGCAACTTATTACTAGTAAAAGGTAACGTTCCAGGTGCTAAGAAATCTCTTGTAGTTGTTCAAGGCGCTGTGAAGGTTAGCAAATAATTCACAATAGGAAGGAGGAATTCCAATGCCAAAAGTTACTGTATATAACCAAACTGGTTCACAGGTTGGTGAAATCGAATTAGCTGAAGCTATTTTCGGTATCGAACCAAATGAAGCTGTACTATTTGAAGCTGTAATGATGCAACGTGCATCTTTACGTCAAGGTACACACAAAGTAAAAACTCGCTCTGAAGTTCGTGGTGGTGGTCGTAAACCATGGCGTCAAAAAGGAACTGGACGTGCTCGTCAAGGTTCTATCCGCTCTCCTCAATGGCGTGGTGGTGGTACGGTATTCGGACCTACACCAAGAAGCTATGCGTACAAACTTCCTAAGAAAGTTCGTCGTTTAGCAATCAAATCTGCATTAGCTACTAAAGTAGTTGAGAACAACATTGTAGTTCTTGAGGACCTAGTGTTAAATGCACCAAAAACAAAAGACATGGTAGCAGTACTTAAAGGATTAACTGTTGAGAAGAAAGCTCTTATCGTAACTGCTGATGCAAACGAATCTGTAGAGTTATCTGCTCGCAATATCCCTGGAGTAACAGTAATCACTGCTGATGGCGTAAACGTGCTAGATGTGCTTCATCATGATAAGCTAATCATGACAAAAGCGGCAGTGGAAAAAGTAGAGGAGGTGCTTGCATAATGAGAGATCCTCGTGATATCATTAAGCGCCCAGTTATCACTGAACGTTCTATGGAAATGATGGCTGAAAAAAAATACACGTTCGACGTGGACGTTAAATCTAATAAAACAGAGGTTAAAGACGCTATAGAAGCGATCTTTGGTGTTAATGTAGACAAAGTAAATATCATGAACTACAAGCCGAAAGCAAAACGTGTTGGTCGTCACGCTGGTTTTACTAGCCGTCGTCGTAAAGCAATCGTTAAGCTAACTGCTGACAGCAAAGAAATCGAAATCTTCCAAGGCGTTTAATTCTTACTAAAGAAGGAGGGAAATTGAGATGGGAATTAAAAAGTATAATCCAACTACTAACGGTCGTCGTAACATGACTACGAATGATTTCGCTGAAATCACGACCGACAGACCAGAAAAGTCTTTACTTGCTCCTTTAAGCAAAAAGGCTGGTCGTAATAACCAAGGTAAAATTACTGTACGTCATCAAGGTGGCGGACATAAGCGTCAATACCGTATCATCGACTTTAAGCGTAACAAAGATGGAATTCCAGGACGCGTTGCTACGATCGAATACGATCCAAACCGCTCTGCGAATATCGCATTAATTAACTACGTTGACGGTGAAAAACGTTACATTCTTGCTCCTAAAACTTTAGAAGTAGGTATGGAAGTTATGTCTGGCCCTGAAGCTGACATTAAAATCGGTAACGCATTACCATTAATCAACATTCCAGTAGGTACTGTTGTTCATAATATCGAGCTTAAGCCTGGTCGTGGAGGACAATTAGTCCGTTCTGCTGGTACATCTGCTCAAGTACTTGGTAAAGAAGGAAAATACGTACTTGTACGTTTAACTTCTGGTGAAGTACGTTTAGTATTATCTGCTTGTCGCGCTTCAATCGGTCAAGTTGGTAACGAACAACACGAACTTATCAAAATCGGTAAAGCAGGTCGCTCTCGCTGGTTAGGTAAGCGCCCAACAGTTCGTGGTTCTGTAATGAACCCGGTTGATCACCCACACGGTGGTGGTGAAGGACGCTCTCCAATCGGACGTAAGTCTCCAATGTCTCCATGGGGTAAACCAACTCTTGGATTCAAGACTCGTAAGAAAAACAAAGCGTCTGATAAATTTATCGTTCGTCGTCGTAAAAAATAATGGGATTGTAGTACGGTTCATTTCAAGAACCGTACGCCAATCACGAAGGGAGGCACCAAAATGGCTCGTAGCTTAAAAAAAGGACCATTTGTCGATGATCACTTAATGAACAAAATGGAAAAATTAGTTGCATCTGAGCAAAAACAAGTTGTTAAAACTTGGTCTCGCCGTTCAACAATCTTCCCTCAGTTCATCGGACATACAATTGCTGTATATGATGGTCGTAAACACGTACCTGTGTACATCACTGAGGATATGGTTGGCCATAAGTTAGGTGAATTCGCACCAACTCGTACGTATAAAGGTCACCTTGCTGACGATAAGAAAACTAGAAGATAATGAGAGGAGGCACTTCAATGCAAGCTAAAGCAGTAGTGAGAACAGTTCGTATTGCTCCTCGTAAGGTTCGTTTAGTAGTAGACTTAATCCGAGGTAAGCAAGTGGGTGAAGCGATTGCTATCCTTAACCACACACCAAAAACTGCTTCTCCAGTTGTAGAAAAAGTTTTAAAATCTGCAATCGCAAATGCAGAGCACAATTATGAGATGGATATTAACAACCTAGTTGTTGAAAAAGTCTTCGTTGACGAAGGTCCAACGTTGAAACGTTTCCGTCCACGTGCAATGGGTCGTGCAAGCCAAATTAACAAACGCACAAGCCACATCACAGTTGTGGTATCAGAAAAGAAGGAGGGATAATCGATGGGTCAGAAGGTTAATCCAATTGGTCTTCGTGTCGGTATTATCCGCGACTGGGAATCTCGTTGGTTCGCTGAGAAAGATTATGCTACGTTATTACATGAAGACATCAAAATCCGTGAGTACATTACTGTACGCTTAAAAGATTCTGCTGTTGCTAAAGTAGAAATCGAACGTGCAGCAAATCGTGTAAATGTTACAATTCACACTGCAAAACCTGGTATGGTAATTGGTAAAGGTGGTACTGAAGTTGAAGCACTTCGTAAAGCTCTTAACCAATTAACAGGCAAGCGTGTACACATTAACATTTTAGAAGTTAAGAGAGCTGATCTTAACGCTAAATTAGTGGGCGAAAACATCGCTCGTCAATTAGAAAACCGTGTATCATTCCGTCGTGCACAAAAGCAAGTTATTCAACGTGCTATGCGTGCAGGAGCAAAAGGTATTAAAACACAGGTTTCTGGTCGTCTTGGCGGGGCTGATATCGCTCGTGCAGAATCTTACAGTGAAGGAACTGTTCCACTTCATACACTTCGCGCTGATATTGACTATGCAGCAGTTGAAGCTGATACAACATACGGTAAATTAGGCGTAAAAGTATGGATCTACCGTGGAGAAGTCCTTCCTACAAAAAAGAAAGCTTCTGAGGAAGGAGGAAAATAATATGTTAATGCCAAAACGCGTAAAATATCGTAGAGAGCATCGTGGTAAAATGCGTGGTCGTGCAAAAGGTGGAACTGAAATTGCTTTCGGTGAATTCGGTTTACAAGCACAAGCTGCTTCATGGATTACAAACCGTCAAATCGAAGCTGCTCGTCGTGCAATGACTCGTTACATGAAACGTGGCGGTAAAGTATGGATTAAAATTTTCCCTTCTAAACCTTACACTGCAAAACCTCTAGAAGTACGTATGGGTTCCGGTAAAGGGGCACCAGAAGGCTGGGTAGCAGTAGTAAAACCTGGGAAAATTATGTTTGAAATCGCGGGTGTATCTGAAGAGGTAGCACGCGAAGCATTACGTCTTGCAGCTCACAAACTACCTGTGAAATGTAAGTTCGTAAAACGTGAAGAAAATGGTGGTGAATCTAATGAAAACTAATGATATTCGTGAATTAACCACTGCCGAAATCGAAACAAAAGTTAAAGCTTTAAAGGAAGAATTGTTCAATCTTCGCTTCCAACTTGCTACAGGACAATTAGAGAATCCAACTCGCATCCGTGAAGTGCGTAAAGCGATTGCTCGTATGAAAACTGTAGTTTGTGAAAGAGAGATCGGAATTAATCGATAAATTGAGGGGAGGTTTGCATAGTGAGCGAACGTAACCAACGCAAAGTTTATACTGGTCGTGTTGTGTCTGATAAAATGGACAAAACGATTACAGTTTTAGTTGAAACTTACAAAACTCATTCCTTGTACGGAAAACGTGTTAAGTATTCTAAAAAGTACAAAGCCCATGATGAGCAAAACCAAGCAAAACTTGGCGATATCGTTAAAATCATGGAAACTCGCCCGCTTTCTGCTACTAAGCGTTTCCGTTTAGTTGAAATCGTTGAAGAAGCGGTTGTTATCTAAATAGACGAATCGGAATTTTTAGTCCGAAGGGAGGTTTCATAACATGATCCAACAAGAATCTCGTTTGAAAGTTGCTGACAACTCTGGTGCACGTGAACTTTTAACAATTAAAGTATTAGGCGGCTCTGGTCGTAAATATGCTAATATTGGTGATATTATCGTTGCTACGGTAAAACAAGCAACACCAGGTGGCGTTGTTAAAAAAGGTGACGTTGTTAAGGCAGTAGTGGTACGTACGAAGAGCGGAGCTCGTCGTCCGGACGGTTCTTATATTAAATTTGATGAAAACGCAGCGGTTATCATCAAAGACGATAAGAGCCCACGTGGTACTCGTATCTTCGGACCAGTAGCTCGTGAATTACGTGATAGCAACTTCATGAAGATCGTTTCTTTAGCTCCAGAAGTTCTATAATTTAAGGTATTGCCTTGCTAAGGAGGTGCAGAATTAAGATGCATGTAAAAAAAGGTGATAAAGTTCAGGTAATCACTGGTAAAGACAAAGGAAAACAAGGCGTTATCCTTGTGGCTTTCCCAAAGCAAAACCGTGTTATCGTTGAGGGTGTTAACATCGTTAAAAAACACTCTAAGCCATCTCAATTAAATCCACAAGGTGGAATTATTACGAAAGAAGCACCTATTCACGTTTCTAATGTTATGGTATTAGATCCGAAAACAGGCGAACCTACTCGCGTAGGCTTCAAAGTAGAAGATGGTAAAAAAGTTCGTATTGCAAAAAAATCTGGTGAATTATTAGATAAATAATTTTCTTAAGAAAGGAGGTCACTTCATTGAATCGCCTTAAAGAGAAGTTCCAAAAGGAAATTACTCCTGCTCTAATGAGCAAGTTTAACTATAAATCTGTGATGGAAGTACCGAAAATCGAAAAGATCGTAATCAACACTGGTGTTGGTGACGCGGTATCTAACTCAAAAGCTTTAGACAATGCAGTAGAAGAATTAACGCAAATCGCAGGTCAAAAACCTGTTGTAACTCGCGCTAAAAAATCAATCGCTGGTTTCCGTCTTCGTGAAGGTATGCCAATCGGTGCGAAAGTAACTTTACGCGGACAACAAATGTATGAGTTCTTCGACAAATTAGTATCAGTTTCTTTACCACGTGTACGTGATTTCCGTGGTGTTTCTAAGAAATCATTCGATGGTCGTGGGAACTACACATTAGGTGTTAAAGAGCAACTAATTTTCCCTGAGATTGATTATGATAAAGTAAGTAAAGTCCGCGGTATGGACATCGTAATCGTTACTACAGCGAAAACTGATGAAGAAGCTCGTGAACTTTTAACACAATTCGGTATGCCATTCCAAAAATAATGGAAGCCAACGCTAAGTAGAGGAGGCGAAAACGTGGCTAAAAAATCTATGATCGCGAAACAAAAGCGTACTCCTAAGTTTAAAGTACAAGAGTATACACGTTGCGAACGCTGCGGTCGTCCGCATTCTGTATACCGCAAATTTAAGCTTTGCCGTATTTGTTTCCGTGAACTTGCATATAAAGGTCAAATTCCTGGTGTTAAAAAAGCTAGTTGGTAAAACCCACAAATGGGAAGGAGGTAAAACACATGGTGATGACAGATCCAATTGCAGACATGCTTACTCGCATCCGTAATGCGAACATGGTACGTCATGAGAAATTAGAGGTTCCTGCTTCTAAAATCAAAAAAGAGATCGCTGAACTTTTAAAACGTGAAGGTTTCATTCGTGATGTAGAATACATTGGGGATAACAAACAAGGTATCCTTCGTATTTTCCTGAAATATGGTGCAAACAATGAACGTGTAATCACTGGATTAAAACGTATCAGTAAACCTGGCTTACGCGTTTACGCAAAAGCTGATGAAGTACCACGTGTACTTAACGGATTAGGTATCGCTCTTGTTTCTACATCTAAGGGAGTAATGACAGACAAAGACGCTCGTCAATTACAAACTGGTGGAGAAGTAGTAGCATACGTTTGGTAATATATATTTAAAACGAACGGAGGTGTGACCACATGTCTCGTATTGGTAAAAAGATTCTTGAAATCCCTGCAGGTGTTACTATTACAGTTGCAGAAGACAATACTGTAACAGTAAAAGGCCCTAAAGGTGAATTAACTCGTACTTTCAAAACTGATATGTCTATCAAAATTGAAGAAAATACACTAACAGTTGAGCGTCCATCTGAACAGAAGGAACACCGTGCATTACACGGTACAACTCGTGCTTTAATCGGAAACATGGTTGAAGGTGTAACTACAGGTTTCGTACGCGGACTTGAATTAGTCGGTGTTGGTTACCGTGCTCAAAAACAAGGAGATAAACTTGTTTTAAGCGTAGGTTATTCTCATCCAGTAGAAATGACTCCAGAAGCAGGACTTGAAGTTGAAGTACCTGTACCAACTAAAATCGTAATTAAAGGTATCGACAAGCAACGTGTTGGCGAATTTGCTGCTAACATCCGCGCTGTACGTGCTCCTGAACCATATAAAGGTAAAGGTATTCGTTACGAAGGCGAAGTTGTTCGTCGTAAAGAAGGTAAAACTGCTAAGTAAACCCGTTAGGTGAAAGAAAGGAGTGACAAGAATGATCACTAAAGCTGCTAAAAATGCGACTCGTAAGAAAAGACATGCACGTGTACGTGCTAAACTTACTGGTACTGCAGAACGTCCACGTTTAAACGTGTACCGTTCTAACCAACATATTTACGCTCAAGTTATTGATGATGTAAATGGTGTAACATTAGTAAGTGCATCTACTCTTGATAAAGACCTTGCTCTTAACGGTACTAGCAATACTGAAGCTGCTACGAAAGTTGGAGAATCAGTTGCTAAGCGTGCTGTAGAGAAAGGCGTTAAAGAAGTAGTATTTGATCGCGGTGGTTACTTATACCATGGCCGTGTTAAAGCTCTAGCTGAAGCTGCTCGTGAGGCTGGATTACAATTTTAATGGTCAAAGGAGGGAAAATTGATGCAACGCATTGACCCAAGTAAATTAGAACTTGAAGAACGTGTAGTTACGATAAATCGTGTCGCGAAAGTTGTTAAGGGTGGTCGTCGTTTCCGCTTTGCTGCACTAGTTGTAGTTGGCGATAAAAACGGTCATGTTGGATTCGGTACTGGTAAAGCACAAGAGGTACCAGACGCAATCCGTAAAGCTATCGAAGACGCTAAGAAAAACCTAATCGCTGTACCATTAGTTGGTACAACAATTCCTCACACAATCAACGGTCATTTTGGAGCTGGTGAAGTATTCTTAAAACCTGCTGCTGAGGGTACTGGTGTTATTGCTGGTGGACCTGTTCGTGCGGTACTAGAATTAGCTGGTGTACAAGATATTCTTTCGAAATCTCTTGGTTCTAACACACCAATCAACATGATTCGCGCTACTGTGAACGGATTAAGCGAACTTAAGCGCGCTGAAGATGTTGCAAAATTACGCGGTAAATCTGTAGAAGAGCTACTAGGTTAAGGAGGGAAAACAAATGGCGAAAAAGTTAGAAATTACCCTCACTCGTAGTGTAATTGGTCGTCCACAAGATCAACGTGCGACGGTAGAAGCTTTAGGTCTTAAAAAGTTGAATTCAACTGTAGTTAAGGAAGAAACTCCTGCTATTCTTGGTATGATCAACAAAGTTTCTCACCTTATCTCTGTAAAAGAAGCTTAAGGATAACTCATTAATATAAGGAGGTGCCTGGGAATGAAACTTCATGAATTAAAACCTGCAGAAGGTTCTCGTAAAGTACGTAACCGTGTCGGTCGTGGTATCGGTTCTGGTAACGGTAAAACTGCTGGTAGAGGTCATAAAGGACAAAACGCACGTTCTGGCGGCGGTGTTCGTCTTGGCTTCGAAGGTGGTCAAACTCCACTATTCCGTCGTTTACCAAAACGCGGCTTCACAAACATTAACCGTAAAGAGTTTACTATTGTAAACTTATCAACGTTAAATCGTTTTGAAGATGGTACAGAAGTAACACCTGAATTATTGCTGGAAACTGGCGTTATCAGCAAATTAAACGACGGTGTTAAAATTCTTGCAAGCGGAGCAGTAGAGAAAAAATTAACTGTTAAAGCGCACAAGTTCTCTTCAAGTGCTAAAGAAGCAATTGAAGCAGCTGGCGGATCAGTTGAGGTGATCTAATGTTTCGTACAATCTCCAACTTTATGCGCGTTGCTGAGATAAGACGTAAAATATTATTCACTTTAGCGATGTTAGTCGTATTCAGGATTGGCACGTTTATCCCAGTGCCATTTACAAATGGAGACGTACTGAAAGCACAAGATCAATTAAATGCCTTAGGTATCCTAAATACATTTGGCGGTGGCGCCTTGAAAAACTTCTCCATCTTCGCGATGGGAATCATGCCGTATATTACAGCATCCATCATCGTGCAATTATTGCAGATGGATGTTGTTCCTAAATTTTCGGAATGGTCGAAGCAAGGCGAAATGGGCCGTCGTAAACTAACGCAATTCACGCGTTACTTTACAATTGTTCTTGCGTTTATTCAGGGGTTTGGTATGTCAATCGGTTTTAACGGTATGGTAGGTGGGCAATTAATTTTGAATCCAGGTTGGAGCACTTATTTATACATTGCTACGGTACTGACTGCTGGTACTGCATTTTTAATGTGGTTAGGTGAACAGATTACAGCTAAAGGTGTAGGTAATGGTATTTCCATTCTTATCTTTGGCGGTATTGCCGCAGCGATCCCAAGTGTTATATCTCAAGTGTATCAACAACAGTTTCAAAATATCGGAGATCAATTGTTCATGAGTATCGTTAAAGTTGCATTGATTTTACTAGCTGTGCTAGCGGTTATTGTTGGTGTTATTTTCATTCAACAGGCTGTTAGAAAGATCCCAATTCAATACGCGAAGCGTGTAACAGGAGGGAATGGGAATCATGCTGGAGCACAAAACACTCATTTACCACTTAAGGTAAATAGTGCGGGTGTTATTCCAGTCATTTTTGCTGTTTCATTCTTAATTACGCCTCCAACTATTGCACAGTTCTTCCCGAAACATGATGTGTCGCAGTGGATTATTGCAAACTTTAACTATTCTCACCCAGTGGGAATGATCATATATGTTGCGCTCATTGTAGCCTTCACATATTTCTATGCATTTGTTCAGGTTAATCCAGAGCAAATGTCAGAGAATCTAAACAAGCAAGGTGGATATGTTCCAGGTATTCGTCCGGGTAAGAATACAGAACAATATCTAACAAAAATCTTGTATCGTTTGACCTTTGTGGGATCAATTTTCCTAGCAGCGATTGCAATCTTACCAGTTATCTTTACGAAATTGGGAAATCTTCCTCCATCTGCACAGATTGGTGGAACGAGTATGTTAATCGTTGTCGGCGTTGCTTTAGAAACAATGAAGCAGCTAGAAAGCCAATTGGTAAAACGCCATTACAAAGGGTTTATCAAGCAGTGAGTAAGTGGGAAGAACTGTCTTCCCTACATGCTCATGTACTGAGGGGGAACAAGGATGAACTTGATTTTAATGGGGCTTCCTGGTGCTGGTAAAGGTACACAAGCCGAACAGATTATTGCCAAGTATAACATCCCTCACATCTCAACAGGAGATATGTTCCGTGCAGCTATGAAGGCTGAAACTGAACTTGGTTTACAAGCAAAATCTTTTATTGATAAAGGTGCGCTTGTTCCAGATGAAGTTACAATTGGAATTGTTCGTGAACGTTTAAGCCAAGAAGACTGTATTAAAGGCTTCTTATTAGATGGTTTCCCACGAACTGTTGCACAAGCATCAGCTCTTGAAGAGATTATGAAAGATCTTGGCAAAAAAATCGACTATGTTTTAAACATTAATGTGGATTCAGGGTTGTTATTAACACGCCTTACAGGCCGTCGCATTTGTAAAGAATGCGGTGCGACTTACCACTTAGAATTCAATCCGCCAGCAAAAGCTGATGTGTGCGATAAATGTGGTGGCGAATTATATCAACGCTCTGATGACAATGAAGAAACTGTAGCAAATCGTTTAGATGTAAATATTAAGCAAACAAAACCTTTGCTTGATTTCTACGAGGAGCTTGGCTACTTACAAAGCATTAATGGTGAGCAAGATATCAATAAAGTATTTGCTGATATCGATGTTCTCATCGGAGACTTAGCGTAATGATCATCTGCAAAACTCCTCGCGAGATAGAAATCATGCGAGAAGCTGGCAGGATCGTTGCTTTAACTCATCAAGAGTTGAAACAACATATTACTCCAGGAATTACAACGAAAGAGCTCGATCAAATAGCGGAAAAGACGATTCGAAAATATGGTGCTACGCCATCTTTTAAAGGATACAACGGATTTCCGGGGAGCATTTGTGCTTCTGTAAATGAAGAGCTTGTACACGGGATTCCAGGGAAGCGTAAGCTCGAAGAGGGCGATATCATCAGTATCGATATTGGTGCGAAATACAATGGGTACCATGGTGATTCTGCATGGACGTATCCAGTTGGAAACATTTCTGAATCTGTTCAAAAGCTACTTGATGTCACAGAAAAATCGTTGTATCTTGGTCTAGAACAAGTAAAACCAGGCGAAAGATTATCAAATATCTCGCATGCGGTTCAAACACATGCTGAAGAGAATGGGTTCTCGATCGTTAGGGAGTATGTTGGTCACGGAATCGGGCAAGACTTACATGAGGACCCTCAAATCCCGCACTATGGTCCACCAAATAGAGGCCCTAGATTAAAGCCGGGAATGGTCATCTGTGTTGAGCCGATGGTGAATCAAGGAAGACGATATGTAAAAACACTATCTGATGACTGGACAGTGGTAACGGTAGATGGTAAATGGTGTGCCCATTTTGAGCACACGATTGCTCTTACAGAAGCAGGATACGAAATCCTTACCACTTTATAAGTAGCTGGCTCTCCGGGATTTCAGAGCAGTGTAAAATGTTACTGATTTGAAGAAGGGAGAACTATTGAATGGCTAAAGATGATGTAATTGAAGTCGAAGGTACCGTTCTTGAAACGTTGCCAAATGCTATGTTCAAAGTAGAATTAGAGAATGGGCATGTCGTATTGGCTCACGTTTCTGGTAAAATCCGTATGAATTTCATTCGTATTTTACCAGGAGACAAAGTTACGGTAGAATTATCTCCGTACGATTTAAATCGTGGTCGTATTACGTACCGTTTTAAATAATATAGCACTCCGTAATCTTTAAGGAGGTTCGAGACATGAAAGTAAGACCGTCAGTTAAACCAATCTGCGAAAAATGTAAAGTTATTCGTAGACGTGGAAAAGTAATGGTTATTTGTGAAAACCCTAAACATAAACAAAAACAAGGTTAATCAGAAGGAGGTGCATTCAAAATGGCACGTATCGCAGGTGTAGATATTCCTCGTGACAAGCGCGTTGTTATTTCTTTAACTTACGTATTCGGCATTGGTCGCACAACTGCTGAAAAAATTCTTACAGAAGCTGGTATTTCTTCGGAAACACGAGTTCGTGATTTATCGGAAGATGAATTAGGACGTATCCGTGATATCATCGATCGTATTAAAGTTGAGGGAGACCTTCGTCGTGAAGTATCTCTTAACATTAAACGTCTAATGGAGATCGGTTCTTACCGTGGTCTTCGTCACCGTCGTGGTTTACCAGTTCGTGGTCAAAACTCTAAAAACAATGCTCGTACACGTAAAGGTCCACGTCGTACAGTAGCAAATAAAAAGAAATAATAAGTAAAGGAGGTTGAACTAACAATGGCACGTAAAACAAACACTCGTAAAAAACGTGTGAAAAAGAATATTGAAGCTGGTATAGCTCATATTCGTTCTACTTTCAACAACACAATCGTAACACTTACAGATACTCATGGTAACGCACTTTCTTGGTCTAGTGCTGGTGCACTTGGTTTCCGTGGATCTCGTAAATCTACTCCATTCGCTGCGCAAATGGCTGCTGAAGCTGCTTCTAAAGTTGCAATGGAGCATGGTTTAAAAACTTTAGAGGTTACTGTTAAAGGTCCTGGTGCTGGTCGTGAAGCTGCAATTCGTGCTCTTCAAGCGGCAGGTCTAGAAGTAACAGCAATTAGAGATGTTACTCCAGTTCCTCATAATGGATGTCGTCCACCAAAACGTCGTCGTGTGTAATTTTTCTGTATAGAATTTTCCCTTTTGTCTATAATGGATATGATGCATTATCGAGAAATTTCGTACAGAAACATCGCTTGTTGTGCACAATCGGGAACTGCCTAAGGGGGACTTTCGGTTAAACAGAGGTTCTTCCTTTGTTTAACCGGGGTTTCGACGTTTTGAAGGAGGGTTTAGTTAATGATTGAAATCGAAAAACCGAAAATCGAAACGGTTGAACTTAACGAAGATGCTAAGTATGGCAAATTCGTGATTGAACCGCTTGAGCGTGGATATGGTACTACTTTGGGTAACTCCTTACGTCGTATTCTTTTATCCTCACTCCCTGGTGCCGCTGTAACTGCTATCCAAATCGATGGCGTTTTACACGAATTTTCAACAGTTGAGGGCGTAGTAGAAGACGTTACGACGATGATCTTAAACTTGAAAAAGTTAGCTCTTAAAATCTACTCTGAAGAAGAGAAGACGTTGGAAATCGATGTACAGGGCGAAGGTATTGTCACAGCTGCTGATATTACTCACGATAGTGATGTTGAAATCTTAAATCCAGATTTACACATTGCGACGTTAGCAAAAAATGCGCATTTCCGCATGCGTTTAACTGCAAAGCGTGGCCGTGGGTATACGCCAGCTGATGCAAATAAAAGCGAAGATCAACCAATAGGAGTAATTCCTATTGATTCTATTTATACTCCAGTATCACGTGTGACTTACCAAGTGGAAAAGACACGTGTCGGACAAGTGGCTAATTATGATAAGCTTACGCTTGATGTATGGACGGATGGAAGCATCGGGCCAAAAGAAGCTATCTCTTTAGGTGCCAAAATCTTAACTGAGCATTTAAATATCTTTGTTGGTTTAACTGACGAAGCACAAAATGCTGAGATTATGGTCGAGAAGGAAGAAGATCAAAAAGAAAAAGTTCTTGAGATGACTATCGAAGAACTAGATCTTTCTGTTCGTTCTTATAATTGCCTAAAACGTGCAGGAATTAATACTGTACAAGAGCTTGCGAACAAAACAGAAGAAGATATGATGAAAGTTCGTAACTTAGGACGTAAATCCTTAGAAGAAGTTAAACATAAACTTGAGGAATTAGGTTTAGGTTTACGTAAAGACGACTGAGGATTTAAACCCATCAACAAAGGAGGGAACTACGAATGGCATACAGAAAATTAGGCCGTACAAGTGCGCAACGTAAAGCTATGTTACGTGATTTAGCTACTGATTTAATTATCAACGAGCGCATCCAAACGACAGAAACTCGTGCAAAAGAACTTCGTTCTGTAGTGGAAAAAATGATCACTTTAGGTAAACGCGGAGATCTTCATGCTCGTCGTCAAGCAGCAGCTTTCATCCGTAATGAGGTTGCTAACGCTGAGACTGGTCAAGATGCACTTCAAAAATTATTCGCTGATGTAGCTCCACGCTATGCTGAGCGCCAAGGCGGATACACTCGTATTGCAAAAATTGGTCCACGTCGCGGAGACGCAGCACCAATGGTAATTATCGAGTTAGTATAATGATGATTAAAAGGGCAGGACAGTTCTTTTCAAGTAACTGGTCATGGCCCTTTTTTTTTAAGTATAAAAATAGGCTAACTTGACGAAAGAAAGGGTGCCTTGTATTGAAAAAAGAGAAACTTCGGACAGAAAATATATCATTTCAATATCCTGGGGCAGCCTCTTATGCATTAAAAGATGTTTCGTTTTCCTTATATGAAGGAGAATGGGTATCTGTTATTGGACAAAATGGTTCAGGGAAGTCTACACTTGCAAAATTATTGAATGGCTTATTTTTACCGGAATCAGGGAAAATTACTTTAAATGATACAATGATTTTATCAGAGGAAACAGTATGGGATGTTCGAAAGCAAATTGGCATGGTATTTCAAAATCCAGATAATCAATTTGTTGGAACGACAGTACAAGATGACGTTGTATTCGGCCTAGAGAACATCGGAATGCCAAGGGAGCAGATGATAGAAAGACTAGAACAAGCTCTGCAACTTGTCCGTATGGAAGATTTTTTAAATGAAGAACCCCATTCGTTATCTGGTGGACAAAAGCAGCGAGTCGCAATAGCAGGTGTTCTAGCACTTCAACCATCTATTTTAATACTAGATGAAGCAACTTCAATGTTAGACCCTCAGGGGAGACGTGAAGTAGTAGAAACGGTCAGACAACTTGTTGATCAAAAGGGTATTACGGTATTATCGATTACGCACGATTTAGAAGAAGCGGCACAGTCAGACCGTATTATTATTTTGAACAAGGGAGAAATATTAGAGGAAGGTACTCCAGAGCAAATTTTCAAATCCTCTCATATGCTCCAAGAGATTGGATTAGATGTACCTTTTTCGGTGAAAATAGCAGAATTATTAAAAAGAAATGAAATTCACTTGCAAAATACGCATCTTACAATGGAAAGCTTGGTGAACGAACTTTGGAGATTACATTCCAAAAAGTAGAACATCGTTATCAATATAAAACTCCATTTGAAAGACGCGCACTTTATGATGTAGACGTGTCGTTTCCAAGTGGGGGCTATTATGCCATTATCGGTCATACTGGTTCAGGTAAGTCGACGATGATTCAACATTTAAATGGTTTATTGCAGCCGACAAATGGTACGGTTCAAATTGGTGAACATTTAATTTCAGCAGGGAAGAAAGAGAAAAAGCTTAAGCCGCTACGAAAAAAAGTAGGGGTTGTCTTTCAGTTTCCAGAACATCAACTATTTGAAGAAACAGTTGAAAAGGACATTTGTTTTGGACCGACTAATTTTGGTGTATCTGAAGAAGAGGCAAAACAAAAGGCGAAAGATGCAATCCAGCTTGTTGGATTGGACATAGAGTTATTAGCACGTTCTCCGTTTGAATTAAGCGGTGGGCAAATGAGGCGTGTTGCAATAGCAGGCGTACTTGCGATGGAACCCGAAGTGCTTGTATTAGATGAACCTACAGCAGGGCTTGATCCAAAAGGACAGCACGAGCTCATGGAGATGTTTTACAATTTGCATAAGGAACAGGGGCTTACAGTCATTCTTGTTACCCATAATATGGAGGATGCCGCTAAGTATGCAGATCAAATAGTGGTCATGCATAAAGGAACGGTCTTTTTGCAAGGAAGAGCAGAGGAAGTATTTTCATATGCTGATGAATTAGAACAAATCGGTGTGGATCTTCCAATGTCTTTAAAGTATAAACGTGCAATTGAAGAGAAGTTTGGTATTTCAATTTCGAAGGCTACCTTATCTTTAGAGGATCTTACTCATGAAGTTGTACAGGTGTTACGAAAAGGTGGTCATGAATCATGCAGCAGTTGATTATTGGGAGATATATTCCAGGTCAGTCACTCATTCATCAACTGGATCCTCGTACGAAGCTGTTGATTGTCTTTTTATATGTATTTGTTGTTTTCTTAGCAAATAATGCGATTTCATATGGATTTTTATTTTTATATGCACTCATTGCTTTATTTTTTGCAAAAGTGCCGATTCGTTATGTACTTTCGGGCTTAAAACCAATTCTGTGGATTTTTATTTTTACATTTTTCCTGCATATTTTTACAAATAAAGAAGGGGAAGTACTATTCCAGCTTGGTTGGTTTTCGATACATGAAAAAGGATTAGAGCAAGGAATATACATTTCTATACGATTCTTCGTTATTATTTTAATGACGACATTATTAACGTTAACGACGACACCTATTGAAATTACAGATGGGTTGGAGACGTTATTAAAGCCGTTCAAGCGTATAAAAGTTCCTGTTCATGAAATCGCATTAATGATGTCAATTTCACTACGTTTTATCCCGACATTAATGGATGAAACGAGTAAAATTATGAAAGCACAAGCGTCACGTGGCATTGATTTCGCCGGGGGACCGATAAAAGATAGGATGAAAGCTATTATCTCACTACTCGTTCCATTATTTATCAGTGCTTTTAAGCGTGCAGAGGACTTAGCGATTGCGATGGAATCTCGTGGATATAAAAGTGGCGAAGGACGTACTAAATTTAGGCAACTACGCTGGAAAATAAGTGATACAGTAACAATTGTAAGCTTACTTTGTTTAGCTTGTATTTTGGCATGGGTGCGGTCGTAATGGAGAATAGAGAAATGGAAAGAATAAAATGTACAGTTGCATATGATGGCATTCATTTTTGTGGTTACCAAATTCAACCACAGCATCGGACTGTTCAACAAGAAATAGAGAAAGCATTGCAGAAGTTGCATAAAGGAGAACTTGTTCGTGTGCAGGCATCAGGCAGAACGGATTCTACCGTTCACGCCAAAGGACAAGTGATACACTTTGATACACCTTTGTCTCTTGAAGAGTGGCAATGGAGTAATGCTTTAAATACAATGTTGCCGGATGATATTATTATCAGGCAGGTAGAGAAGAAAACAGAAGAATTTCATGCACGTTACGGTGTCGAGAAAAAAGAATATCGCTATCGTGTATTATTATCAAAGACTGCGGATGTATTCCGTAGAAATTATGTATATCAATATCCATATCCACTCGAAATAAACTCTATAAGAAAAGCGATTCCTTATTTTATTGGAACGCATGACTTTACTTCTTTTTGTTCGGCAAAAACTGACAAAAAAGATAAAGTACGAACAATTTATGAAATCGAATTAATTGAGCAAGACGATGAATTAATTTTTCGCTTTGTAGGTAATGGATTTTTATATAATATGGTCAGAATTATTGTTGGTACGTTACTTAGCGTAGGTCAAGGAAAGCTTGATCCGGATAGTATTCCAGAGATTTTAGCGAAACAAAATCGCCAGTTTTCTGGAAAGATGGCTCCAGGTCATGGACTTTACTTATGGCAGGTAAACTATAACAACTAATCCTGGTGTAACATTTGCTTGACATTAGAAACTCAAAAGTATATCATAACATATGGTATTGTTTCTAAAACCACGATTAGCCCCGGAAGGAAATCGTGTTTAAGATAAACAATAGATTTTTTCTATGGAAAAGATAACGAGGAGGGAAACACATGCGTACGACTTTTATGGCAAAAGCTAACGAAGTTGAGCGTAAATGGTATGTGGTTGATGCTGAAGGTCAAACTTTAGGTCGCCTATCTACTGAAGTAGCATCCATTTTACGTGGTAAACACAAACCAACATTTACACCACACGTTGACACGGGTGATCATGTAATTATTATTAACGCTGAGAAAATTCATTTAACAGGTAATAAATTAAACGATAAAATTTACTACCGTCACACTAACCACCCAGGTGGACTTAAGCAAAGAACAGCTCTAGAAATGCGTACAAACTACCCTGTACAAATGTTAGAGCTTGCAATTAAAGGCATGCTTCCAAAAGGACGTTTAGGACGTCAAGTGTCTAAGAAATTAAACGTGTATGCTGGAGCAGAGCATCCACACCAAGCACAACAACCAGAAGTTTACGAACTTCGCGGATAATTAATTAAAGGAGGGCTTACTTTGGCACAGGTTCAATACTATGGCACTGGACGTCGTAAGAGTTCAGTAGCGCGCGTACGCCTAGTTCCAGGCGAAGGACGCGTTATTATTAACGGTCGTGATTTTGAAAACTATATCCCATTTGCTGCATTACGTGAAGTAGTGAAACAACCTCTAGTTGCAACAGAAACTTTAGGTAACTACAATGTACTTGTAAACGTAAATGGTGGTGGATACACTGGTCAAGCTGGTGCTATTCGTCACGGTATTTCTCGCGCTTTATTAAAAGCTGATCCAGAATACCGTCTAACATTAAAACGTGCGGGTCTATTAACTCGTGACGCACGTATGAAAGAGCGTAAAAAATACGGTCTTAAAGGCGCACGTCGTGCACCTCAGTTCTCAAAACGTTAATTTTTGCGAACTAAAAACCCCAACCATTTTGGTTGGGGTTTTTTTATGTTTAATTCTTCTTTTGTAATTTTTTTAGCTTGGAATATTTTAGTGCTACCGTCCTACGTATGCTTCTTCTTTAGAAGTTTAGACTAATACGTATTAGGGAGGTTTATAAGTACTATGAATGTCATTGTCAGCTTACAAGAAAAACAAAAAGAAAAGCAGTTAAAATACGAGCGGAAGATGCTGCGAGAATTATCATTAAAAACATTGCGTTTAAATATTCGTGATGCCTTTCAGATGCAAGAACTTCATCGTCAGTATGAAGATTATTGCATTGAACTAGGGATAGAATCTTATTTATTAGGAGCGAGATACAGTAAATTTGGTTATCATGGCGAATCATTCTTTGATGTGAAATATAGGGCTTTAGAAGAAGAACAACAATTAACTGAAACGTTATTTCAATTTTTAACGAGTATGACTATACGTGAAATTAAGTTGCAAGACGAGGAATTGCTTTTTGAATCTTGCCAGCAGTTTATCGGCTTGTGGTGGCAGGAAGGCTATGAAAAAGGCGAAAGAAGATATCGATTAAAGCTACACTAAGACAAGCATAAACTTTCCTCTTGTCCCATATAAGTAATTAGAGGGACTAGCTGGAGGAGGAAAGGTATGAAGAGAATTCGAATTATCTCTTTTGCGCTCGCTGCGGTTGTTTTGTTTTTTTTAGTTAAACAAGAATTTCAAATTACAAAATCGTGGCGAGCTTGGAATTTACCCTTATCAGGGAAAGTGATTGTACTAGATGCTGGGCATGGTGGGCCAGACGGAGGGGCTGTTGGTGG
Organism: Bacillus sp. AR13-1; assembly: GCF_008042285.1. NCBI lineage: Bacteria > Bacillati > Bacillota > Bacilli > Caryophanales > Bacillaceae > Bacillus > Bacillus sp. AR13-1. Next base: position 53,642 of record NZ_QNUA01000016.1, read on the forward strand.
AAAGGATATTGTAGAAAAAGACATTACACTTGAGATTACAAAAAAGGTACAAGATTATTTACAAGAACAAGGTGCTTTAGTTATTTTAACGCGTGAAGGAGATTATGATTTAGCTAATAAAGATACAAAGTCATATAGTAGGCGTAAAGCAGAGGATTTAAAAAAGCGTGTTGAGATCATTAATAAGCCTGATGTAGACTTTTTTGCGAGTATTCATTTAAATGCCCTAACTAGTAGTGGATCTAAAGGCGCACAAACGTTCTACTATCGTTCTTCGATTGAAAATGAACGGGCTGCGAAATTTATACAAGCTGAATTGAGAACAAGCTTAGAAAATACGAATCGTTCTGCTAAAACAATTCCTCACGTGTATTTATTGAAGTATGCCAAAACACCAGGTGCTTTAATTGAGGCGGGCTTTTTATCGAATGTGAATGAAAGATATATGTTAAATTCGGAGAAATACCAACAAAAAGTAGCTGCTGCAATATATCGTGGTATATTACGTTATTTTACGGAAAAAGGAAATCCTCCAGAATAAGGAGGATTTTTTCGAGTTTCTCTCGTTAACGAAGTTTTCCGAAAATATGTTATACTGGAAATGTAAACGCATTTATTTTAAAAATAAAGAGAGATAAATTTAATTAACAATACGTTATTTTTCATACAGGGGGCTGGGCTAATTATGGTAACAAAAGAGCAGGTAGTGGAAGCATTGGAAGGGATTGTAGATCCGTTTATACATAAAACGTTAAAAGAAACAAATGCAATTAAAGAGGTGACAGTCAAGCCTGAGAAGGAACATGTAAGTGTTAAAATTGCAATTGTAAAGACGGGTACAGCGGAACAAATGCAGTTGCAGTCTGGAATTGTAAAGTTAGTAAAAGAACTTGGAGCAACAACAGTGGGACTTCGTTTTGCAGAATTTACAGAAGAGGAATTAGCTCAGTTTGCACCACCGCAAGAGGAAGAGAAAAGTGAATCCTTATTATCACCGAACTCAAATACAACATTTTTAGCAGTGGCAAGTGGAAAAGGTGGAGTAGGGAAATCAACTGTTTCTGTTAACCTTGCAATTGCTTTAGCTCGTTTAGGCAAAAAGGTTGGTATCATCGACGCGGATATTTACGGTTTTAGTGTACCGGATATGATGGGTATAGAAAAACGTCCAATCGTAAGAGGTGATAAGATAATACCAGTGGAGCGTCTAGGCGTGAAAGTAATCTCAATGGGATTCTTTGTAGAAGATAACGCACCTGTTATTTGGAGAGGACCGATGCTTGGGAAAATGTTAAATCACTTTTTCACAGAAGTAGAGTGGGGTGATTTAGATTACTTAGTATTGGACCTACCACCAGGTACGGGGGATGTTGCTTTAGATGTACATTCGATGTTGCCGGCTTGTAAAGAGATTATTGTAACAACGCCGCATCCAACAGCGGCATTTGTAGCAGCGCGCGCTGGAGCCATGGCTTTACGTACAGAACATAGTATTCTTGGTGTTGTTGAAAATATGGCGTATTTTGAAAGTAAAGCAACTGGTGAAAAAGAGTATGTGTTTGGAAGAGGTGGAGGAGATAAATTGGCTACGGAACTCCAAACGGATATACTTGGCCGAATTCCACTTCAACAACCTGATTGGAATAAAGAGGACTTTGCGCCGTCAGTATATGAAGATACACATACAACGGGTCTCATTTATCGTACGATAGCTGAGACAGTTATTGATAAAACAGCTGTTACACAAAAATAAAGTAGTAATGAGTGGACAATATATACATTGTCCACTCAGTTCTATAATTTTTATTATTGTTCTTTGTTCCCATCTTGAGAACCGCCTTCACCACCTGCGCCTTTCTTATCAGACCCACCTTTTTCGGCTTTTTGTACACCTTTACTAATGATGTCAATCATCTTAGCTTGGAAGAGAGGACTTTCGGCAGTTTCAGTTAGTACTTGCTGTAAATATTGACGATATTCTTTACTCTTCATTGTTTGTAACATAATTTTCTCTACTTCAGGATTTTTCATAATCTCTATAACACCTGATTGGTATTCAGGATCTTTTAGTAAAGTTTTCATTAAGTTTGTTTGTTCTTTTCCCATACTTTTAGCAAATTTCGATGAGAACTCAGGGTCTTTAAAGAGCTTTTCCCAGAATTGTTGCCCTTTTTCAGATACCAGTGCATCTTCAATCGTTTTCTTTACTACTGTTTCATCTAGTATGAGTGCTTGTTTCATTTTTTCATCAGTTAATACATCTTGGATCGCTTTTTTTCCTTGATCGGTTTTTAAAATATCAACAATCATTTTTTTTGTTTGATCATAATCAAGTTCGGATTTTGCTTCTTTTTCTTGTGCACATGCCGCTAGTGCTATAAATAGAAAAGAAGAAATCAAAACGAGCAGCATCCGTTTCATAAGTTGGAGCTCCTTTCAGCAAAGTTCTCTTTTTTTAATATAAATCTCTTTAAGGAATTTATACATTAACATGGCTAGCTTTTTGAAATTGTCATTGTTACAATTTAATTAGAAATATAAGAATAATGGGGGATGTGTTGTGAATAGCCGCAAGTGGGTACGACTATTTTTTACGACGTTGTTTCTTGGTGGGATTAGCACAGTCTTTATTGGTTTTGTTTTAGAGTGGGACAAGTACGCTAAATTTTTTCAAAATTTCGACGGAAAAGAGATTTTAGCAATTTCCTTTTGGTTGATGGGCGTAGGATTTATTTTTAGTGTTATAAGTCAAATGGGGTTCTTTGCGTATTTAACGATCCATCGTTTTGGATTAGGGATGTTTCGGTCATCTTCTTTATGGAATACAGTGCAACTGTTCTTTATTGCGTTCGTATTGTTTGATTTCGTTTATTTAAGGTCAGTACTTGTTGCGAATGGGGAAGTTTCATTAGGGAATAACATACTTGTTGCTGGGATGTTATTTGTGTTTGGGGCAATTGTCGCTTATATAAAGAGTAAAGAAACGAATAAAAAAGCATTCGTTCCCGCTCTGTTCTTTATGGTTGTTGTAACAATTCTTGAATGGGTACCAGCGCTCCGGATTAATGATACTGATTGGTTATATTTAATGGTGATACCACTTTTATTATGTAATTCATATCAGTTACTTGTATTGCATCGTTTAATTGGACAAAAGAGTAAGTCAGCTTAATGAGGAGAGTGGATTTTTAATTATCCAGATTCTTATCGTCTGTAAATGCTAGGATAAAAAAGCTCTGCTATCTTAACAAAAGATAGCAGAGCTTTTTATGTGTGAAGAACCGTGTAGAAAGGAACTACTTAATATCTTCACTTTTTGTACTTGTGTTGGAAATAAGTTGTGATACAGATGTTTGTTCATATCCGTCGCTCTTTAATTTTTGTAAGAGTAATGGTAAAGCCTTATTTGTTTGAAGGGCAGAATCAGAAGCATGTAATAAGACGATATCTCCACCCTTTAAATTGCTAGAGACTGTGGAAATGATTTTATTTACGCCGGGATTTTTCCAGTCATTTGAATTGTTACTCCAATGAACGATGGTGTATCCGAGTGATTCCGCTATTTTAAGAGTTGTTTTGTTAAAATCGCCACTAGGTGGACGTAATAGCTTGACTTGTTTTACGCCAAGTTTCGTAAAAACATCTTGTGCCCGCAAAAGATCTCGTCGTATTTCATTTGCTTCTAGTGAAGTGTAGGATGTGTAATTATAGCCCATACTACCAATCTCATGTCCATCTTTCATGATGCGTTCGACAATATCAGGGTGTCTTTCAGCCCATGCAGCAGAGAGAAAGAAGGTTGCATTCTTAATTTCTCTTTCTTTGAGTGTATTAAGGATTGGAATAGCTTTTTTGTCCCCCCAACTAATGTCAAACGTGAATGCAACTTGTTTTTTTGCAGTGTCCCCTTTGTAAATCACTTTAGGGCCAGTAGCAGTTGAAAAAGCAGATTCATGTGAATATGTTTTTAAAAAGAGTAGCCATGCTGTAAATAAGGAAAGTACGATTATTAAGCTAATGTGTTTAAATGTTCTTTTACTCGTAATAAAAAAGAAAAACATAATATTACGCCCCTTTGTCCAATCCTTTTCAGTTACATATATGCTTTAAATTAAAAAAAGAGAACAAGGGATTAATATCGTAAGTGGTGGATATAATGAGTGATAGAATTTTGTTTTTTGATGATACAGTATTGATAATTGAAAATGAGTGGGGCGTTTATCGGTACACGTAAGGAGTTATTGGGGTGATAATTTGCTTGGGATTATGTTGACGAAGGAAGAGAAAAAAGAAATTGAATACATACTGAAGAGAGAGTTAGAGGAACTTTTATTTGATTTTGAAGATGAGCGTATACATAGCGTTGTAAAAAAGGCGATGGAAGAAAGGTATAAAATCATTTTTTGTTTATTTCGGAGAGTTGCTAATAGGGAAGAATGTATTCGTTATGTAAGAAAAAGAATTTTTTATTAAAAAGTGTTGACGCTAAGAGTAAGGATATGATAAATTAATAAACGTCGCTGATGCAGAAACGCAGAAAACGACAAAAAAGAAATTAAAAAACTTAGTTGACATCGGAAAATGAAGATGTTAACATAAGGAAGTCGCAAATGAGCGACTAAGTAGTTCTTTGAAAACTG
>NZ_QNUA01000017.1:0-24586 GCF_008042285.1 Bacillus sp. AR13-1
TATAAGGGGATCATATCAATAGAGGTAGGAACCTTTTTATTTAATCAAATTTTAATTTCTTTAATGCTTCTGCGAATGGATTGTTTAATGGTTCTTCCTCTTTGTTCTGCTGTTTCATATATTTTTGAACGTCGCGTTTATCAGCTTTGCTGCCGGATTCTTTTTTACGTCTCTCTTGGAATGTAGAAAGTTTCTCACGATAGCCACATTTACATGCGAAAATTTGGCCTGCTCCTTCACCACGAAGTTCTAGTTTCTTTTTACACTGAGGACAGCGTGCATTTGTAGTGCGGGATACATTTTTACGGTGACCACATTCGCGATCTTGGCATACAAGCATTTTACCTTTTTTACCGTTTACTTCTAACATTGGTTTACCACAGTCTGGACAAGACTTCGTTGAAATGTTGTCGTGTTTATATTTCTTATCACTCGATTTAATTTCAGCAACAATTTCTTTCGTATAGTTCTTCATTTCTGAAATGAATACTTCTTTCTTTAATTTTCCTTTAGCGATAGCTTCTAACTTTTGCTCCCATTCACCAGTTAGTGTAGGAGATTTCAGTTCTTCTGGCACTAAATCAAGTAACTGACGGCCTTTTGAAGTAATGTGAATATCTTTACCACGTTTTTCAAGCAAGAACGAATTGAATAACTTGTCGATAATATCAGCTCGTGTAGCTACAGTACCTAATCCACCAGTTGACTTTAACGTGTCAGCAAGTTGTTTGTTTTGCGTATCCATGTATTTTGTTGGGTTTTCCATCGCTGAAAGTAATGTTGCTTCATTAAAACGTGCAGGTGCTTTCGTTTGACCTGATGTTTGGACAATTAGTTTTATGTTTAATGTATCGCCTTTTTCGATGCGAGGTAAGATTTGTTCTTTTACATCATCGCTTGCATCATCATCTTCAAATCGATTTGCATAAACCTCTTTCCAACCAGCATGTAAAATCGTTTTTCCGCGTGCGATGAACGTTTCGTCACCAATTTTCGTGCGCAATGTTAGTTGTTCATATTCAAAGGCCGGGAATAAAACAGCTAAGAAACGTTTTACAACTAAGTCATAAATTTTACGTTCTTTATCTGTGAAAGCTGAGAAGTTTACATAGCTCTCTGTTGGGATAATTGCGTGATGATCACTTACTTTACTATCATCAACAAATGATTTATTAGATTTTACAGGTTTCTGCAATACTTTATGTGCTAAAGGACGGTATTCTCCAACTCCGCAAGCCTTCAGACGCTCTGGAAGTGTTCCGACAATATCAGATGAAATATAGCGTGAATCTGTACGAGGGTACGTTAAAACTTTATGTTGTTCATATAATTTTTGCATAATGTTTAATGTTTCTTTCGCAGAGTAACCAAATATTTTATTCGCATCACGTTGTAGCTCAGTTAAATCGTAAAGACCAGGAGCGAACGATTTCTTTTGTTTTTTATCAATGTCTACAACAGTAGCATTTTGCTTACTAATTTTGTTCACGATTGCATCAGTTTTTTCTTTATTAAAGCTACGGCTATTTCCTTTTGTATCTTGCCAAGTTAGCTTTAATCTCTCAGCTGTTTGAGCTTCGATACCATAGTAAGTTTGAGCTTTGAAATGTTTGATTTCATCTTCACGGCTTGCAATCATGGCTACAGTAGGTGTTTGAACACGACCACAATTTAGTTGGGCATTAAAGCGAGTAGTTAATGCTCGAGTCGCATTAAGTCCGATATACCAGTCAGCCTCTGAACGTGCGACCGCTGAAGCGTATAGATTGTCATATGCTTTTCCTGGTTTTAAATTTGCGAAGCCATCTTTAATTGCTTTATCGGTAACAGATGAAATCCATAGACGTTTAATCGGTTTCTGCATTTTAACTTTATCGATAATCCAGCGTGCGACCAACTCGCCCTCACGACCGGCGTCAGTAGCTATAATGATTTCATTTACATCTTTTCTAAGAAGCTGACTTTTTACAGCGTTAAACTGTTTCCCTGTTTGTTTAATAACGGTTAGTTTTAAACGCTCCGGTAGCATTGGTAAATCTTCTAAATTCCACTGTTTATATTTCACATCATAGCTTTCTGGATCAGCTAATGTAACGAGATGACCTAAAGCCCAAGTAACAATATATTTACTACCTTCAAGATAGCCGTTCCCTTTTTTATCACATTTCAGTACACGTGCGATATCACGTGCAACAGAAGGTTTTTCAGCAATTACAATACTTTTTGCCATATTTAAAAACATCCTTTCAAATTTCCATACGTTAAATATAGCATACATCTTTGTTCTATTCAGTCTTGCTGACGGTTTGAGTTATTTGTGGTGAAATATACGTGTGAGAGTTTTACTTATATAAAGGCGAAGAATGGTTGAACCAGGAGAGTTCTGATCTCTATCATTCTATAAAAGTAAAGAACTTGTTATTTTACTAGAATAAGAGTAGACTTTGAAGTAGATGAATAATAAACACATGGGAGTTTGTGGATGCAAACTGAGAGTATGACTAGTCCGTCATTGACCATTTGAACCTGTTGGATAATGCCAGCGTAGGGAGAGTGTAAAAGCACATGTTCAGGCACTTTGCGTACGCGCAAAGTGCCTTTTTGTGTATCTCCCATTACTATAGTTAGGAGATGAAAAGGATGAATATGAAAGAAATTAGTAAAGTAGTGGATTTGGTGAGAGAGTCTAATCCACTCGTGCATAATATTACAAATGTTGTTGTAACAAATTTTACAGCAAACGGTTTGTTAGCATTAGGAGCATCACCTGTAATGGCGTATGCAAAAGAAGAAGTAGCAGAAATGGCTAGCATTGCGGGAGCCCTTGTTTTAAATATGGGTACACTTCGTCCTGAAGAGGTAGAAGCGATGTTACTTGCTGGTAAATCAGCAAATAAGAATGATGTACCAGTATTGTTTGATCCAGTTGGGGCAGGAGCAACTTCTTATCGAACAGAAGTTGCGAGATATATTCCAGCTGAAATCGATTTAGCTGTTATCCGCGGAAATGCGGCTGAAATAGCTAACGTTATTAATGAGAAATGGGAAATTAAAGGTGTAGATGCTGGTACTGGAAACGGTAATGTTGTAAATATTGCAAAACAGGCAGCGGATGAATTAAATACAGTTGCGATAATTACTGGACAAGAAGATGTTGTTACAGATGGAGAGCGAACTATTCTTATTCGAAATGGCCATCCTATTTTAACGAAAGTTACTGGAACAGGTTGTTTACTAACTTCTGTAATAGGAGCATTTGTAGCGGTAGAAAAGGATTATGTAAAGGCAGCAGTAGCCGCATTAACATTCTATGGAGTAGCAGCAGAAGTAGCGGCTTCGAAAACAGTAGAGAATGGACCAGGAAGCTTTCAAATTGAATTTTTAAATCAGTTAGCGAATACAACTTCAGATGATATTGAGAAGTATGGAAAGATTGAGCTTATATAGTAAGGAGGGGAACTAGATGCCGCGTATTACAAAGGCTGAAATGTCTAGGTTATTACCAGTATATTTTATTATGGGAAGTAACAATTGTACGAAGGAGCCACTACAAGTATTGAGAGATGCACTAGAAGGTGGTATAACAATTTTTCAACTTCGTGAAAAGGGAGAAGGGGCTTTAACGGGAGAGAAACGTATTGATTTTGCGAAAGAACTACAAGCGCTTTGCAAGGAGTACGGTGTACCATTCATCGTAAATGATGATGTGGAACTAGCCCTCGAGTTAGATGCAGATGGCGTGCATGTTGGACAAGATGATGAAGGAATTACATCTGTTCGTAAAAAAATGGGAGATAAAATTATTGGAGTATCTACACATACAATTGAAGAAGCACGCTGGGCGATTGAAAATGGAGCCGATTATTTAGGAGTTGGTCCAATTTTCCCGACGAGTACGAAAAAAGATACGAAAGCGGTTCAAGGAACGAAAGGTCTAAAGTATTTTAGGGAACAAGAGATTACAATACCGATCGTTGGGATTGGCGGTATTACAATTGAAAATACAGCTTCTGTTATAGAAGCGGGAGCGAATGGTGTTTCAGTTATTTCAGCGATTAGCTTAGCTGAATCTGCGCATGAAAGTACGAAGAAATTAGCTGAGGAAGTAAATAAGAGTTTGTAGAGTTGCAAAAAAGTTGTTTCGTTTATTTAAACAAACGTTTGATTAAAAAAGCACAAACCCTTTAAAATTGCAGGTTTGTGCTTTTATTTAAAACATAATTGAAATTAAGAGCATTCCAATTCCGATAGAAGTAAAGGTTGCGATCAGGCCAGGAATCATAAAGCTATGATTTAAAACATATTTACCAATTCCTGTTGTACCAGTACGGTCAAAGTTAATTGCAGCAACGATTGTCCCGTAGTTTGGAATGAAGAAATATCCATTTACTGCAGGGAACATCGCAATAAGTAATGCCGGCGGAATACCAAGTGATAGTCCGAGTGGCACTAAAGCACGAACTGTTGCTGCTTGGCTATACAGTAAAATAGATAGAATGAATAGTGCAATAGCAAATAGCCATGGTGCACTTGTCACTAAGTGTTGAATTGATCCTTGAATTATATTTAAGTTTCCGTTGAAGAAAGTATCTCCCATCCAAGCGATACCAAAAATAGCAACAACTGCTGTTGCGCCTGCTTTAAAGACGTTACCAGTTACAATGCTTTCCACATTTGGTTTACAGAAAATAATAATGAGAGCAGCAATGGTTAACATGACCATTTCAATTGTGTTTGGCATGGAAAGACGAGCTAACTTCCCGTCAACCATCCATCCCGGACGAAGGGCTTCAAATGAACCAAGAAGTACGACAAGGAAAGTTCCTACTAGGAAAAGGATAACTGATAATTTAGCGCCTTTTACACCCGCAAATTCTTTTTTCTCTTCAAGTTTAGGGATCATTCCCTCTTTTAATCGCTTCAAGTATTCAGGGTCTTCATTTAATTCTTTTCCCATTTTACTAGCAACGAATGCAGCTACCATACAAGCAATAAAAGTAGAAGGGATACTGACTTTTAAAATATCTAACAAGGTGATTTTATAGTCGGCTAACATTGCTAAAAGTGCAACTGTTGCAGCCGATATTGGACTAGCTGTAATTGCCTGCTGGGAAGCGATAACGGCAATTGACATTGGTCGTTCAGGTCTAATTCCTGATTCGCGAGATACTTCGGCGATAACGGGAAGTACAGAATAAGCGACATGACCAGTTCCCGCGCATAGCGTGAATAAATAAGTAACAATAGGAGCAAAAAATGTAATACGCTTTGGATTTTTTCGTAATGCTTTCTCAGCAAGGTAGACAAGGTAATCCATTCCTCCAGCAGCTTGCAAAGCACCGGCAGCTGTAATTACTGCTAAAATCATAAGCATTACATCAATAGGAGGAGCTGTAGGTTGTAAGTGGAAGACGAAAACAAGTATTGCCATACCAACGCCACCCATTACTCCTAGACCAACTCCGCCTAAGCGTGCACCAATAAAAATGCAGAGTAGTAACGTAAGAAATTGTAGCCAAAACATGATAAACTACCTCCGAAATTCGTAAGTTAAGATATATTCGAATAATTTAATTTGAAAGAAAATTAAATTAATATCCGGAATAATCCTTGTGTTGTATACGTTTTTTATTATATAACACAAGAAATGTAACATTCACGAACTTTGTTAAATTATTTCGAAAAAATAATACATTAAAACTTTATATTTAAATCTCTAAATAAGTGGACATTTTAATTTTTATGTTGTAATCTGTGAAAGAGAATATTTAAATTCTCATAGAACTCCCATATCGTTCAACTCGTTCAGCGAGAAAGGCAAACTGATGGAAACATGAGGGCGCAAAACTACAGGGGCTAAGGTCAAATGACTATGCTAGCCAGTTACCGGACGGATAGGGTTGGTTTTGACCAATGCTTTTTCATTGGTCTTTTTTTTATTTGTAAACAAATGAGAATTGTTATCATTTATTGATGAGGTTTATATTTTAATAGTTTTACTTTATACTAAGTTAATTTAGAAAGGTGATGTTAATGGGAAAGTATTGGCGCAAGCTATCATTTCTTCAAAAAAATGTATTGTTAACTGTATTAGTTATTTTGACGCTTGTTGGTAGTATGGGGGCGTTAAGTTTTAACATGTTTCAAAATAGTATGATGTCTATATTTGAAAGGCATTCTTTTGAAACAGGAGATACGGTATTACATAAATTAGACGCAGAAATAGTGAGAGATGTTGCAAAAAATCCAACGGCAGAAAGAGAAAAGAGAGAGAAGTTAACAGAGAAATTAGATGAATCAACGGAAGAATTGAACAGTGTTGGACAAACGTATATTGTTGGAGCAAAAGAAAATGAAAAAGGTGAGTTACAAATCGTCGACTTGTCTACAGACTTAGCAAATGTTGTTGAAGTAAAGCCAGGGGACTATTATAAACAACCAGATCTTTGGATGAAAGCATATGATAAGGTAATGAGCACGAAAAAAGCAAACATGACAGTAGTATATGAAGACGCATTAGGATCATGGGTAACGATATTAGAGCCAATTAAAGATGGAGAAGATAATATTGTGGCAATTGTTGCAGCCGATGTAGATGCCTCTATTGTTCCTATTACAAAGGGAAAATTCATTATACAAGGTTTAATGTTTATTTGTATTTCTGTTTTAATTGCAACTGTTATTCAATTCTTAATCGTACGTAACGCACTTGCTCCATTGCGGGATTTACGTGAAGGGTTGCGCAAAGTCGGTGAAGGTGATTTAAGTATTAAATTAGAGGAAAGACCAGATGATATTGGTATTATTAATGCGTATTTTAATAATACCATCGAGAAGTTTAAAGGAATTATAGATAAAGTGAAGCAGACAGCAGAACAGGTTTCCTCATCTTCAAAAGAATTGTCAGTGAGTACGAAAGAGAATAGCATGGCAGTTCAAGAAATCGTAAGTTCTATGGTTGAGTTAAGAGCTGGCGCCCAGTCACAAGAAACTTCAGTACCACAGTATTTAGGTATTGTATATGAAATGGAAGATAAGATGGAAGAGATAACGAATGCTGCAAAACAAATGGCGAAAGAGTCTGAAGGTATAGAGCATCATTCAGGAAAAGGAAATGGTGTTATTAAACAGGCGATTAATCAAATGAACATAATACAAAATGCAGTACAAGATTTATCTTCTATTATTTATTCTTTGGAAGCAAGATCAAAAGAAATTAGTGATATTGTAACTGAAATTACAGGTATTTCAAATCAAACTAATTCGCTAGCTTTACATGCTACTATTGAAGCTTCACGTGCTGAGGAAACTGGAGAGGGATTTGCCGTTGTTGCTGATGAAGTGCGTAAATTAGCAGAGCAGACGGAAGCATCAGCAAAAGATATAGCAAAATTAATTGGGGAAACACAAGCTGGAACGGAAGAAGCTGTTGTTTCAATGCAAAAAGCTTCAAAAGAAGTAGAATCAGGAATTAAACTTGTTGAAAGTAGTGGTGCTTTCTTTGAAAAAATTTCGAAATCAGCACAAACTGTTACCAATCAAGTTAGAGCTGTTTCTAGCAATTCAAGTGATATATTGCAAAATAGCCAAAATATTGTTCGTGTTGTAAATGAACTATCACTTATCGCAAATAAGTATGCGAATAGTAGTAGTAATGTTCAAGAAAGTATGAAAGAACAGGAAATGTCTGTACAAGATATTGCTGAATTAGCTAGTTCTTTAAGTTGGCTTTCACAGGAGTTACAAGAGTTAATTGGGGAATTCAAAAGTTAAATGAAGTGATTATGCATGCTTTTGTTTGTTCAATAAAATAAATCATGCTACAATGAAAACGAATTAAGAACCGGGGAGCCAATTGGCTGAGAGGATGTAAGTATACATCGACCCTCAACCTGATCTGGATAATGCCAGCGTAGGGAGTTACTTTAAAGTGATGTAGCATAAGTTATTATAGAATAACTTGTATACAAGGCTTTCCTACATGGTAGGAAAGCCTTTTCTTTTTTTGAAACCATATTTTGTAAGGGGGATTTTATTATGTCACAACAAGTTACAATTTCATTTTCAGTAGTACCACAAGCGAAGAACAAAGATGTGTATTCCGTTGTTGATAAAGCAATTGAAGTTGTACAACAGTCGGGAGTTCGTTATGAAGTAGGGGCAATGGAAACAACGTTGGAAGGAGAATTAGATGTACTTCTTGACGTCATTAAACGCGCGCAACAAGCTTGCGTCGATGCTGGAGCAGAAGAAGTAATCACTTCTATTAAAATTCACTATCGTCCAAGTACAGGCGTAACGATTGACGAAAAAGTTTGGAAGTACCGTGATGAATATGCAAAACCAGAAGCGATCTAAAATAATCACAACAATTTGGCTTATCCTTCTCATTGCTATATGGGAAGGATCTGTTTCATTATTTAAAATTGAGCCGTGGATTTTACCGAAGCCGTCTGCAATTGTGCAAGAGTTAATTGGAATGAAAGATTTACTATTACCGAATACAGTGCAAACGTTACAGGAAGTAATAATTGGGTTGTTTTTTGCAATTTTACTTGGGACGAGTATTGCTATCATTATGGATGTCATCCCTTTATTTCGGATTTTAATGAATCCATTGCTCGTTATTTCGCAAACAATTCCAATCGTTGTGCTCGCACCATTATTTATTATTTGGTTTGGATACGGAATGTTGCCAAAAGTAATGGTTGTTATTCTTGTTTGTTTCTTCCCAATTGCGCTTAGCATTTTAGAAGGTTTCCAAACGGTAGATAAAAATATGCTGAAACTGTTACAAACAATGAAGGCAACGAAATGGCAAGTTTACCAGAAAGTAAAGTTTCCAGCAGTACTCCCATACTTCTTCTCAGGTTTAAAAATTGCTGTTACATATAGTGTGATGGGGGCGATTATTGGGGAATGGCTTGGTGCCAGCGAAGGATTAGGAGTTATGCTTACAAGAGCAACAAAATCCTTTTTAACGGCTCGAGTATTTGGTGTTGCAGCGATTATCGTCATGGTGACATTATGTCTGTACTTTATTGTTGAATTTATGGCAAGAATAACAGCACCATGGATATACAGAAAGGGCGGCAGAAAATGAAAAAAGGTTTAAAAATTATGTTAGCTGCATTATTAGCAGTAACTGTTACTGGATGTAATCCGGCGAAGAAAGAAGAAAGTTCAAGTAAAGATAAAAAAGTAAAAGTCGTTTTAGATTGGTTTCCAAATACGAATCATACTGGCTTATATGTAGCGCAAACGAAAGATTATTACAAAAAGCAAGGGCTTGATGTAGAAATTATCCAGCCTGGTGATAATGTAACGGCAGAGCAGATGATTGCTTCTGGGAAAGCAGACTTTGCGATAAGCGCACAAGAAAATGTAACATTAGCTCGTGTTGAAGGAATCCCAGTTGTTTCTGTTGGTGCAATTATTCAGCATAATACCTCTGCTTTTGCATCTCTAAAAAAAGATAATATGACGTCACCGAAAGATTTTGAAGGTAAACGTTATGGCGGCTGGGGGGGACCAGCAGAAGAAGCGACGTTAAAGACGATTATGGAGAAACATCAAGCTGATTTTAATAAAGTTGAAAAAATTATTCTTGGACAAACAGATTTCTTTAAATCAATCGGTCGTGATGCAGACTTTGAATGGATTTATTATGGATGGGATGGAATTGAAGCGAAGCGTCAAGGAAAAGAGTTAAATACAATTATGGTAAAAGACTTAGATCCAGCGCTTGATTTCTATAGTCCTGTTATTATAACAAGTGAAAAACATACGAAGCAAGATAAAGATTTTGTGAAAAAATTTATGACGGCAACGACAGAAGGTTATGATTTTGCAATTAAAGAACCGAAAGAAGCTGCGGATATTTTAATTAAAGCTGTTCCAGATGTGAATAAAGAATTAGTACAAGAAAGCCAAAAGTGGTTAAGTACAAAGTATCAAGATGATGCAAAAGCGTGGGGAGTACAGAAGGAAGAGATTTGGACGAATTACATGAATTTCTTATATGACAACAAAGTTATTAAAAAGAAAATCGATGTAAAAGATGCCTTTACAAATGAATTCCTTCCAAGTGAAAAATGAGTGGATTACAAATAAAAGATATTGTAAAAGCTTTCGATGGAAAGAATGTATTAGCAAATATTAGTGCGTCTATACAAGAGGGAGAGTTTGTCTCTTTTGTAGGTCCGAGTGGTTGTGGAAAAAGTACATTGTTAAATATGATTGCAAGTGTTGAAGAGCCAACGAGCGGAGAAGTGTTTTATAACGAGGAGTATGTAAAAAAACAAGATGTTGTTAGTTATATGCCGCAACAAGATTTATTACTACCGTGGCGATCGGCTTTGCAAAATATCGTTCTTCCATTGGAAATCGAAGGGAAGCCTAAAAGACAAAGGCTGACAGAAGGAATGGAAGCATTAAAGCAATTTGAGCTAGATGAATACGCAGATCATTATCCAGATGAGTTATCAGGTGGAATGCGTCAAAGAATTAGTTTCCTTCGTACGTATTTATGTGAAAAGCCAATTATGCTGCTGGATGAGCCTTTTGGAAAATTAGATGCATTTACAAAAATGGAAGTACACAGTTGGCTTTTAAATTCTTGGCATCAAGAAAAGCAAACAATTGTTATGGTTACACATGACTTAGATGAGGCAATTTTACTTTCTGATCGCGTATTTATTTTATCTCAAAGACCAGCATCAATAGTTGGCGAGGTCCAAGTGGAATTACCTAGGCCGCGAACGATGGATATGTTAACATCTCTTGAGTTAAAGAAGGATAAGGAAGAAATTTTAAGAGTATTGGCTCCTTACATGAAAAAATAGAAAAAAGTCTTTTAACAGTTTTTTGTATAATTGCTGTTAAGAGGCTTTTTTCTATTGAAGGAGAAAGATGAAATCTATAGGGGAAATAGTGGGTTCATTAACATCGGATAAATTGGAAGAAGGAACAAAAGAAAAAATAGAGAATAGAATATAACAGAGTGATTTATACTCTTAATATAACAAACGTTAAAGGAGTGAAAGGATAAAATGACTTTATCAACTGTTCTTCAAATGGTTTTAGCTTGATACGGGAGAAGTCTGCCCATTTTTAAAGATGAAGCTAAATTGAAGACAGCAGGTAAAGAACCTTAATCCTTTCTTACGATAATATGTAATGGGTAAGGTGTATTCACCTTACCCATTTTTATATGTATAACTAAATAAGGCTTTATACTGTTGTTCTCTCTATTTAGCTTATGGATCATAAGAAAAGGAGAGAGAAAAGATGAGTATATTAACAGTAGAAAATGTAAGTCATTCATATGGTGAGAAAACCATTTTATATAATACGTGCTTTCGATTATTAAAGGGCGAACATGTTGGGCTAGTAGGGAAAAATGGAATTGGAAAATCAACATTATTACGCTTGTTAACGGGAGAACTTATACATGATGATGGGAAAATTGAATGGTTTCCACATGTGAAGATTGGCTTTTTGCAACAGCATATAGATTTACAAGAAGGCATAACAATTGAAGAATACTTGCAAAGTGCGTTTTCTAACCTGTATGAGTTGGAACGTGACATGTTAAAACTTACAGAAGAGATGGCTGGAGCAGGAGAAGTAGCGAAATTGTTAGTAAGGTATGGAGAGTTACAAACTATATTGGAGAATTCTAATTTTTATCAAATTCATACAGAAATTGAGGAAGTAGCAACAGGCTTAGGCTTGTTTGAAATAGGATTGGAAAAGGATGTTTCAAAGTTAAGTGGTGGTCAGCGGACAAAGTTGTTACTTGGGAAACTCCTTTTAGAAAAAGCGGATGTTTTATTATTAGATGAGCCAACTAACTATTTAGATACAGCACATATAGAATGGTTGCAATCATATTTACAAATGTATGAAAAAGCTTATATTATCATTTCGCATGATGAAATATTTTTGAACAATATTACGAATGTTATTTATCATCTAGAAGAACGAAAGGTTAAGCGCTATGCGGGAGATTATGAAACCTTTTTGCAAAGTTATCAATTACAAAGGAAACAATTACAAGCGGCGTATGCGAAACAACAAAAAGAAATTGTACATTTAGAGGGTTTTATTCAAAAAAATAAAATTCGTAAAGCGAAACAAGCGAAAAGTCGTGAAAAAGTATTAGAGAAAATGAAAAAGGTTGAAAAGGTTAACGATGTACCTCGCGCCCGTTTTGATTTTAATGTTTATACTGAGCCAGTGAGTCGTATATTACAGGTAGAGAAACTGAAAATTGGTTATGGTGAACCGTTATTTCCGGAATTGGATTTTCAAGTGAAAAAAGGGGAAAAGATTGCGATTATTGGTCATAATGGGATTGGAAAAACAACAATGTTAAAAACATTACTAGGACAAATAAAACCGTTAGGCGGCTCAGTTTCTGTTGGGGAACGAGTAAAACCCGCTTATTTTGCACAAGAGGAATTTTCCTCAGAAATAACTGCACTAGAAAGAGTATGGGCAGGGAGACCAGATATGACAAGAAAAGAAATCCGACAAGCATTAGCAAAGTGCGGATTGAAAGAAGAACATGTATTAAAACCTATCCAGTTATTAAGTGGAGGAGAACAAACAAAAGTACGATTATGCGAACTTATCGTAACTAAAAGCAATGTTTTAATTTTAGATGAACCAACTAACCATTTGGATACAGAGACTAAGACGGATTTACAGGAAGCGTTAAAACAATATAAAGGTACAGTTTTAATTGTTTCACATGAGCCCTCTTTCTATGAAGCATGGATAACGAAAATATGGAATATCGAAAAATGGAACGTTTAACAATAATCACAAAGAAAAGGCATTAGCTTTTATGAGTTAATGCCTTTTCTTTGTGATTAACATGATTTTCGAGAACTCTCAAATGAGAATTGTATGAAAAAGAACTCTTATGGTGCGCTTATAAGCGCACCATAAGAGTTCTTTTTCTTTGGTTATATTTATAATAATACTAGATGCCTTTCCCTAATAGGCTACTATCTTTTTTATATATATAGATAGTTTGAAATGGAATGGAAATGATTCCTATATGTAAAGGATAATGTGATTAGTATGGGAAGACAATAGAACTTAAAGGAAATTCATGTAAAATTCAGATGAACTTCACGCGAACTTCATATTAGAAACTAAATATAATTATAATAGGTTATTATAATATAAATTGTGATTTTTCATAAAATTAAAAGTTTGAATTTAGGATAGAGCACTCAAACCTAAATTCAAACTTTAGTGAAATAATTAATGGAGGTTACGTTTAGTTTTCGTTAATGGATGCATTTACAAGTTCGGCGGGATTGCCTGTTCCTGCCCCTCCGATTGTAACTGATCCACCAGGAGGAATTTCACCATTCCATCCTGCATTCGTAATTACGTAATGATTATTTATTTTACTACTAATTTTAGAATCCCAAACTTGTGTTAAATTGCCGTTATAATCAAATTCTAATTTCCAGTTTTTAACAGGGGTCGTTCCGCTATTTTTAATTATAATTGAGAAGTTGTAACCACTTCCCCAATTTGAAGTGACTGAAAAGGTAGCATTGCCATTTCCACCAGGAGGTGTTGTGTTAGCATCATCTGTTTTTATAAGAATAGAAGTAGGTTGTGATTTGTTACCAGCAGCATCTTTTGCTAATCCTGAAAATGTGTATTCTGTATTAGGTTTCAAGTTTTTAATTGTAATGCTATTTGTTGTTGTACTCCATTTCTCTTCTCCGGCAGTAATTTCATATTCAGTAACGCCTACGTTATCAGTAGATGCAGTCCAGTTTAATTGAACTGAGTTTGAATTTTTATTTGTAACAGCAATATTTTTTACGTTTGTTGGTGGTTCAGTATCTTTTTGAGTAATAGGTCCACCAAGTAATTCTTTTACTAGCGTATCAAGTAATTTTGGTCCACTACAACTATATTTTGGACTTGTACGGCAATCCCCGCTTAGTTCCCAAAACATTGCGCCACTTAAACCCTTTGTCTTTATATAGTCTGTTTTATATTTCATAGATTCATTGTCATCATAGCTAATAAAGGTTCCTGTAGTCGCATTATATAAATAAGGTACTTTCGCTACATCGTTCCATCCGCGAACAAAACCATTTTTATTCACATAATTAGATGCTAAATCACCATAATCGTACACACCTGTGTCACCGGTAGAATAATCATCCCAAGTACCTTTAGAAGCGAGCTTTCCGTCACTACCTGGTTTACAAGGTTGGTATTGCCCATTATTTTCTTTTCCGCAACTTTTCCATCCACGTCCGTAAAAAGGTACACCTAATACGAGTTTATCCGCTGGAACCCCTTCATTTGTATAAATGTCTATCGCACCATCTACGTAAAATTTCGTATCCGCTGCGGGGTCATTTGGATCTTTGTATAGTGCAGCATTATGGTTAGAAGTAGCTTCCCATCCACCGTGGAAATCGTATGTCATAATATTAATCCAATCCAGTATTTGAGAAATCTTCTTTAGCTCTGTATGATCCGCATAACGTTGGCTTGCACCTGACGCGATTGTTAGTAAATATTGTTTACCATCTTCTGCACCAGCTTTCGTTAATGCATTTCGAACATCTTGAAGCAGAAGGGTGAAGTTTTGTTTATCTTCAGGACGATAACTACCACCAGGAATCGTTTCAACACCCGGGTATTCCCAGTCTAAATCAACGCCGTCAAATCCATATTCGCGAAGAAAAGCTACTGTAGATTCAGCGAACACTTTTCTTGTTTTTTCATCAGCGGCCATATCAGAAAAGCGGTTAGACCAAGTCCAGCCACCAACTGAAATAATTGTTTTTAAGTGAGGATACTTAGCTTTTAATCGTTTCAGTTCTCCGAAATTTCCACAGCGGGCATATTTATCACAATCTTCCCAAGTTGTACCCGATCCCGGATAAGATTTTGTGACATCAGCCCATGGTTCACCGAGTACGAGAGTGCCATTAGGGACCTCTTTATTTTGCAGTGGTACACCAGATTCTTTACAGTTCCACGTTTGTTTATTTGGATTATCGGGGTGAGTAGAAGGGTTTCCATGTTTTCCATTCCAGCAAATATCAGCGAAAGCATAGTTTAAATGAGTTAGCTTTGATGCATCAATGTCTGCAACTTGATAATTACGTCCGTAAACGCCCCATGAAGGAAAATACCCAACAATTTTTTGACCTTGCTTTGGTGAATCTGCTAATGCGAAATTTGGAGTAATAAAGTTTGTGAGAAAAAGAGGTAAGAAAAGTAGTAGGGATAGTAATAGCAGCGTGAAGTTTTTTGATCTCATAGTCATTTCTCCTTTCAAAATAAAAGATATATTTAAAGGCATGCGCCAATAAACCAAAGTGAATCTAGACGTATGAAACGTCTAGATAAAAATGATCAGACATCACGAAGTCTATACAAGGGAGCTGGGGGTGATTAAATCGTAGCAAATGCAAGATTTGGTGTAAACGCTTTATTGGATTCACAAAGATTTTCTCAATATTAAATGGCTCTAATACAGACTACACATGAAAATAAAATATTGATTAGGGAGGAAAAGGCTCCTTGTAATTAAATTTGAGAAAAAATTGTATAAAGTCAATTTGTAATAGCGTAGCAAGATGAGAAAATATCATGTAAAATAATAGTAAAAATATGTAAAGGAGCGAATGGTGTGGATGTCTTTTTGAACATTGCTGAAGAAAAAATTCGACAAGCAATACGGAATGGTGATCTCGATCATATTCCGGGGAAAGGAAAACCACTACAATTAGAAGACCTTTCAATGGTACCTCCAGAACTTAGAATGAGTTATAAAATCTTGAAAAATGCAGGTATGATTCCACCAGAAATGGAACTACAAAAAGATATATTAAAAATAGAAGACTTAATTGCGTGCTGTTATGATGAAGTAGAGAGAAAAGAATTACAAGAAGAGTTAACAGCAAAAACGCTGCGTTTTCAGCAGGTAATGGAAAAGAGAAAGATTAAAGATAGTTCAGCTTTTCGTATGTATCAGGGTAAAGTATTTCGTAAATTACGCTAAGAGGGATAAGATGAATACATTTGAAACGATAGAAGAATTAGCGACATATATTGAAGGACAACAATTAGTACTGCTGTTTATTAAAACGGAAAATTGTGGTGTTTGTGATGTTATGTTAAGAAAAGTAAATTGCGTATTAGAGAATTATGATTACGTAGAGAAAGTAGAAATATTACTACAAGACATGCAAGAGATTGCGGGGCGATATGCAGTATTTACAGGGCCAACAGTTTTATTATTTTATAATGGAAAAGAGATCCTTCGTGAATCGCGCTTCATTTCACTTGAAAATTTAGAGAGAACCATTCAATTATTCGAAGATTAAGGGAGGCTTTTATATGGAATTTATTATTGTCATACTATTATTTGTTGTAGTTGGAACGATCGTAACAGCAGTTCGATCAAACAAAAAGAAGGTAAATCTTACAAAACAAAATAACATTCATAATTCATCCAACAGCTCATCACCATTATTTTTCTTTGCTGGATCGGATAATGATAGCTCGCACGATGGAGGTTCACATGATTGCGGAGGTTCTTTTGGTGGAGATAGTGGAGGTAGCTGCGGTGGTGGAGGCGGTGGTGATTGATGAGAATACGCCTTATAGGGGGCGTATTTCTTTTTAAACAAACGTTTGATTAGTTGGCTTACATATGCATAAAAACAGTTAAACAAACGTTTGATTAAATATTTTTAACATGCTAGGGGAAATGAAAAGGGAACCGTATTTCTTACTAAATGAGGATTTAAATTTGGAATAATACATATGATTCGAATGTGGTTTGAAAGTACGTTTTCTTAAATAAGGAGTATAGCCTCTTGCGATAGAGGTTTTTTATTTGTTATTATTAGACTGAACGGTCGGTTTAAAGAGGTGTGAATATGAGAAGAAGCGCAGAAGAGATAAAGAAAGAAATTGCCTATAAAGCAGAAAGTCTGTTTTCACAGAAGGGCTATGCAGCTACATCTATGGAAGAGATTTGTGAAATTACAGAGAGAAGTAAAGGAAGCATTTATTATCACTTTAAAAGTAAAGAAGAATTATTTTTATTTGTAGTGAAACAGCATACGTATGATTGGCTTGAAAAATGGAATGAAAAAGAGAAGTTGTATAGTACTAGTACTGAAAAACTATATGGTCTCGCGGAATATTATGTAGAGGACATACAGCAACCCATTTCAAATGCAATAGAGGAATTCTCTATGAGCCAAGTTGTAAGTAAAGAAATTCTGGATGAACTGTTAGCTTTAACTAGAGAATCATATGTTATGGTTGAGAAATTAATTGAAGCAGGTATACAGTCTGGAGAGTTTCAAGAAGATGATACGCGTGATCTTATGTATATTGTGAATGGATTATTATCGGGGCTTGGAGTACTTTACTACGAGTTAGATTATAAAGAGCTGAAACGTATTTATAAAAAGGCAATAGATGTATTGTTAAAAGGAATGGCAGCTGAATAATAGGTCAGTTTCCTTTCTTACAAAATAAATTAGACCGAACGGTCGGTTTATGAAAGGGGAATGAAAATGAACGCTTTATTTAAAAACCGAGCATTTATGCTCGTTATGGCATCTGATATTTTACAACAATTTGCAATTTGGATCAGAAATATGGCTCTTTTGTATTTCATAATGGAGCGAACGAATAATGATCCAGTTTCAGTTTCTTTATTATCGGTTATGGAATATGCACCTATTTTTATTTTCTCGTTTATCGGTGGGGCGCTAGCTGATCGCTGGAATCCGAAAAGAACGATGGTTGCTGGAGATGTATTAAGTGTACTGTCTATTGTAGGAATTGTCTTGTTGTTAAAGCTGGATTATTGGCAGGCTATATTTTTTGCAACACTCATTTCCGCGATTGTAGGTCAGTTTTCTCAGCCATCATCTTCGCGTATATTTAAACGCTATGTAAAAGAAGAACAGGTAGCAAATGCGATTGCATTTAATCAAACATTACAGTCGCTATTTATGATTTTTGGACCAGTGGTAGGATCGCTTGTGTACACACAACTTGGTTTATTTACGTCACTATATAGCTTAATTATTTTATTTTTGTTATCTGCTATCGCTCTTTCATTTTTACCAAAATGGGTGGAACAAGAGCAAGTGGCGAGAGGTTCATTAAAAAATGATATAAAAGAAGGTTGGAAATACGTTCTTCATACGAAAAATTTACGTATGATTACGATCACTTTCACCATTATGGGCTTAGCTGTTGGACTAACGAATCCATTAGAAGTGTTTCTTGTAATAGAACGGCTTGGAATGGAAAAAGAAGCCGTTCAATATTTAGCCGCAGCTGATGGAATCGGTATGTTAATTGGTGGTATTGTTGCTGCAGTTTTCGCTTCAAAAGTGAATCCGAAAAAGATGTTTGTATTCGGTATGAGCATATTAGCGATGTCATTTTTAGTAGAAGGGTTATCTACATCATTTTGGATTACTAGTTTCATGAGATTTGGAACAGGTATTTGTTTAGCCTGTGTCAATATCGTTGTCGGTACGCTTATGATTCAACTTGTACCAGAAAATATGATTGGCAGAGTAAATGGAACGATTTTACCACTGTTCATGGGGGCAATGTTAATTGGAACTTCACTAGCTGGAGGATTGAAGGAGATGACCTCACTAGTTACTGTATTTTGTATAGCAATGGCACTTATTTTATTTGCGATAGGTCCGGTTTTACGTATGCAAATAAAGAAAGAAGATATTGTGAATCGAGAGGAAATGACGAATTGATTAGTTTCGAAATAGCTATTGTAAGGGAGCAGAATTGCTCCCTTTTCTTGTGGCAATCTTTTGACAATGACATGCCCCAACTATATACTGATGATGTAAAAACGATTTTACAGGTTAGGAGAAACGGTGTGAAAAATCAAATCTATGAATTGCGCACTGCAAATAATATTTCACAAGGTGCATTAGCGGATAAGTGTAACGTATCAAGACAGACGATAAATGCAATTGAGAATAATAAATATGATCCAAGCTTAGCACTAGCATTCCGGTTAGCAGAAGTATTAGGAACAACTGTCGATAAACTATTTTTGTACAAGCTTTAGAGGTTTTAATTGTAGGGCGTTATCGTTAAAAATATAAGAGAAAGATCCCCTTCTTGTGTGAAGGGGATCTTTCTCTTATATTGTTTTAGTTTTCGGATTAGGTGGTGTAACGGACGTATCATTTTCAGGTACTCTAGTTAATAAGAATCCACCGATAATAAATAGGACAATAATACTAAGGACACCAGCGTTTGTTTTTCCTGTTAATTGTGTTGTGACACCTACTAATACCGGACCCATAATTGCTGCGAATTTACCAAAGATATTATAAAATCCGAAGAATTCATTTGCAGATTCTTTCGGTACTAGTTTTGCGAAATAAGAACGGCTAAGTGCTTGAATCCCGCCCTGAGAAGTAGCAACTAACATTGCTAAAATCCAGAAATCAAACGTCGTTTTTAAGAAATAAGCATATGTGCAAATAATGATATAAATGATAATGCCGACATATAGCATTTTTTTACCGGTAAATGTTTCCGATAGTTTTCCATATAATAAAGCAAATGGACAAGCGACAATTTGTGTTACAAATAAGATGATTAATAGATTGGTTGCACTAATACCGAGATCTGTTCCGTAAGCAGTAGACATAGTGATAATTGTATCTACCCCATCAATGTAGAAAAAGTAAGCTATTAGGAACATAAATACAGTTTTATATTCTTTAATATTTTTAAACGTATTAGCAAGGCGCTTGAAGCTCATTGCAATTGGTCTTGGATGACGTTCAATATAGTGTGTTTGCTCTACATTTTTTAGCATTGGTATCGTAAATAGTCCCCACCAAAGAGCTGTTATTGCAAAGGAAATTTGACTAGCAATTCCGACTGATAAGGGGATAGTTCCTTTTTGAGCAAGAATAATAAGAGCAATACAACCGATAAAAGGAATTGTGCTCCCAATGTAACCTAATGCAAAACCTCGCGTAGAAATTCGGTCCATTCTATCTCCAGAGGTAACATCTACTAGAAATGCATCATAAAAAATATTTGCTCCAGCAAAGCCAACTAATGCGAGCATATAGCATCCTAGTAATAAGTACCACTGAGATGTTGGAACAATTGCTAGCATACTTGTAAATACGATACCGAGTCCAAAGAAGAATGTGAAAAATCGTTTTTTAAATCCCTTATAATCAGCAACTGTGCCGAGAATAGGAGCGAGTATAGAAATTAAAAGTGTAGCGACCGAGTTTGCATATCCCCAATAGGCTGTTGAAGTTGCGCCAGATAGTCCAGCTTCTTTTGCAGCTGCTTTAAAGTAAATTGGAAATAATGCAGTTGTAATGACGAGCGAATATACCGAGTTCGCCCAATCGTACAATATCCAGCTTTTTTCTTGTCTGGACATTTTTTTCATATAATGTTCCCCCTTAAATTTGTTCTACTAACAGTGTACAAAAATAAAAATTATAAAAAGAGAAACAGTGATGATTTTTACATAACTTTTACATATATACACAGTTCTTTACAATCGAAGTAAATCCTCTACAATTGCGCCGTCTGTTTCACCTAAGTGCAAACCGAGTAACCTAGCGATAGTCGGACCTTCATCAATCAGTCTCATATACGGAATTGTAACGCCGCTTTGAATGCCTTTCCCAGCAGCCATAAAAATTGTTTCATAGTTAGGTTTTGTTGGGGAATATCCATGTGTTCCAAATGTATATTTCTTACTAGAATTAACATCTTCTTTATTAATTTCTTTTATGAAATCACCTGTATAATTTTCAATGAAGTAATAACCTTCCATGGCCTCTAGCATAAATAAGCAATTACCATCAGCGCCACGTTCTTTTGCATCTTCATCGTGCAGAATAAATTCAATTCCATTTTGTTTATCCTGAAGAAGCTCTTCAAGAAGAAGTTGAATCTCTTTAATCGTTTCAGTATCATTTTTATCCTTTACATGTACGTAGGCAGATCCATCACAGCTTTGGCAATAAGCTTTCCAATCGTGTATTTTTCCACGTTTATTTACGGATATAAGCCCTTTTTGACAGAATAGGACATTTAATTGGATTGCTTTGTTTTCACTTAAAGCGCTATGGTCACCAAGTGCAATAATTGTACTTTCTTCGTATATACCACTTTCTTTTAATGTATGGATAATTTTTCCGAGGCGTTCGTCGTGTCTGTGGATTGCAGCTACTGTTTCCTCAGACTCGAAGCCATGGTAATGTCTTTGAGTATCTAAATCAGTAAAATGTACAAACATAACATTAGGCTTTTTCGTCTGAATTGTATGTACGGCAGAAGCAAGGACGAAATTATCAAGCTCAGGCTGTGACAATCCATTTCGTATATGGCCGAAACGACGATTTAAATCTAATTGATATAGCGGGCTACCGCTAAATAATGAAACTAAAATTTGATTTTGCCACGGTCTATTTGGAAAAATTTCTGGTAAATTGTAATCGATATTTGCTCTTCCAGTAACAGGCCATAGAAGGGCTGCTGTCGTTAAATTTGCTTTGCGTGCTTCATCATATAAAGTTGTCCCGTTAATGGACTTTCGGTACCAATGCCAATCTGGTGACTCACGTCCTGGTTGAAGTAATGTATTGCTGACAACGCCATGCTTATTAGGATAATTACCGGTTACGATTGTTGAGTGGCTTGGATATGTTACAGAAGGATAAATTGGCTCCACTTTTTTCGCAATTGCGCCCCTTTTTATTAAAGTTTGGAAATTAGGTAGTTTTTGTAATATAGGAAAATCTAAAGCTGATAAGCAGTCAAAAGATAAAATAATGACGCGATTTGTTAATGCTTTATCCATAAAGTTTCCCTCCTGATTATATAAAACCTATTCTTATATATTACTATTAATACCTGGTAATAAAAATATATTTTTGAATAAAATTTCGTTATTTATTTTCAGAAAAATTAAACATATAATAAGTATAAGGGAATGAATGGAAGGAGGGAATACTATGGATTGGCTAGATGGATTTGGTATCTTTTACATCATTGGTGGAGTCACCGTTCCCCTTGTATTTTTTATGTCATATTTACTAAAGAAACGTTTTCCAGACAAACAGTTTGATATTATATTTGCACTTAGTTTAGTACTTCTTTGTTTAGCTTTCTTTCCTGTAACAATGATCGCTATTGGTGGTTGGGAAGGAATGGGATACGGATTTATTTGTTTCTTCGTTTTAATTGGTACACTAATTGGTATGGTTGCTCATCAACTTGTAAAAATAGTTCGGAAAAGTTACGTATAAAACAGTGATAATTGAAAATAATGTATAAAAATAAGAAAATTGGCTCTTGTTTTGAAATAAAATTTATATTATGATATTCAACAAATTTATTTTGTTATAACGATGAAAAAGGAATAGTACATGTCTTACCTTTTGGCAGAGAGAGAATCCTTTTGGCTGGAAGATTCTTAAAGAGGCGATATGGAACCTACCTTTGAGTTCTGCATATGCAGCGGGAAATTCCCGTTATCAAAAAGAGAGCATACTCAATTTTTTTGTGTATGAATCAGGGTGGTAACGCCGACAAAGCTCGGTCCCTATTTGGGGACGCGGGCTTTTTCTATTTTCTAAAGGAGGAAGAATAACTATGGTAAAAGAACAAGTACAAGCCATTACGAAAATGGAAGAAGACTTTGCTCAGTGGTATACCGATATTGTAAAAAAAGCGGAGCTTGTTGATTATTCAAGTGTGAAAGGTTGTATGATTTTACGTCCATACGGTTATGCATTATGGGAAAATATGCAGAAAGTGATGGATGAAAAATTAAAAGAATCTGGTCATGAAAATGTGTACATGCCAATGTTTATTCCAGAGAGTTTATTACAAAAAGAGAAAGATCATGTTGAAGGATTTGCTCCTGAAGTAGCATGGGTTACTCATGGCGGAGATGAGAAATTGGCGGAAAGACTTTGTATACGTCCTACATCTGAAACTCTATTCTGTGAGCATTTTTCAAAAATTGTTCAATCATATAATGATTTACCAAAGTTATATAACCAGTGGTGTTCAGTAGTTCGTTGGGAGAAGACGACGAGACCATTCCTTCGTACAACTGAATTTTTATGGCAAGAAGGTCATACGATTCATGAAACGGCAGAAGAATCTCAAATTGAAACATTAAATATTTTAAATCTATATGCTGCTTTTTGTGAAGAGTATTTAGCGATTCCGGTTATTAAAGGGCAAAAAACAGAAAAAGAAAAGTTTGCAGGAGCGAAGGCAACTTATACGATTGAAAGTTTAATGCATGATGGAAAAGCACTTCAAACAGGAACATCTCATAACTTTGGAACGAATTT
Source organism: Bacillus sp. AR13-1 (assembly GCF_008042285.1). Classification (NCBI taxonomy): domain Bacteria; kingdom Bacillati; phylum Bacillota; class Bacilli; order Caryophanales; family Bacillaceae; genus Bacillus; species Bacillus sp. AR13-1. The sequence continues at coordinate 23,424 of NZ_QNUA01000017.1, forward strand.
CTCTGAAGCATTTGATATTAAGTTTTTAGACCGTAACGGTAAATGGCAATACGTACATCAAACATCTTGGGGTGTATCAACAAGAATGATAGGTGGACTTATTATGGTTCATAGCGATAATAACGGACTTGTAATGCCGCCAAAAGTCGCTCCAGTACAAGTTGTTATCGTTCCTATTGCTCAGCACAAAGAAGGTGTGTTAGAAAAAGCAACAGAGTTGCACGGACGTATTCAGAAGGTTGCACGTGTAAAAATAGATGCTAGCAATAAAACACCTGGCTGGAAATTTAATGAGTATGAAATGAAGGGTGTTCCAATTAGATTAGAAGTTGGTCCAAAGGATATTGAAAAGAATCAAGTTGTACTTGTAAGGCGAGATACGAAAGAAAAAGAGTTTATATCAATGGATCAATTAGAAGAACGCATTCCAGTACTACTTGAGGAAATTCACCATTCTTTATTTAGCAAAGCAAAAGTATTTCGCGATGAGAATACGTATAGTGTGACGAATTTCGAAGAGATGAAAAAAGCGGCTGATGAAAAGCAAGGATTTATTAAAGCGATGTGGTGTGGAGAACTAGCTTGTGAAGAAAAATTAAAAGAAGAAGTTGGAGTATCTTCACGTTGTATTCCGTTCGAACAAGAAAGTTTAGCTGACGAATGTATTTGCTGTAGTAAAAAAGCGAAGCAGATGGTGTATTGGGGAAAAGCGTATTAATGCTCTTTCTACTAGATGGCAAAAAGGACTTTGATTGCATAATAAAATGCAATCAAAGTCCTTTTTAGTTTTATCCCGCTATTTGTCAGGCAGTAAAACTCCCACTTCAAAATTCGGCTGGAGCAAAGAAGTTAGGTGGGAGCCCTGCTGCCCGTAAAAGCCCGATTGGTGAAGGTTAATAATCAGTGGGGGATGAACAAAATCCCCACTGATTAAAGTTTCACTTTATAATCTGTTTCATGTATTTTTAGATGGAAGGATGATTTTTTTATTTTGCGTTTTTACGACGAATAAATAGTAACACACCAATTAGGAATGTCGAAAGACCAATTAAAATAGATGCAGGATAATGCGTTGCAGTATTAGGCAATTTATTGCCTTGTTTTGTTGCATTATCTTTTGCGTTACCGCTTTGAGAGCCGCTATCGCCTTTAACACGGTTGCC
>NZ_QNUA01000018.1:0-240674 GCF_008042285.1 Bacillus sp. AR13-1
TATAAGGGGATCATATCAATTCACTTATCCTTTACATTTCAAAAAAAAAAAAAGAAAGAGGATAGTCCTCTTTCTTTATTTCGCAAATACTCCTGAAACAATACCCATAATTTTTTGGACAACTTCTTCAATTGATAAAGAAGTTGTATCTAATTCCAATGCATCATCAGCTTTTTTCAAAGGAGAAACTTCGCGTTCTGAATCTAATTTATCACGCCTAGCAATTTCTTCTCTTAACTGCTCTAAATTAGAATCGAAACCTTTATTCATATTTTCTAAATGTCTTCTTTCCGCTCTTTCTTCTACAGAAGCAAGCATAAAGATTTTCACTTCAGCATCCGGTAGTACATGTGTACCAATATCACGGCCATCCATTACTACGCCGCCTTTTTTAGCTAATCCTTGTTGACGACGTACCATTTCTTCACGAACAAGACGATGCTTTGCTACAATAGATACACGATTCGTCACATCTGGCGTACGAATCACTTCAGAAACATCTTGTCCATTTAAAAATACAAGTTGTGTATTTTCCCCTTGCTGAAATTCAATATTTACATTTTTTACAACTTCCATTAACTTTTCTTCATTTTCAATATCCACTTTTTGTTCAAGGGCTGCATATGTAATAGTACGGTACATTGCGCCTGTATCAATGTAAACATATGAAAGTTTTTTTGCAACAACTTTTGCCACTGTACTTTTCCCAGCAGCCGCTGGACCATCTATAGCAATCGAAATTCGTCTATCCATTGTAACACCTCATTTTTCACTTATAAAACAAAACGAAAAGCAGGTATTTTCCCCCTGCTTCTTCTCATTTGCCTCACGTCATTAAATCCTCAATAATTGTAGCATAATCCATCATAGAAGAAAATGAAAACTACTTATTCACCTGTAAGATTTCCGCCTTATTTTTCGTGACGACACCTTCGTAATAAACAATTTTCGATAAATATTTCACTGAAGATTTATGTATAAAAAGCAGTTGGACGACAGAAAGAAAAATAAATTGAATCAGTAATATACGAATTATAATTTTCTCCACTTTTTTCAAAAAAACTCACTCCTTCCCTCTCTACACTTACACATCCACTCTCATAAATTTCCATAAACAAAACCTAACCTAATAACCACTTACCGGAGCACACTTAAGGTAATTTATTTTATTGTCATTTTCTAAGCATACTTTTATACATTTTCATTGTCGAATTTACTCAAAACATGTTATGTTCTAAATGTATTTTTCAACTTGAAAGGGGTATAAGCATTGAAAAGAATCCTAGTTTTACACACAGGTGGAACAATTGCAATGGAGGAAGATAAAGAAACTGGGGTCGTACAACCAGGTAAAAAGAATCCTCTTTTAAAATTCATTCCTGATTTAGAAGGCGATGTTGATTTAATTGTCGAAGATGTGTTCCATCTTCCATCTCCTCACATGACTCCTAGCGAAATGCTACAATTGCAAGTCATCATTGACGAAAGAGTAAAACAAGACGATATTCACGGCGTAGTCATCACGCATGGTACCGATACATTAGAAGAGACAGCTTATTTTCTTGATTTAACAGTTCAAGCAACTATCCCAATCGTTGTGACAGGGGCAATGCGTTCTAGTAATGAATTAGGTGCCGATGGTCTATATAATTTCTTATCAGCTGTAAAAGTTGCTAGTAGTAATGAAGCTGCTGAAAAAGGCGTTCTAGTCGTATTAAATGACGAAATACATTGTGCTACAAATGTAACAAAAACGCACACAAGTAATGTCGCGACATTCCAAAGTCCACAGTACGGACCAATTGGCATGGTAACAAAACGTGGTGTTGTTTTCCATCATGCTTTAGTGCATCACGAAACATGCACAGTACGACAGATTTCTAAAAACGTTGTCGTTCTAAAAGCATACGCAGGTATGGATGATACATTATTATCAGCAATCGAAACACTACCAGTAGACGGAATTGTTATTGAAGCACTTGGACAAGGTAATTTACCTCCAAGAACACTTCCTAGTCTAGGGCGATTAATAGAAAAAGGCATTCCAATTGTATTAGTTTCACGCTGCTTTAACGGTATCGTTCAAGACGTATACTCTTATGAAGGTGGCGGAAAACAATTAAAAGATATGGGCATTGTTTTCACCTACGGTTTAAACGCTCAAAAGGCGCGAATTAAATTACTAGTCGCACTAGAAAACACAAACTCTCACGAAACAATCCAACATATGTTTATGCACGATTAAAAAGAAGCTGTCGAAGATTTCGACAGCTTCTTTTTATTCTTCTCTTGATGCAATGGTTTGCGCAATCGCATCTCCATGGAATCTACCGTTCTCGATAAATATTTCATTTGCGTTATTCCCCGCAGCAATTACACCTGCAATAAAAATATTTTCAGCGTTTGTTTCCATACTACCCTCTAAATAAATCGGGCGCCCTGTTTCTTCATCAATCCGAACTCCCATTTTTGTTAAGAAGCTGTGGTCTGGATGGTAACCCGTCATAGCAAATACAAAATCGTTTTGAATTGTATTTGCCTCACCATCTACTGTATACGTCAACGTATGCTCAGTAATTTCTTTTACATGCGCATGGAAATGCATTTGAATTATCCCATTTCGTACTAACGCCTCAAATTCCGGCAAAATCCACGGCTTAATACTTGGCGAGTATTCCCCACCACGGTATAGAACTGTTACACGTGCACCCGATTTAACAAGCTCTAACGCTGCATCTATACTTGAATTTTTACCACCTATTACAACGACATCTCGATCAAAATAAGGGTGTCCTTCTTTGAAATAATGCGCTACTTTCTCAAGTTTCTCACCAGGTACATTCATATAATTCGGATTATCATAATATCCAGTTGCGACAACAATATATTTCGCAACATATATTTCTTTGTTTCCGTCACGCTTCGTCGTTTCAACTTTAAAAACATCACCATCTTTTTGAACTTGTTCCACTCGTTCAAATGCATTTACACGTATAGATTTACGCTTTACTACTTCACGATAATACGCAAGCGCCTGATTACGAAATGGCTTACGATTTTCTGTAATAAAAGCAACTTCACCAATTTCTAATTTTTCACTAGAGGAGAAAAATGTTTGATGAGTTGGATAATTATAAATTGCATTTACAATGTTTCCTTTTTCGATTACTAACGGATTTAACCCCACTTTTTGCAACGAAATCGCCGCTGCTAATCCGCATGGACCGCCTCCGATAATAATAACTGTTTCTTTTTGCATACTTAGTTCACTCCTAGTCTTCTACCTCTGCTCTATTTATATAAACAAGAAAAAACCTACTTACAGCAGTAGGCATCTATCTTTATTGTATTCATTTTTCATATATTTGTCATCTAAACGAAACATACATCCGATAGACATCTGCTAAAAACTGCTGAAATTTAATTCCTTGTTGCCCTAATACATTCTCAGGATCGATTTTCCGAGTAGGATCCAACGTTTTGTGTGACACAATAGCCTTTTTAGGATTTAAACCGAAATTTTGACATAAATAAGCGTGATACCACGTAAAACGAGTATACGCCTCCCAAAAGTTTACGTCGCCACCATAGCAAAGTTCAACCCCAATTGCAGCCTTATTCGCATCATAACCGAATAACTCATTATCCGTTGGCACATTGTATCGAACATGGTACGCAACTTCATTTATAGGGACAATTTCTAATATTGTTTTATCATCAATAAATGTATGCGCTGAAGCTTTCGGTTGTATTTCATTAAAGTAATCCCGATTTCCTATCGCATTGCTACCAGGGTTCCCCGTGTCATGACTTACAATAAATCTTACTTTTGAAAGAGGAATTCCTGGTCGTGAATTTCCATACCCAATATAGTTACGCTCTATAGGGAACATCGCCATTACTACCAACTCCCGCTCTAAAAAATTACCTTACTTCCTTATATATGTATTCGGTGGCAATGTCCTTATGGCATATTTCTTATGCGAAGAGAACATCGAAAATATTTGATGTGAATACCATAAATAATACAATACTTACAGCCACTCCGTAAAAACCGTAAAACCAAATACAATCTTCTTTCGTATCTAAACCGAAAAATTTATTTACCGATTGTAATAATGTGCCACGCTTGCTTTGTTTGTTTCGTAATACTTCCACTCGTTCTACAACATCTGCTGGCATCATAAATCTTTGGTCTACTGTCATTTTCATCATTTATCTCTCCTTAAAATCATTTCCGTTTTGCTTATCTAAGGAAAGTATAGCACGTTTGTTCGTATAGAACAAGCGTTCTTTTTTATTTTTTATTCTATTTTTCACCAAACCAAGTAATAATTGTGAATATAAACGCGATAATTGGTCCAACTACAACTGCACCAAATATTAAAAATAATAATCCTTCGCCGAACACCCGAACGACACTTGTTTTTCGGGCTCTCTTAGCTCTTGCAAGTTCACCCTCTAACACCTTAACCTTTTCTTCTAATTGGTCTACTCGTTCCATTATTTCATTCCCCATATACAACACCTCATTTAATACTTCAACAAAAAAACGCGATTCCCTCGAAAGGAAATCACGTTTTCTCAAAACATTATATATTATACCCAACCTCTGAAGCGACTAGCCTCAGCCATTTTACGAACACCAATCATGTATGCAGCTAAGCGCATGTTCACTTTACGAACTTGTGATGTTTCATAAATTGAATCGAATGATTTTACCATTACTTTTTCTAAACGTTGTTCTACTTCTTCTTCAGTCCAGTAGTAACCTTGGTTATTTTGTACCCACTCAAAGTAAGATACCGTAACGCCACCAGCACTTGCTAATACGTCTGGAACAAGTAAGATACCACGATCTGTTAAGATTTTTGTTGCTTCTAATGTAGTTGGACCATTTGCAGCTTCAACCACAATTTTCGCTTTAATCTTATCAGCATTTTCTTCTGTAATTTGGTTCTCAATTGCAGCAGGAACTAAAATGTCGCAATCAAGTTCTAACAGTTCTGTATTTGAAATTGTATTATTAAATAGTTTTGTTACAGTACCAAAGCTATCGCGACGATCTAGTAAGTAGTCAATATCTAATCCATTCGGATCATGTAATGCACCGTAAGCATCTGAAATTGCAATTACTTTCGCGCCTGCATCATGCATAAATTTAGCTAAGAAGCTACCCGCATTACCAAATCCTTGAACAACAACGCGTGCACCTTTAATATCAATGTCACGTTTTTTCGCAGCTTCACGAATACAAATTGTTACACCTTTTGCAGTCGCTGTTTCACGTCCGTGTGATCCACCTAATACAAGTGGTTTACCTGTAATAAATCCTGGTGAATTAAATTCATCGATACGGCTATACTCATCCATCATCCATGCCATAATTTGTGAGTTTGTAAATACATCTGGAGCCGGAATATCTTTTGTCGGACCAACAATTTGGCTAATTGCTCGTACATAACCGCGGCTTAATCTTTCTAATTCACGGAAAGACATCTCACGTGGGTCACAAATGATTCCACCTTTACCTCCACCATATGGTAAATCAACAATACCACATTTTAAACTCATCCAAATAGAAAGTGCTTTCACTTCATTTTCTGTTACGTTTGGATGGAAGCGAATTCCACCTTTCGTTGGACCAACAGCATCATTATGTTGTGCACGATATCCTGTAAATATTTTAACAGTCCCGTCATCCATACGAACTGGAATTTTCACTGTCATCATACGAATTGGTTCTTTCAATAATTCATATACTTCGTTTGGATAACCCAATTTTTCTAATGCTTCATTAATTACAATTTGTGTTGAATTTAACAATTCAAAATGTTGTTCCCCTTGTTGTTGTGTTTTCGTTTGAGTTCCCTTTTCGGCTACCATAGTAAGTAAACCCCCTGTAATTTCACTTGTTTAGTAAACCTTCATTGCCTAGTATACACCGTTAAATTTGGAATGCAATAGAAAACGCTAACAAATATATACAAACTATTTTGTATTGCAAGCGTTTTCACTATTATTATAGTCCTTTTATTGCTTTTAGAAAAGTAAAATACTTAAATATTTAAATATTTTTTATTTTCATCAAAATACATTCGATAAAACCATTATTTCATCAAGAAATACTGATTACATTTTAACATACAGATCGGCTAGTCTTGTTACCTACACTTCGTTTTATAGATTTTAGATTTTCAGCTGAATAAAAATAAAACCTCAAGCTACGTTACATTAGCTGAGGTTTTGTTTTTTCACAAAGTAATTGTATATTTGTTCAATCGCTTGAGAATCCATTAATTCTTTACCATATTCCATTACGCGGTAAATTGTTGCTGTTGACGGATTACCGTACTCCGCTAAAATAGCTATAAAATCCGCCTTCAATAATTGAAATTGCTCTTCTTCTTCTATCCAAAGATAAAAACGATCATCCCACGTATACAACTTCCCATCAGTTACACCAAGGTTATATAAGCGATTTGACAAATTGATTACATCATCTAATGTAGCAAACTCGTAAAGTATATGTTCACTTTCATCAAGAGTCACTTGCATTTCAATAAACTCGTCACGGAACTCATCTTCTGTGTCCACTTCGTAATTTTCTTTTGTTACAATTACAACCATACCTTGAGCTTGTAGAGAAAATACTTCAACAGCAATCGGTCCATCCGCTTCAAACCCTAATTCTGTATTTGCTTCTTGCATCATATCACGGAATAATTGCTGTACTTTCGGTGCATTTCTCCACAAATCTTCTTTCGTTAATCCTCGTTCAGATAAATCATCAAATGTTAGGAAAATTTTAATCTTATTATAATTTAAACGTTCCAGTCTCATCTCATACCCTCCCTACGTAACCATTGCATCTAATTTTTATTATATGAAATAGAAAATAGATGGTTCTTTTCGAACGACTATTCCGGCATCTTTAACCATCCATCCCATTCTTCTTTCGTGTTACCAATTAGGATATTTTGAAGATTTAATTGATCTCCAATGCCTTTTCTTCCTATAAAACCACCAGAGATGTTTTCATTTTTTTCTTGCAACAAGTCAATAAATTCTACTGCCTCTTCAAGTTCTCGTTCATCATCAAAAGATATAAACAAATATTTAGGTTGTAATTGTTCAATAGCTAGTAAAATACCTTCTTCATCTAAACTTGTCCCCATATACATTGTTTGATATCCTTTTAGTCGTAAATACGTCGCGAAAATAAATCCTTTTAATATATTATTTTCTAAAACGAAAACTTTGTTAACGGAAGAATACACCGACGCATTATGATAGATCATTCCTAAACGTGTTTGTAAGAATGATACAACATATTTGAATTGCGACATTGTAATCTCATTATTACTTTTTAAAGTTAACAACTTGTTTGCCACTTGAAGAATGATGCTTGCAACAACCTTTTCCGTTGAATATATACTAAAAACCTCGTTTAATAATGCAGAAATTGTAATTTCATCAAATTCTAACAAAGCTTGTAGTATATCGTCCACTAAAACAACTTCTGTATCAGTAATTTTTTCTTTTTGAACGTTGTTCTGCAACCGATTCCCTTCTAATAACTGAACTGCTTGTCCAATCATCATCCCCTCAGAAACTTTGTTCATTAACCATTTCAAAATATGAATATGCTCTTCTGTATATAAACGATGCCCCGCACGATTTCTCTTTGGGGCAATAATATGATAGCGTCTTTCCCATGCGCGAAGTGTACTCGGTTGAATTCCGAGTATATTTGAGACAGCTTTTATATTATATTTTCCATTTGAATTCGGCATTATTTCCCTCCGCATAACGTAATGATATGTGTTTGGGAAGGTGCCCGAAAACGAAGAGGGAACAATGTTGTTCCATACCCATTACTAACAAAGAGAGTCGTATTAGAATGCTTATATACGCCACCCTTTAAATACTTTTCAGATGGAAACAACCGAATCTGGCCTCCATGTGTATGTCCACTTAATACGAGCGAAATTTGTTCATTACCAGACATTTTCTTTATTATATCTGGGTTGTGACTAATTAAAATGCGAAAACCTTCTTCTTTACAATCAGACAACGCTAAATCTAAACGATCTCGTTCTAATCCAACATCATCGATACCGAGTAAGCAAATTTTCTCTCCTAATTCAGATTCAAATACAACTCTTGTATTATCTAATACCTTCACATTATTTTCTATTAATAAAGCATCTAATTCGTGATATTCAATTTCATAGTCATTATTTCCCCATACAAAATATACAGGGGCTATTTCTCTTAACTTTTGAATATTTAAAGAGATTTGCGATAAAGGTACTCCTTTTTCAGCTAAATCACCGCCAATAATTACGATATCTGCTTTTCCTTTCACTCGTTCAATTAGCGAGCTAGAAATGATCCTTCTATGAATATCCGAAATAAAAAAAACTTTAACTTTTTGAAAACTTTCCGGAAATTCTTCGAATACTAAAGTATGTTCCAACACTGTATTACGCATCGCTTCTTTATACATTCCAAGAAGACATACAAAACCAATGCATATGAGAGTACATAATAATATAATCCATGACATATATTTTTTACTCTCCCTCCTCGTAAAGTATAGTCCTTAATTTTATGTGGAGCTATATATCACTCATTTAGCTAGCTCTCATACTTCGTGGACTTATCTTTTATAGGAATTTTCAATTCTTGTCCTACCTTCACTTCGTCTTCTTGTAAATCATTATACTTTTTTATTATTTCTATCCCATCTTCATCTGAGAAATATTGCTTCGCTATACTTTCTAAAGTTTCTCCATCTTTCACAACATGAGTTGCTACTTTCTCAGGCTGCTTCTTTGATTCAGTCTTAGCGGAATCAAAGAAAATTACTTCAAACGCACTTTTCTCAGCATTATTACTATCACTTTTTACCTGTATATACTTATCCGTATACCATAGGATACTAATAGGTAACAATATGAACAAAAATGTTAACACTCGGACGAAAATGTGATTCATTTTAAACTTTGGTTTGTTCTCTTTATTTCTATGAATTTCACTACGCGGCGGTAAACTTTCATCTTCTTCCACTTGCTCAACTTCTAACTCCTCTTCAAAATCAGGAATTCGTTTTCTCATGTTGTTCACCACCACCTTCCATTTATTTTCTTAATTGGAGCCCCATTATAAAATCAACAAGAAAGTGTGCAAAGATTGTTATAAACAAATTTCCTGTCCACTCGAATACATAACCAAAAACAAAACTAATAAAGCAGACGAAACAAAACAAAAAAGGCTTCGTTATATACCGAATATGTAACACAGCAAAAATTAAACTCGCTATTACAATTCCGAAATGAGTCTGCACTACACCTCTAAATAAAAACTCTTCCGCAAAGCCAATAATAAACGTGATAACGAGTAAATGCATGACAGAAATCCCTTGAAACATTCTATCGTTAATGCCACCATCATCAAACCAAGATTCTGGAAACACTCGCATTGCAACATAATCTAATAACACAATACAAATCGCTAACAAGCTACCTATTAAAAGTATAGAAACCGGTTCCCATTTCCATAAACTATAAACTTCTCTTTTATCTTGAAATAATATATATGCTAGTAAACAACCGATACCAATAATGATTAGTTGTGTTATGTAGAGATTCAGTCTTATTTCTCTCGGACTCATATCTTCAACATTATGCCTTTGAATGTTCATCATTCCTCCATCTTTCCTAGGCCGAAAAGCTTTTGTAACTCTGTTTCCCAATTATAGTCGAAAACTAACTGTTGCGCTCGTCTTTTTTTATAATCCGTTTTTGTAATACCACAGTAATCACAACAGTTTTCTATCTCTTTTTCTTTTCTATAACCGAATTGTTGTAATAAATATTCACGTCTACATCCTTGAACTTGTATCCATGACTTCATATTTTCTAACTCACTATATTTATTACGCATTCTCACTTCCACTTCCGCTATTAATCTGTGCATTATTTCATCTGACAAGCTCTCTAGCATGAGATTTCGCTGTTGTATGATTCCAAGATGTTCGAGATGATAACGTGTAAAGCGCCAATACTGTTCATTAAATCTTGCTGCATTATAACAAATTTCTTCTACATCTTCTAATGGTAATACTTTCGTTTGAAACATTCTTTCTTGTAGTAACGAAAATAAAAATTGTATTTGCGATTTACTTGGTAATTCATCTTCAATGATTGAAATTGGCAAATCGTGATCCAATGGACTACATAATAAAATGGCTATACTCAATTCTCCATCTCTTCCGGCTCTTCCAATTTCTTGTAAATAGGAAGCTACATTTGTCGGATATTGAAAATGAATAATATATCTTGTATTCGCCTTATTTACCCCCATCCCAAAAGCACTTGTACATATTACAATTTGCAACTGGTCATTCATAAACTGTTGTTGAATTAACATACGCTCTTCATGTTCCATACCACCATGATAAAAAGCTACACCTGTAATTCCTTTTCCTCTTAAATACTCGGTTAAACGCTCTGTCCAGGCCCTACTTGAACAATAAACAATACCAGGCCCTTGCAAATACATTACATGCTCAAAAAGCGCCTCTTTTTTTTCTTCTATTGTTTCCACAAATTGCACTTCCATCGCAATATTTGGACGATCAATTGAGTACACATGCTCAGCAATATTTTTTAGATTTAAACTTTCCGCTATATCTCGCAGTACATCCTTTGTCGCAGTTGCTGTTAATGCTAGTACTGTCGGAGATCCGATACTCTCAATTACTTTATCTAATTTTTTATAATCTGGCCGAAAATCATAGCCCCATTGTGAAATACAATGCGCTTCATCTACGACAAATAATGAAATATGAATTTTTTTCAATTCTCTTATTAGAAGTTCCGACTGCAACATCTCTGGTGATACGAAAACAAATTTATAAAAAGATAGCTTTTTCATTGCTTCTCTTTTTTCAATTAACGTCCGAAAACTATTCAATGCAATAACTCGATTTTTCACGACATACTTTAATTGCGTAACTTGGTCTTCCATTAAAGATAATAATGGTGATACAACAAGCACCGTACCCTCTTGCAGAAGCCCCGGAAGTTGATAACACATTGACTTTCCCCTTCCAGTCGGAAGCATTGCTACAACATCTTTTCCTTCCAATAAGTCCGTAATAACTCCTTTTTGCCCCGGACGAAATTCAGAATATCCAAACCACTTATATAAATATTCCTCAAGCTTCATTTATACCCTCCATCCGTGCCAATACAAGACGTACTTCAAAATAAGAGATTTCCTCTCCAACCGCTTGCTTCAACACACGCAATTTACGTGTTTGTAATGCTTCAATTACTTTTGTTACTTTTTCCATTTTTTCTTTTTCCATAAACATTTCAATAGAAAATTCTTTTTCTCGTAAAGCAATTTCTACAAAATGGTCTTCTATCGTGGCAACCTTCAAATTCCGAATTGTTGCTATTTCTTCTAAAGAGCGTCCTTGTCTCCAAAGATTATATGTTTTTTTTGTTGATAAACTAAATAAATCAGCTTTCTCATTTGGATAAGATATAATTTCAGCTAATAATGGAAACTCATTTTCTTTATTGCGAACTTCTTGAATAAGGAAATGAATTGTACCCCAAAATAAAAAATACACTCGAAATATATCTTGTTTCGTAATTTCCGCTAATTGTTGTAAAGTACACCCAATACGTTTATACCCAGTTAACCGATATATTACGATTGTCGCCTCTACTGGATTATTTTTTTGTAAAAGAGTATGCATTTCCTTCCATAATCTTTTAGCCAATTCACTTCTCATATACGGTATTCCAGTGAGAAAACGTTTCACCCACATCATTATTTCTGTATCCTGTTGAATTGGAATAAATTTCGTATTCGCCTGTTGTAAATTCGAAATGGTTTGAACGATCAATGATAATCTCTTCCAAAATGTTTCACCTATTTCACCATAGTGTAAACCATTTAAATATGTCGGAAAGGCAAAGTCACCTTCCCATTTGTTTAATTGCACGTTACCAGCAGTCGTTAACACATATGTATTATCATGTATACCTTGAACTAAATCCGTTTGTAACAACTTTGCAACTTCTTGATCATAATCAGCTCTATTTAATGACTTATAAATCCCAAACAAAAAAGAAATTTGAAACATATTCCCATCTTGTAATGTTTGCGACGATCTCTTTCCTTTTAATAAATAATAAATCGAAGAAACGGTTCTTTCACCATTCAATTGTTTTAAACAATATAATAAAGTATATTGTAGCTGCATTACCGCTTCCACCTCTCAGTCTAACTTCATTCCTTTTTCAATACGATTGCACATTAACTGCTATTCATTTAACTTATCATATTCACACTACATGCTTGTATATATTCTATTGTATCAAACGAAATAACATTTAAGTATTTTGAAAATCTTATGAAATAATTCAAAAATAAGTTGACACTCTAATTGATAAGCATTATCATTATAATTTTATGTTGAAAAGTTTTTAAAACCGTTTTACAATAAGATTATAATTTTTTGGCGAACTTTTCACATACATATTATCAGGAGGGAAAAAATATGGCAAAATATACAATCGTTGACAAAGATACTTGTATTGCATGCGGTGCTTGTGGTGCTGCTGCACCAGACATTTATGACTATGATGATGAAGGCATTGCATTTGTAACATTAGACGATAACCAAGGTATCGTTGAAATTCCAGATGTATTAATTGAAGATATGATGGATGCATTCGAAGGTTGTCCAACTGACTCAATTAAAGTTGCTGACGAATCATTTGATGGCGACTCTTTAAAATTCGAATAGTCTTTTATTAACTTCAAAAAATCCCCCTCATACTTATGAGGGGGATTTTTTGCACTCTTTTTCATTCTCACTAACAAAAAAACCATTAGCAGTTACGCTGCCAATGGTTTAATATTTTTAAGCATTTTTCATTTTTGCAAATACCCATACTTTCAAGCGTGAAAATAGTGCTACAAATACAATTGTTACAACAATTCCTTTAATTACATTAAACGGTAATATCGCCGTTACAATAGTTTGTCGCATAATATCACTAGACATAGCTGGTGAATTTAAAAACCAAGTGTACGCTGGTAAAATAATAAAGTAGTTTAACACACTCATAATAACTGTCATAGTAATTGTACCTAGCATTAATCCTGTCGTTAAACTTTTTACTGTGCGATACTTTCGGAATAAGAATGCTGCTGGACCAATAAATAAACATCCCGCTATAAAGTTTGCTACTTCTCCTACTGGTACTCCCGTTAAACTTCCTTGAATTCCGTAATGCAAAATATTTTTTATCGCTTCTACAATTACACCTGCAATTGGACTAAAAATTATCGCCGCAATTAAAGCTGGCACATCACTAAAATCAATTTTTAAAAATGGCGGAAGCCCTGGGAATGGAAAATCCAACATCATTAGTAAATACGCAATACTACTTAGCATCGCTACACTCACCATCTGCACTACACTGTTTTTTTGTTTCATCTTTCTCTCTCCTTTTCCATCGATCTTCTCATGGAAAGTGGAAAGGTTCTGCTATGCCTATTTTTTCATAGAACGAAAAAACCCTTTGTGATTTACACAAAGGGAGAATTTTAAGGCACATCAAACAGACGTTCAAATACTTATCTTTTTTGAACGCTTGAACCTCCATCTTCTCCCATCCAGACTGTACTGTCGGCTTTGGAATCACACCAAATCCTGCCTTAACGGCTCGCGGGCTTAGAACGAAATTATTAAATGTTCATCACCGCCGGTCGGGATTTTCACCCTGCCCCGAAGATAGACCGATATTCTATTTTCCACTTCATTATACAACAACATGATCGTATTGTGAACAAAAAAAGTGTAACTTACTAAAAATAAGTTATTGATTTTATATAATTAAAGAAACAATCACTATATTTTACAATACAACCCATATTTTTTATAATTCGGTATTTCTCTTATGAATCCCCCTAGTCATATGTCGTCAAAAGTGATAAGATGTTGAATTGTTAAGATAAGAACATTTTCTGAGTTATGGAGGAAATGTCATGAAGAAAGATAAAAGACACTCTATTCGAGAAGCAATGAAAAAGAACTTAAGAAAAGAATACTTTTATTTGAAAAAAGAATTACTTTTCTACTGTCCAATTGATCTAGGCACATTCTCAAGAGAGACATACTACGCTACTTTTGACCAAGATGGCATAAGTATTTATCAGTATGATAAAAAAACAGAAAGTAAATTAAAATTGTGTGAGCGTCATCCATGGAAGAGTTGGAATAAGGTAAAAGTTGATCACTATTTAACAACTTCTCAATTTATTTTCCAAGGTGAGCGAAACTGGATTTTATCCCTTTTCCAAAAAGGAAAAGAAGCTCAAAAAATAATTGAAGAACATACATCTTTACAAACGGAAGTTGTTTCCCGTCCGTTTTCCAAGAAACTTCCTGGTTTCCGTTCTGATACTCCATTGAATAAATACATCGGTAGCATTTGTTACACTGCACTTATTGCATTTTTATTAAAATGGATGATTCCATTTCAAGCACCACAAATCGCCCTGTATTCTCTTTCAATTGGCTTTATGCTTCTTGGTTTACTTTGTCTTACAATTGGTCTAATCGAACCAACTATCGTACTATTTCGGACAAAAGAAAAAACAAGAACAAAAGTCTTTTACTTATATAGCTACTTAGCTATTACTGGATTTATATGTGTCTTTATTTTTTGGTAAAAGAAGCCGTCCCAAAAGATCTTTTGGGACGGTTTTTCGTTAAGGATAGGTTGCTCTTACTGTCGCATTTTATTGTTAGTCGACATTTCTTGTCGAAATGTCGATATAATAATAGCTATGTTCGATATAAATTTGCGTCGATATAATTTCATTTACTATCGCAATCTTAAATAAGAAAAAAATAAATTTATTCAAAAGTTATGCTTTTGAGACGTTGCCTTTACTTGACGTATAGTTGTTGGTTCGGATAGATTTGCTCTTGTCGCAATCCATTCCTCACTTTAATTTCCTCAACTGTCATACTAAATTTCCGGGCAATACCAACTAAAGTATCACCTTTTTGTACAATATATAGTGATGATGACACAACTTGATTTTTTTGTTCATTTAAAACAAGCAACGGATTCATCGCATTCCTTTTCTCCATCGTCCATCTCCCTTGATGCACTTCTAAATGTAAATGCGCTCCTCGCGATTCTCCTGTATTCCCTACCTCTCCAATTAGCTCTCCTTTTGAAATGTTATCACCTTGAACTACATATCTCTTATTTAAATGCGCATAAACAGCCTCATATTCTCCATGTTTAATAAACACAACATTTCCATAACTACTTGAAAAATAAGACTTTGTCACCTTACCATTTTGAATAGCTGCAACAGGCGTTCCAATAGGCGCAGCTATATCAATACCATAGTGTTTCCCATGTCTTGTCCCAAAATAATCACTTATCTGCCCATCAACAGGCCATATCCACTGATTCCCTTCAGCGTAAACATGTAATTGAGATAAAAATAATACACTCAATATCACCACGCCACATTTTAACGCTTTCATATACATCCTCCGTTTTCTAATAACCGTCATACCTTCTCTATTGTGGGATATTACAGAAAAAAGTATACAAAAAAAAGAAAGTGGATTACTCCACTTCCTTCTCTTCTTTATTACGAAAAACAAGTGCACTGCGGTTATACTCCACATCTTTCACTTGTAAACGCGCATTTATTACTCTAGCAAGCGCAAATAAATAATCAGATAACCTATTTATATACTTTAGAACAATTTCATTGGTTTCTCCTTCTTTTTGCAATGACACTATACAACGTTCTGCTCTTCTTATAACTGTACGTGCAATGTGTAGTGCAGCCGATATCTCGCTACCGCCTGGTAAAATAAAACGCTCTAAAGGCGGCGCTTCTTCTGTATACGAATCAATTCGTCTCTCTAAATACTCGACCATCTCTATCGTTACTTTATAAGGGATTTTCTTCTCTACTATTGCTAAATCCCCTCCACAATCAAATAGTTCATGTTGAATATTTTCAAGTTCGTTATAAATGTTACGAAAACATTCCTCTTGTAATTTAGACATGGCATATCCGATATGAGAATTCGCCTCATCAATTGTTCCATAAGCTTCTACACGTATATGATCTTTATCCACTCGGCCACCTATGACACTCGTTTCCCCTTTATCACCTGTTTTTGTATAAAGTTTCATTTCATTATGACACCTCTCTTTTTATTTTCATTCTGATTATTAAAGAAAAAAACTCTACCATTCTTTATTTAATTGCACTTACAAAAAAATAAAAAAACAGTAAAGCTTTTATTCATGATCAACTTTTTAAAAACATACATATCTAAATTATACGATTTGGTAAATATACAGAGAATGTAGTTCCTTCTCCAACGACACTTGATACAGAAATTTTCCCGTCATGACCTTGAACAATATTTTTAGCAATCGCAAGCCCGAGTCCTGTTCCAACTTTTTTCCCTCGCGTTCTTGCTTTATCAGCTTTATAGAATCGATCGAACAAGAACGGAATATCTTCTTCTGGAATACCAGCACCTGAATCTTGCACTTCGAAAGTAAGGCCACTATTTTTCGTATTAATTACAAGTGTAACATGTCCACCTGCATTTGTATGACGGATTGCATTATCAATTAAATTCGTCAGTACCTGTTCCATACGGTCTGCATCAAACGGATATTGTTCAATTGGACTTTGGAAATCCACTGTTAATTGGACTTCTTTATCCTTTGCAATCCCCTGGAATTTACGGCCAATTTTTTCGACAAATGGATGAATATCTACTTCACCTATATGTAACTCTACATGTCCACTTTCCATACGGGCTAAATCTAATAACTCATTTACAAGTTTACCTAAACGAACAGATTCATCATAAATAATTTGAACAAACTCATTAATTTCTTCTTTCGTTTGCACAATATCATCTAAAATTGCTTCACTATATCCTTGAAGCATTACCATCGGTGTACGAAGTTCATGTGATACATTCGCAATAAAGTCTTGACGCATTTTCTCAAGACGACGCTCCTCCGTCATATCTCGCAATACTGCTACAGCTCCACGAATTTTTGTTTGATTGTAAAGCGGTGTCATAAGAACTACGTAGTTACCTTTTTGCAAATTAATTTCAACAACTTGTTGTTGCTCACTTTCTACAACGAGATGGAATAGTTCAACAAGTTCAGAAGGCAGTTTTTTAATTAACTCTACTTCTTTTTCTTCTTGCCAAACTTGTAAGAAGTGTTCTGCCGGTGGGTTGATAACAACGACTTCACCTTCTTGATTTAACGTAACAACACCATCTGCCATACTACTCAAAATGCTAGCTAACTGCTCTTTTTCTTGCTGCAGGGCATTCATATTAAACTTCAACTGTTTCCCCATTTGATTTAAAGCAGTTGCAAGCTCACCAATTTCGTCCTGAGACACCATAGGGGCTTTCGTATCAAATTTCCCGCGCGCTACCTCAAATGCAACCTCACGCATTTTACGAAGCGGTGCCGTAATTCGAGTAGATAAGAAAAATGCAAAGAAAGTTGTTAAAATAATCGCAATCCCGGCTGATAAGAAAATAAAATCAGTCGTTCTCTCCATACCTTGTATTGGAACTTGCAATGATTCATATACAAACACTGCACTTTGATTTTTTGACTGTACTGGTTTCCCGACGATCATAATATCATTTTCAGTATTTTTATTCTTCCTACTATTAGAAGCTTTTCTAATATTATTCTTAATATCCTTTTTATCTGTAAAAACAGCTGCTAATTCTTTATCATTTTTCAAATCATCTATTGTAAGAGTAACTAATCCTTCTTGTTTCGGCGAAGAAGAAATTTCCTTACCGTCTTCTACAATGATAATCCTTGAAAGTGGATCAGAAAATTTGTAAGCAATATTCTCAATCGTTTTTACATCGGCACCTTCTTCAATTAATTCCGTGACACTTGTTGCAACTTTCTGAAGCCTAGCTTCACTCATATCAACATAATACGTTCTAAAAAACTGTGAAAGTAAAATAGCAACAAATCCAAGAACAAACGAAACGAGAAGTAATATGGTCATCCATAACTTCCCTACTACACTTCTCCAAAGCATCAGTCGTTCACAACCTCAAACTTGTAACCTACGCCCCAAACGGTAACAATCATTTTCGCTGCATCTGGTGATTGTTTACTTAACTTTTCACGTAAACGCTTTACATGCGTATCAACTGTACGTAAATCTCCGAAGAACTCATATTGCCATACTTCTTTTAACAATTGCTCACGGTCAAAAACTTTATCCGGGGATTTCGCTAAGAATAATAGTAATTCATATTCTTTCGGTGTTAAGTTTACTTCATTACCATCCGCTGTAACGCGGTGCGCATCATTATCAATTGTTAAATGAGGGAAAACAGTAACATCTTTCGTCGTTGTATCTTGTGTAAAGAATGTCGTTGGTACAGCGCGGCGTAATACCGCTTTCACACGAAGTACTACTTCACGCGGGCTAAACGGCTTTACAATATAATCATCAGTTCCAACTTCAAACCCTTGTACCCTATTTACTTCTTCACCTTTTGCTGTCAGCATAATAATTGGCGTCGCTTTCTTCTCACGAATCCCTTTACACACTTCGATACCATCTTTACCAGGCATCATAATATCCAGTAGGATTAAATCATAATCATTTTGTAACGCCATTTCTAAAGCTGTATCACCATTATCCGCTTCTTCAATTGTGTATTGCTCTCTTTCTAAATACATCTTTAATAAACGACGAATACGATCCTCATCGTCTACAATTAAAATTCTTGATTCATTTTCCATTTCTACCCGCTGCGTACTTTTACCACAACGGTTTACACCTACCCTTCTACAATATAATGTTGCACCTATCCTCGTTTAATTAAGCATTTTTTAACGTTCCACTTCCCATATTATGCTTCACAAGAATAATAAAGTTTGTTCATTTTTTTTCCAAAACTATGTATTTTTTTTGAACAGTATATTTGGTCCTCGACATCATTTTACAGAATCAACCGCTACTTTGTCATGTTTTTCTCAAAAAAGAAGAAAATTTGACAAAAATAAAATAGGAAAGTGACATACACTTTCCTATTTTATTTCTCTATGCATATGAATGTAAACCCGCGATAATTAAGTTTACTACAATAAAGTTAAACATAATGATTGCAAAACCAATCACTGCAAGCCAGGCGGATTTTTCTCCATGCCATCCTTTAGATAAACGTAAATGTAATACCGCAGCATAAAAGAGCCAAGTAATAAGCGCCCAAACTTCTTTTGGATCCCAACCCCAAAAGCGCGTCCAAGCGATTTGAGCCCAGATCATTGCAAAGATTAATGCTCCTAATGTAAACACCGGGAATCCTATCGCAATAGAACGATATCCGATTTCATCTAATAAATCACTATTCGTATTCTTTACTAACGGCTGAAGTGCCGCTGACACTCGCTTACGTAAAACAAGTCTTAATACAATATAAAGTAGCGTTCCCACTAACACTGACCAAATAACAGTATTTAATTTTTTCGCATTTACAATCGCTGGAACTTCAACTGTTGGCTCTAATTTATTTTCTGTCATTAACTTCCCTTCATGCGGTCCAACTAAAGCAGGGAGATTATACTTCATTTCAACTTGTTGTTCATTTTTATCAACCCATTGAAACTTCGCTTCGTATTTCATACTAGAAAATACCGTTGTTATTCCAATAAACCCAACTGTACAAACAAGTGTGAAAACTACTGTCTCTAACCAAAATGTACGCTTACTTCTTGTTGATTGATCTACATTTTTCAGTAAATACATTACGCCTGTAATAAAACTAATTGCTAATATTGCTTGTCCCGCTGCCGCTGTCGTTACATGAATATGTAGCCAATTACTCTTTAAAGATGGTATAAGCGGCGAAATTTCTCTCGGGAACATACTTGCATAAGCGATTAATAAAAGAGCTACCGGTAAAGCAAATAAACCAATAATACTTACACGATATACAAAGTACATAATGATAAAGGCTCCCACAAGCATCATGCCAAAAAATGTACCAAATTCAAAAAAGTTACTAACCGGTGCATGTCCTGATGCGATCCATCTTGTAACAAAATATACTATTTGTGCAATAAACCCCAAAATTGTTATAGTTATACCTATATTTGCCCACTTGTTACCTTTTTCTTTAATTGCTCCTCCAAAAAATAAAGTTGCAATTAAATATAAGATAAACGCCGCGAACAAAAAATTACTACTTATTTGTACCATGTCGTTTCCCCACCTTAACTAATTTTTTTCATTCATTTTATCGTGTGGTTGTGGAATCGCTGTTCCTTCTAGTACTCTTTCAATATCTTTCTTTAAGCCGAACCAATTTTTATTCGTATGGCCTGCAACCCACCATTCATCATTAACACGTTGTATCCAAATACGGCGATGGTTCCAATACATACCTTGAATCACACCAACCATAAATATAAATCCTCCAATACCGAGAATCCAAAGCGTCAAATCTTTTCTTACTGTAAGAGCTGTTGCATTTTGCATTTCCACACCTGCAAATGACATTTTATATTTATTATTCCCGTCAGGCTCTATGTTTTGCTGAATACCGACGAAACTAACTTCACCATCTGGTGTTTCCGGGGTAAACATTTTAAAGACGAATGCAGGATTATTCGGTAATTTTGTTTTCGTATTCGGCCTTCCATTCTCATCAAAATAAAAATCAGGAAAATAGCTTAATAGTTCTAGAGAATACCCATTTCCTAAATCATATTTTTCTGTAGGATTCGCTAAATCTACTTTAATCGGTCCCAACTTTTGATTATTTTCTTTGTTTTGCAAATGGAAAGACATGCTTTTAAATTCACTTTCTTTGTAATCCACTTGATAAACAGCAAATTGATCAAATTTCAGTGGCTCATTCACTCGAATTTCAGCTTCTTTTACCTTTTCTAATTTTGGTTTTTGACCCGCTATATTTTCTCCTACCGCTTTATATAATACAGCATTTGTTTGGAAGTTTTTCGCAATCATTTTATCACCAACACGATCAATTGCTTCATCAAAAACTTCTTTATCCTTACTCTTATCATAAACTTCCTTGATAAACTTTTCGTTTTTCAAATAGTATTGACCATCTGTTCCTGGTATTTCTTTCGTTTCACCGTCACGTAACCAAAGTGCTTCATCTACATACATACTCGGTAAAAAACGTAGCATTGCACCGAATAGAAAGATAATAAGACCAATATGGTTTACATATGGACCCCAGCGTGAAAAACGTCCCTTTTCCGCTAAAACGTTCCCGTCTTCCACTTTCACCTTATAATTACGTTTCTTTAAATTAATTTGAACTCGTTCTAAGTCACCTTCATGCGGCGTACCAGTCCCGTGCACTCTCTGTCTTTTCAAAAAACTTGGGTGTCTTTTCACCCCTTGTTTTTTTAAAGCTTTATAAAGAGGAATGACACGGTCTAAACTACATATAACAAGTGAAATACCAATGGAAGCAATTAAAATCATGTACCACCATGATCCATATAAATTATTAAATCCTAATTGATAGTATAATTGTCCTAAAAATCCATACTCGGTCTTATAATATTCAGCTGGTTCGATTCCTGGAGTTATGTACATTTCTTGGGGAAAGATAGTTCCTATTGCCGATGAAGCTAAAGTTATTACGATTAACCATACACCTACTTTTACAGAAGAGAAAAAACTCCAAATTTTATCGACTATCGTTTTTGTATGTGTGAGAGATCTCCGAGCACTCCCCTCATATCTCATATCCAATAATTTTATATTTTCATTACTTTCAAATGGTTTCCCACACGCTTCACAAAAAATGGTTCCTATCGGATTAACATGTCCACATTCACACTTAATTTCTTTCAAAGCTCTCACCGCCCTTTTATCTATATGTACTATTGTATATTCCAGCTTATAGTTACCGCAATACTCAGAATTTTTAAAGCGAAGGCGCTATACGTAAGCACCTCTTATGTAAAGGCTTTATTAATTATGGAGTGATTTTCTTTAAGTACTCTTCCAATTGTTCCTTCGTTTGCTCACCTATAATTTGCTCTACTACTTTGCCTTCTTTATCAATTAAAAAGGTTGTTGGTAATGGTCCCACTCCATATGTACCTATGATCTTTTGCCCTTTATCAATTGCAACTGGGAATTTCAAATCGTATTGTTTCACAAAGTTCTTCACTGCGATATCCGTTTCATCTGCATCTAAGGCAATAATTTCAACGCCTTTTTCTTTATATTTCGGATATAACTCATTCATATAAGGCATTTCTTTTTCACAAGGTTTACACCAAGTTCCCCAAAAATTTAAAAATACACCTTTTCCCTTTAAATCTTTTAATTCAATATTCTTTCCTTCTAAATCAGTTACAACAAAGTTAGGTGCTTCTTTTCCAATTTGCATTTTCTCTTTATCAGTAAAAAATCCTTGATATAGCGTAAACCCTACCGCACCGCTTAAAATGAGCAAAATGATAACACGAAATAATAAGCGATTTTTTTTCATGTTGTCTCCCCTCTCTTCGACGAGTGATAAATATATGTATTTTTTAATAAATCACCAGCGGAGCATTCCACTGGTGAAAGTTTCACAATATAGATTAGCGAGGCTTTGTAGAAGCCAATGCACGTAATTGTTTCACCTCATGTGGTGTCAATTCTCTTGCATCGCCAGGACGCAAGCTACCCACTTCTAAAAAGGCATACCGTTCACGTTTTAATTTCATTACTTTACAATCTAACGCTTCAAACATGCGGCGTACTTGACGGTTACGTCCTTCATGAATCGTTAATTGTACAATTGCCATCTCTTTACGCTTGTCCCAAGAAATAATTTTCGCTTGTGCTGGTGCTGTTTTCCCATCTTCTAATGCAACACCTCGTTCTAACATGCGAATTTTCTCACCTGTTAATGGCCCTTTAATTTTCGCAACATACGTTTTTTCAACTTTATATCTCGGATGCATTAATACATTTGCAAATTCACCATCATTTGTCATCAATAATACGCCAGACGTATCATAATCTAAGCGTCCGATTGGGAATAAACGTTGTCTAATTTCAGGGAAAAAGTCTGTTACAACATTTCTTCCTTTATCATCTGATACACTTGAAATTACACCAGTTGGTTTATATAGTAAAAAATAAACAGGTTCTTCTTTTTCAAGAGGGATGTTATTTACTTCCACTTTATCTTGAGGAGTTACTTTTGTTCCTAACTCCTTCACTATTTTCCCATTAACTTTCACTTTCCCTTGCTGAATTAATTCCTCAGCCTTTCTTCTCGATGCAATACCTGCTTGCGCAATCACTTTTTGTAATCGTTCCATTTCTTTTTTTCACCTCAAATTTATCTTACCTTACATTAGAAAGACTTGGCAACCGCCTAAGCTTTATGCCATTTACTTCGCCTATCTTTAACAACATAGCAATGATGATAAACGTCTAAAGGCATATCACGTTTTCACCCTTTATTATTGTTTACACTTTTTCATGTTGTCCACGATAAAAGTTCATCATTTTGTCAAAAACACCGCATAAAAAAACCACTATTAAACTACACGTTAATAGTGGTCGTATACGTATTATAAGCTAAATAGCGCAAAAAATGAATAGCATTACCGAAACAATAGGGAAACAAACACAATTGAACAAATAATTCCGATTAAATCTGCAAAAAGTCCTACCTTTAATGCATCTCCCATTTTTCTAATACCGACAGCCCCAAAGTATACTGTTAATATATAAAAAGTCGTATCTGTGCTACCTTGCATCGTTGAAGCTAACCTACCAATAAACGAGTCTGGCCCATATGTAGCGATTAAGTCGGTCGTAATACTTAAACCAGCAGATCCCGAAATCGGACGTATAAGTGCAAGTGGAACGATTTCGGCTGGTACATGAATAAAGTCTAACATCGGCTTCATTACCGATATCATCGCATCTAAAGCACCTGATGCCCGGAAAATAGAAATAGATACAAGCATTCCAACCATAAACGGCAAAATGGAAACCGCAATTTGAATCCCTTCTTTTCCGCCCTCAACGAACGATTCGTACGTTGGAACTTTCTTTATCGTGCCATACAAAAGGATAAAACCAATTACACAAGGAATTACCCATAATGAAATTGTATTTACAATACTCATTTTTTCCGCCCCTTTCTACTCCTTCTCCGGTAAAAATAGCGGTCAATCCAAATCGCTCCAATCATCGATAACACTTGTGCTATAAATGTTACGCCAACGATTTCAGTAGGGTTTGCTGATTCATAAGTCATTCGAATCGAAATGACAGTAGTCGGAATTAATGTAATCGCTGAAGTATTTAATGCTAGAAACGTCACCATAGAACGACTTGCTGAATCCTTTCCACCATTTAACTCTTTCAGTTGTTCCATTGCTTTAATACCTAAAGGTGTTGCTGCATTACCTAACCCAAAAAAGTTCGCCATCATATTTGATAAAATGAATCCCATTGACGGGTGATCCTTCGGTATTTCTGGAAATAATCTTTTTACTATCGGCATAAAAAGTGATACTAACTTCTTTAACAATCCAGCTTCCTCAGCAATTTTCATTAAACCGAGCCAAAATACTAAAACACTAATAAGTCCAATACAAATCGTTACAGCATCTTTTGACCCTTCAAACACTGCTTTGGTCACTTCTTCCATCGTTCCATTTATCATGGCATACACAATCCCTATAACTGCCATCGCTGCCCATACGAGATTAACCATCTATCCCAACACCTATCATGTAAGAGAATATTTCTTTTACGTTATTCCAATACATTCCCGTTGTAGCTACTAACTTTCGTTTACTGTAAAACAAATTTCGTTCTCCAACTTTCTCGTTCCCTACATAAATTTCTGTCTTCCCAATCTTTACTCCATCCGTAAGTTTTGCACTTTTATCGAGCTCAACTTTCAATAACACGCTCTTTCTTTCCTCTTCAGTTAAAGGTACAGAAAAACTATTTTTCGTATAAACATGATTGGCATATTTCTTTTCATTTATTTCAGCGAGTGCGCCTTGTCCTAAAACTTTCGCTTGCTTATAGCGTTCAAAGCCTTTATCAAACAAATTCATATGATCATCCCAGTCACTAGAAGCACTCAAAGTTACGACAATTAAATCTAGTCCATCTTTTGAAGCTGTTGTGACAAGCGTCCGTCCTGCTTTCTTCGTAAAACCTGTCTTTCCCCCTGTTGCAAATTCATAATAAGATGTCACAAGCTTATGTTTATTTTTCCACGGATAATCCCAAGAATCTGATTTATACGTTTTTGTTCCAAAAATTTTCTTAAAGGTCTCGTTCCCCATTGCATATTTCGTTAATAATGCCATGTCATAAGCCGACGAATAATGCGATCCATCCCCATCCAAGCCATGCGGGTTTGAGAAATGCGTATCTTTCATTCCGATTTCTTTCGCCTTTTCATTCATTAAATATACAAATCCTTCTATACTCCCTCCCACATTTTCAGCAATTACTTGTGCTGCATCATTACCAGATCTAAGCATTAATCCGTAAACTAAATCTTCTAACTTAACTTTTTGTCCAGGTTTTAAATAAATTGCCGATCCTTCTACTCGTACCGCTTCATTACTAACCGATACTAATTCTTTCATTTTTCCTGATTCAGCAGCTAACAATGCTGTCATAATTTTTGTTATACTAGCAATTTTTTGTGGCTCATGTTCTAATTTCCCATATAGCACACGACCGGATTGTTGTTCCATTAAGACTGCGTTACGAGCACTGACACCACCGTTCATTTTTGCATATGCAGGAATTGGCATAACGCTTGCGTACATTATAATTAGCGTAATTATTATACAAATTCGTCTCATATTTCCCCCCACGTCCTTTTGGCACTTTTTGTACAAGTGTATGCTTGGCCTTTTAAAATATGAACGAAATCTTCCTTCCACCTCCACTAAAAAAGACGCATGAGATATGCGTCTAATACGGTGTCCATTCAATTTGTTTCGCAGTTTCAAATCTTTTTTCTACATCAGGCCAATTTACAACATTCCACCAGTTTTTAATATATTCATCTTTTCGATTTTGGTATTGTAAATAATACGCATGTTCCCATACATCTAGTACAAGGAGCGGTATCGTATCCCATTGTGTAAACAATTGATGAAGTGTACTCTGCAAAATTTCTAACCTTCCGGACCGAGGCACCCATACAAGGATTGCCCATCCAGACCCCTCAACTTTCGAGGCCGCCTCTGTAAAATGTTTTTGGAAACGTAAGTAACTCCCAAAATCCTTCTCAATTTCTTGTGATAATGCCCCTCGTGGACCCCCGCCCCCATCTTTTTTCATATTATTCCAAAATATCGTGTGTAAGTAATGACCTGATCCATGAAAAGCCGCTTCTCTTTCCCAATGCTTAATTAAATCAAATTGATTTGTTTTTCTCGCTTCTTCCATCATCTTCTCTGCTTTATTTAATCCTTCCACGTAACTACGATGGTGTTTATCATGGTGTAACATCATAATTTCTCGTGAAATGTACGGTTCTAGCGCATTATATGGATAAGGTAATGGCGGAAGGGTATGCCCCCCAATCGGAACAGCTCGTTCGCTATCCCCTCTTTCACATAGTTCATATTCCTCTCCTTCTTGCATAAATACTTCCTGTAAATGGTGTTGAATATGTTCTACATCCTCACTTATTTCATACATAAACTCGGCATCTGTGTCGTATTCATGCTCTTTCATACGCTCTAATAACGTTTGAATTTTATAAGCAAGCATATGGACATCATACACTTCCATTGCACGGCTATCTAATACTTGAAGAACACTTTCACACCAGCTTTCTACTTCATGAAAGTAATCTGTAAATACACCTTGCTGACTCATGTCACACCTCCTTATTGCTATCCACTTAAATATATTCAATGAAAATCCCTTATATAACTGTACAAAAGGAAAAGAAGCTAAGTGTCCTTAGCTTCTTTTCCTTAATTAATATTTGTGCAACATTTTTGTTTGGTAATCTGTCTCATAATATTCTAGTTCTTCACGCATCAATTGAAATTTCCCTTCTAAATCCTTCATCATTCGTTCTATAGACCCAGGGGGGGTTTGCTGAAAAACAATAGAATTTTTCCCTGTATAAGCAGAACGACTATTTTCATACCAATGATCATTCTTTGGCGAAAAAAACTCTGCAATTACTTGATGGTAAATCTTATATAAAACTGTTTCAGCTGCGGTCTTTCGAAATGGTTGGCTATTCAACAAAACAAAACATGCATCAAGTCCTTCTTCACAAAAAACAAGAAGTCTTCTTATTGATGCTAATATACCTTTATAATATTGCTCGTTTCCTGTTGGTGTCTCCTCCAATAAAGAAGGTAACGTATGATAATTTACATAATTAGTTATCAAGGAAATTACATCTTCTAAAAATATAGAAACTTGTTCTGTTTGATTTTCAACCATCAAATTAGACATGGCTTCTCTCTCCTTTGCCGTTTTACGCTATTTCTACTCTTTTATTTTTATGTAATTCAGCTAATATTTCTTGTACTTTCACCACTGTTCCCTCATCAAAGTATCGTTGAAAGTCTGTTACTTCATTGAGATACAAGCGCTTCTGCGCGCGTAGCTCTTTATCTTTCACTAAACAAGCGATCGCTACAATATCTCGTAAATATACGTCTTGTTCTTCTACTTTATAAACTGGATTTCCTTCAAAAGGGGTAATTTCTTGTAAAATTTCTTCAAAATATCTAACATATAAGACAGAAAAGGTTTTTTCTTGATTATTTAATATATATGTCACTTCAGATCTATTAAAAAAATCTTCTGATGTATTCGGTTTTGCTTTTTCTAACTCATATCCTGCATAACCTATTATAATCATCTACTTCCCCTCTCTTCCTTCTTTCACCTTATCTTAACTCAATTTTCTAATAAACGAAATATTCTTTTAAATATAACCTATATAAAAAATAGCTTCCCTATACAGGAATTTACCTTTTTATTTTTCTTGAAGTTTGTCATAATAATATTATTGTCTCAGTTTTCTTACACAAGGAGAGTTGTATTTATGTCGTTTTCATGGAAACGTTTCTTACAAATCGGGAAAATAATCTTCCCATTTGTTGTCTTAACAATTGTTTTCTTTCAAGCTAAAAAAGAATTAGCAGGCATTTCTTTTTTAGAAGCAATTGAAACAATTAAAAACATTCCAACTGGTGGGGTATTTTTAGCGATTACACTCGGTGCATTTGCCGTTTCAACAATGTTCTTTTATGACTTTGTTATGCTTCGTTACTTAAAAGCAGATATACCTGTACAAAAGATCTTCCGCATCTCATGGATTGCCAACACTTTAAATGGATTTATCGGTTTTGGTGGTCTTGTTGGTGCCGGTGTACGTACAATGCTATATCGTCCGCATATAAAAGATAATGGAAAACTTATTAAAAGTATTGCTTGGATGACAACCGCTTTTATTAACGGATTAGCCATTCTGTCATTCCTCGGCCTTATTGGAATATTAGACACTAGTTTTATTCTGCACGAAAAACCGTGGTTATGGCCTGTTCTTATCTTCTTTGCTCTTTTCGTTCCTATATATATTGGGTTTTCTAAAATTAAAAATAGAAAAACAAAACAGCTAGACGGACAAGAGGAAGAAGAAGAGAAAAATCCAACTGTTTTATATTCATTAGTTTCATTAGTCGAGTGGGTATCTGCCGGTATCGTTATGTACGTCATTTTAATATTGTTTGGAATTGATATCGAATTTCAAAAATTTTTAGGTGTTTACGTAATTGCTGCTTTAGCTGGTGTCGTAAGTCTTGTTCCTGGTGGCCTTGGTTCATTTGACCTTGTTTTCTTAACTGGACTAGGACAATACGGCGTTGATACAGGCGTATTACTACCTGCTATGTTATTATACCGACTTGTCTATTACATCTTACCATTCTGCCTAGGTCTCATTTTTGCAGCCTTTGAAATGACAGGAGCTGCCATAAAAAAAATTGAAGATAAACCATTTATTGCACCTGCGTTAGAAACAACTGGTGTAATTTGGACTTTACAACGTGATTTTTTAGGGAAATTAGGTTCATGGGCATCCGCCGCTTTAACAGTATTCGCTGGCTTAATGGTTATTCTATCAACAATTTTACCGACTAGTATAAATCGAGCTCACGCCTTACATATTTTAGCTCCAAAGCACCTTATTCAATTTTCTTTTAGCTTATCATTAACATTCGGTATTCTCCTCCTGATTCTTTCGCGAGGCATATATTATGGAACAAAGCGTTCTTACTATATGACGATTGTTTCTTTAATTGGAGCAGCAATCTTTAATACCCTAAAAGGAATTGATATTGAAGAAACCTTTATTTTATTAATCGTACTTGCTGTGCTGTATATGCTTCGTAAAAGATTTGCACGCGAAAAAATGGAAGTCTCTCTTTCTGATATCGTAAAAGTATTTATCTTCTTATTACTTACGTTATATTTATATAAAAACTTAGGTATTTTATTTGCGGGTGCAAAAGAAGCGTTCCAACCTGATTTTGTCGTTCGAAATATTACACAAGTTAAACGAAGTGCATTAGCAGCAGCCTTTTTCGTTCCTACTTTTTTACTTATCGGCTCACTAATTGCCAATCGTTACCGTAGTCAATTTCCCGGGCAACCAGCTAATGATAAAAGGTTAGAAAACTTCTTAGATGAACATGGCGGGAATGTACTTAGTCATTTAGGTTTTTTAGGAGATAAACAGTTCTTCTTCAGTAGTGACGGAAAAGCACTTCTTCTCTTTTCAATTACTGGAAAACGTCTTGTTGTACTAGGTGATCCAATTGGTGATCCATCCTCCTACCGCACTGTGTTGCAAGAATTTTTAACTGAAGCTGATCGATTTGGGTATATTTGCGTATTCTATCAAATTGAAAGCAAATGGATGAGCTTATACCACGATTTTGGCTACAACTTCTTTAAACTGGGTGAAGAAGCTGTCGTTGATTTAAATACGTTTACAATAACAGGAAAAAAACGTGCTGGTATGCGAGCTACTTTCAACCGTTTTGAACGAGAAAGTTATACATTCTCTATTCATGAGCCACCATTCTCAGACGAATTATACGAGGAATTAAAGAAAGTGTCTGATGCTTGGCTCGGCGGAAAAAAAGAGAAAGGATTTTCACTTGGGTACTTCGATCGTGAGTATATTAGTCGTGCCCCTATCGCTACATTATCTGATGCAGAAGGAAAAATTATTGCATTCACAACCTTTATGCCAGTATATCAAAGTGGCATATTATCTGTTGATTTAATGCGTTATTATCCAGATGCCCCTAGCGGTATTATGGATGCAATTTTTATCCACCTATTCCACTGGGCAAAAGAAAATGAATACCATTCCTTTAATATTGGTATGGCACCACTCTCAAATGTCGGTTTATCAACGCAATCGTTCTGGTCTGAACGAGTTGCCGCTGCAATATTTAATAACGTTCGTTACACATATAGCTTCAGCGGTTTACGACATTTTAAAGAAAAATACAAACCTGCATGGAGTGGAAAATATTTAGCATTTCGAAAGAATCATTCTTTACCAATTACAATGCTCTCTGTAACAAAATTAATAGGAAAACGAAAAAACAGCTAAGTACTTAGCTGTTTTTTCGTTTTTGCACTTGTATACTAAACTCCTTTGCATACTTCTTACCATTTATATAGAAATCCCCCCATATTTTGTATGTCCCTTCTTCTGGAAAGGTAATACGATATTGTAATTGTTCATCCGTATCAACAGGAATAGCATATAAAAAATGTTCCCTCGTTTCATCAACGATATATAGAGAATCGACCTCTCCTCTTCCTGAATTTAATTTCATCTTTTCTCCCTTTTTCGCTTGAAACTGAAATGTTAATGTCACTGCCTCATTCGGATGTAATGCACCAAATAAAAGAGACACTTGATGCTCTCCTATATTTTTTGTAAGTACAGTATCGACAGGTAGTTTCTTTTTATTCTTGTCCTTGTTTTTGTCCTTGTTTTTCTCCTTTTTTTCTTCACCAAAATCTTTCTTAGCAAATGATTCCACAGACTTGTTTTCATCTTCATACAAAAATATCGTGTACTCTTCACCTTTCACTACATCTGAAGATAGCTTATACGATCCATTTCCAGCAAATATAGGCTTCGTTTGTTGTATGTTTTTCAGATTCCCATCCACTATCACTGCTCGAATTTGATCGTTCACACCACGAACTTCATTATTCATTTTATTTAGCAATTGAAACGAAATATCGGCTTTTTCATTTCCCTTTTTATTTTTCACATCCCATTTCACTTCTTGAACATCTCCGGTCGTTTCTACAGTTTCTTGATATTTTTTTATGTAAAATCCTCCTGCCACAATAAGTACTAGTGCAATAAGCCCAATGACAAGATTTTTCAAAATATCACCTACCATTTTTATTGTCTCTATCCATGCAAAACTTCTTAAATATATATTCTAGGTGATGATTCATGAAATCCTCCTATTTTGTATACATTACAAATATTAAAAAGGTTTTGATTGACAGGATTCGTAGTGTATAATGCAAATGATATTGATTTCTATCAATACATAATAAGGAGGACTTTTCATGAGTGTACATATCGAAGCAAAGCA
Organism: Bacillus sp. AR13-1; assembly: GCF_008042285.1. NCBI lineage: Bacteria > Bacillati > Bacillota > Bacilli > Caryophanales > Bacillaceae > Bacillus > Bacillus sp. AR13-1. The sequence goes on from NZ_QNUA01000018.1 coordinate 31,815, forward strand.
AGGCGAAATCGCTGAATCTATTCTATTACCTGGTGATCCATTACGTGCAAAATATATTGCTGAAACATTTTTAGAGGACGTTACTTGCTATAACAACGTACGTGGCATGTTAGGTTTCACTGGAACTTATAAAGGAAAGCGTGTATCTGTTCAAGGTACAGGTATGGGTGTTCCTTCTATTTCTATTTATGTAAACGAATTAATTCAAAGCTACGGAGTGAAAAATTTAATTCGTGTTGGAACATGTGGTGCAATTCAAAAAGATGTTAAGGTACGTGACGTTATTATTGCGATGACGGCTTGTACAGACTCTAATATGAACCGCTTAACATTCCCTGGTTTTGATTTTGCTCCTGCTGCAAACTTTGATCTTTTAAAGAAAGCCTACGATGCTGGAACAGAAAAAGGATTACACGTTCGTGTTGGTAACGTATTAACAGCAGATGTATTTTATCGTGAGAGCATGGACATGGTTAAAAAACTTGCAGATTACGGTGTATTAGCAGTAGAGATGGAGACGACTGCTCTTTACACATTAGCAGCTAAATATGGTGTAAATGCATTATCTGTATTAACAGTAAGCGACCATATCTTCACTGGTGAAGAAACTACATCTGAAGAGCGTCAAACTACATTTAACGAAATGATTGAAATCGCTTTAGATGCAGCAATTCAGCAATAGTACACTAAAGAACTCGTCATACGTCTGGCGAGTTCTTTTTTATGCTAAAATACTTCTATAGTCACTGCACCTTCTCTTTATGTGACTTTCTATAAAAAACTACTTTAGAGAGAGACAGATTTATCCCCTCTACTTTTTTGTAACCTTTGTTATAATTAAGAAATCATTTGTATTACAGTATTTTTCATACGAGGTGAAACAGTGAAGAACAGAAGCATCGTCTTTAAACTATTTTTATTAACATCAACTTTATTTACAATCATATTTCTCCTTTTTTTCCTTGGACAATCTCTATTTTTAGAGAAGTTCTATATTAATAAGAAAGTAAAAACCGTTCAAACGGCGTTTGAAAAATTCGTAGATAATTACGAAAAAAGCACCCAGGACTTTGAGGAAACTAGAAAATTAAAACAAGAATTTCATGATAAAACAAATGCTGAAATGCAATTTTTAACTTCTGACGGCATTATTAAAAGTGACAACAATTACTACATTGATGTAATTAATCCTAAAAATAATGAAACATATTCCATTCCGCTCAATAATCTTTTAACGCCCGACGAATATAAGAAATTCGAAAACTTAGGATTGAAAAAAGATGGCATGATAAACGTCGTCGGTTTGGTACAAGGGAACACAATAACACCACTAGAATTGACAACAAATTATAATCGATGGCAAAACGAACGTATCAATTCAGATTTTCAATCCATTAATGGCAACCCTTCTAAAAATAGACTTACAAACCGATACAAAACTGCGATTCAAATTGATTTTACTGGTATTGTATCTAAGTTACAGCTTCCATCAAAAGCCGAGGTTCGTCTTGCAAATGATTTTGAAACATTACAAGCCGTTCAATATTTTGCAGAGATTATTAGAAATGGCACTGCTAACTCGCAGCAATTAAACACTTATATAGTAGATGGCGGAGAGAATATAAAAAATAGTATCTTTGTAAAGCCTATTATGGAAAACGGAGAAATTAAGGAGTACGCTTTTGCTATAGCATCTTTACAACCTGTTAATGAAGCGATGCTCGTTTTAAAAGATTATTATGTCTATGCCTTAATTATCGTGTTTCTCGTTATTATTTTGTTATCCTTCTACTACTCAAAAATCATTGTTAAACCATTAATTAAGATAAATCGCGTTACAAAAAAAATGGCCAACTTTGATTTTAGCGAAAAGTTACCTGTTACAGCAGACGATGAAATTGGCGGGTTATCAAGTGGTATTAATACACTCTCTGTAAATTTAAAAGATCGAATCGACCGATTAAATGTTGCCAATACAAAATTACAACAAGATATTGAACGCGAACGTCAATTGGAAAAAACGAGAAAAGAATTCATTTCTGGTGTATCTCATGAATTAAAAACACCACTTAGTGTTATTCGTAGCTTCGCTGAAGGTATTCAAGATGGCGTAAGTAAAGATACGACATATTATACAAATGTTATTTTAGAAGAAACAGAAAATATGAACAGGCTTATTGTTGAAATGTTAGAATTAGCAAAACTTGAATCTGGTACGTACAAACTAGAAATGTCGACATTCTCAATCGGTGAATTAATTCAACAAGTCTATACAAAATTATTATTTAGCATGGAAGAAAAACATTTACAAGTGGACATCCATGTGGACTCTTCTCTATTTGTTAAAGCAAATCGTAGTCGTATTGAGCAAGTAGTTGTGAACTTGCTTAGCAATGCAATTCGATATACTCCAGATGGTGAAAAAATACACGTCTCTGTTGTAGAAACGGAAGATACAATGAAAATCGAAATTGAAAACACAGGCAATCCTATTCCAGAAGAAAGTCTTGAAAAAATTTGGGATCGCTTCTACCGTTTAGACGCTTCTCGTAGCCGTCATACTGGAGGTACTGGTCTTGGGTTATCCATTGTAAAAAACATTTTAGATCTCCATCACGCCGAGTACGGTGTGTATAATACCACTAATAGCGTTGTATTTTATTTTAATTTACAAAAAGTGAAAGAAGTCAAATAATTTGTCTTAATTTCACTAGGAGTTCACATGAAATTCACACTCTCCCTTTATAGTAAGAAACAAGTTAATCCTTTCCTTTACACATATAAAAGAGGAGAGTGCGTAAAATGAAACAAGCAGGACAACCTATTCAAAACGAAAAACAATTAGAAACTATCAAAAATATACTTTTACAATCTTCGAAACGTGATGGCTTATTATTCGTATTAGCTGTAAATTCTGGCTTAAAAGTAAGTGAAATCTTACAATTAAAAGTTAGTGATGTAATCGATGAAGACGAAAATGTTCGCCATTCCATTTTATTTTACAATGAAAAAGTAAAGAAACATAAATGGTTTGCTGTAAATGAAGACTTACAGCACGCAATCGAAGACTACATGAAAGAACGTAAAACTTGGAAACGTAATGAACCATTATTAAAGTCTCAAAAAGGAACAAAGTCTATTACGAGACAACATGCATGGTACATTTTAAACAAAGCTGCAAAAGAAGTTGGATTAGAAGGGATTAGCTCACATACACTTCGAAAAACTTGGGGCTATTGTGCATACAAATCAGGTGTTGATATTGCATTTTTACAACACTTCTTTGATCACAGTACTCCATCCAAAACTTTAAAGTATATCGGTATTGCTTAATAACTCTTATACATAAAAAGGTTACCATTTGTAAATTTGGTAACCTTTTTTATGTTTCATATTCTCTTTTCTTGTCTCTCCTATACTGTAGTGGTACTCTAATAGTAAGGGGGAGAAATTATGAACACATTAACAATTGAATTACCGAAAGAAACGGCTGAAAAACTTGATTTATTAAAGAAATCTTATGAAAAGAAAACAGGTGCTACAATTTCTGAAAGCACTCTCGTTCAAACACTTATCTCAAAGGAATTTATCCAAGCGATAACTCCTTTTGATTTACAACAAATCATCAATGGAAAAGAACAGCAGTAATTGCTGTTCTTTTTTTATTACTATTTAAAATATAAAGTGAAACTTTAATCAGTGGGGGTTTTGTTCATCCCCCACTGATTATTAGCCTTCACCAATCGGGCGTTTACGGGCAGCAGGGCTCCCACCTAACTTCTTTGCTCCAGCCGAATTTTGAGGTAGGAGTTTTACTGCCGCAAATAGCGGGATAAAAAGTTTTTTACTTATTTTCCGAAAAACCATTGACAATGATAATGATAACCATTATCATTTATTATGAAGCCAACAATTGATGAATCAACCAAACGCTCAGTAACATTGTTACCCCTCTTTTTCATATAGAAAGGCACTGTACATTCCCCCTGTTTGTACAGTGCCTTTCTTGTTTATCATCATTCAAACAAATTTAATTGCTCAGGCTTCGGCTCACCATATGTAATGTTCATCATTTTCATAAGCTGTTTCGCATTATCCGCTGCATCTCCGCCCGAATTATTATTAAACAATACAAATATATCCTTCGTCTTCTTTTTCAATCGCTCTAATCGTTCTACCCATTCCGCCAATTCTTTACTATTATAACGATACAAACAGCGAACCGCTCTCCAATTTTCTCCTTTATCCAGCCAACCATGAACATTTCGGCCATGAAAACGTATTAACGCCATGTCCGAGTTTGTTGCCTCTAATATAAGCGGTACTGATCCTATTCCAGCCTGAGGCTCATCGCAAATTGTATGAATCCAGTTTTCTTTTTCTAAAAACTGTAACGTCTTATCTCTCATTTCTGGATAAAACCATGTTTGATTTCGAAATTCTATTGCACATGGTAAATCTTCCATTTTTTCTTTCGTGTATCGAAGTAAATCTACATTTTTCACTTTACAATCAAACCATGGTGGATATTGAAATAAAATCATTTTTAATTTATTTGCTTCTATTAAAGGAAGAATGGATTGTTTATACACATCAAACATCTCATCGAACGTAGAAAAAGGGATTTCCCCTTTCATATGTCCTGTCATTCCTTGATAGGCTTTTACTATAAAAGAAAAATCTTTCGGCGTTTCCATCGCCCATTTTGTATAATTCCGCGCAGGTTGTATCGCATAAAATGAACTATCTACTTCCACAATGGGAAAATGTTCACTATAAGTTCGCAATTTATTTCTATTTTCATAGGGATTTATATATAAAGAATCATGATCTCCCCACCCTGTCACTCCAATGAAAAGCAAATATATCCCTCCCTTTTTAACTTCACCTTCTATCCATTCTACTCACTTCCCGGACATTTCAGCTAATCAATTTCATTAAGTAGCCCCTTCTTTAAGAGTATCCGTATAAAAATATGATATACTAAATGGAAGAATTTTTAAATTGAGGGGTTATTTATTTATGCTTCCAAACGATGATATTGTATCTCATGAAAAACGAATAGAAGAACTAGAAAATAAAGTGCGGTTATATGAAGAGCTTGTGAATCAATTACCACATCATTTCACATACAAGAATCCACATATTGGTTTACAAATAAAGAAAACGAGAACGACTCATTCCATTCAAAACATACAAAAAGAGAATAAAAAGGCTGATTTTCAACTTACTTGCGATTCATTATTTTTATTTGAACAACTTGAAACATACTTTGTTCATATTTTTGATGCTTTTTCACATCATGTCACCTTTGTTGATAGTAAAGGAAATATAACTTTATGTAATCAAGCTGCAGCAGATGATTTTGGTGTAGTACGAAATGATATAATTGGAAAGCCAATTCAACAATTACTAAACTTGCCAGAAGAACAAATTAAAGCGATTGAAACATTAAGAACAGGAACAGAAATATATAATGAAGAAGTGTTAGACAAAAACTATGGTATTTTAAACAATCGAATTATTCGGGATTATAACGGAGAGATTTTTAGAGTTATTAGTGTCTTCCATTATTTAAACACAGAACGTGATGCAGAAAAATTTTCATTAGCAGGACGAATCGCAGCTGGGATTGCTCATGAAGTACGAAATCCCCTTACAACGGTACGTGGATACTTGCAATTTCTACAAGATAACGTTTCTCCATCCAATAAAGAATTGTTTAAAAGTCTACTCATTCCTGAACTAGATCGTGCAAATAGTATTATCACAAAATTTTTAGCCATTTCAAAAACGCGTGAATTTACTAGAGAACCTTTTCCCATCAATACGTTTTTACGCGAATATATTCAACAACTACTTGCTAGTGAAGTTTTTTTACACAACATTTCTATTGACTATGAATTTTCTACGGAATTAGATGGTGTACTTGTCAATATCGATCGTCATGAACTTGTGCAAGTTTTTTTAAATTTATTTCAAAATGCTATCGATGCTCGAGGCGAAAGACCTCTTTCCATTCAAATCTCTAGTTATCGCCTAGATAACTTTGTTCGGATTACTTTCACAGATAACGGAACTGGGGTTCCTCCAGCTATTCAAGAATATATCTTTGATCCATTCTTCTCAACAAAAGATTCAGGAACAGGACTGGGCTTGTCAGTAACGAAGAAAATTATTCAAAATCATAACGGTACATTAAAAATGTCTAGTAATCAAAACGGTACAACTTTCACTATTTCTATTCCAATTTTACCTAAAGCGAACTATGAACGAATTAATCATTAGGTCCGGCTGGTGCTACTGGCGCTACTGGACCGTCGGGCACACCACTCCCTGTAACTATAGCAGCAATAGGAAATTCTAATCCACAAACTATATCACCTGGAACGAATATCCAATTTAATCAAGTTTTCGAACTAAATAATCTCATTTTTAATGACACTTCAGATACTTTAACTATTTTAGAAACAGGAGTATACGATATTAGTTTCTCAGCATCTACAACCTTCCCGGGTTCTTCACCATTTGGATTCGGTATTTCATTCAACGGTCAACCACCTACTCGTAATTTTTCAACTAACGTTATCGGTAGTGCGGTTTCTTTCTCCACAATTGTTACTTTAACAGCTTTTGCACGACCAAGAATGTTTGATTTATAGTAATTTGTATTATTTTGATTGTATGTTAAATCTTCCTTTTAATAAAAAGGAGCACTTATTTTGGAGGATAAGTGCTCCTTCTTTACGTTTCTTTACTTCAAATTTACTCTAGCTTAATCCTCTTTTTGTATGATGAATAGTGAAGACAAAGACATGAAAGAGGGATGACAATGCGAATTATATCACTGACACGTTTTTGGTTTGTTCTTATGGTATGCATAATTTTATGTATAGGGTTTCTTTTAACTCTAAACTATTCAAATGTTTCAAAAGCAGAAAGAAAAACAATTCCATACGAACTTCTGTATACAAAACAAAACAACATCCCGTATTCCTCTTCCACACAAAATGAAAAAAAAGTTATAAAAGGAATGCTTATTACAGAAGCTTCTAGTTATGAAAACCTACTTCAAATCGCTGAAACGATTAAAGATCAATATAAAAATAAAGACGTTGATGAAATAACACTCTCTATCCATAATGAAAATACTGGAAATTTCGAAGAGGAATTGCCATATGAACCTATTAGTAAAGGAATAATAACCGTCACGTATGATTCTCAATCCTTCGGTAGGACCAATGTTACGCTAAATAAATAAACTGAAGCTTTAATCCGTGGCGCTTTTCCCATCCCCACGGATTATTAAGTTAAACCCATCAAATTTTTATAGGCAGCTCGATTCTCACCTAACTTCTTTTCTGTTGCCACATTTTGAACCGAGATAAAACCGCTCATTTCTCATAAAAAAGAGGCGAACTCGTTATTCGCCTCTTTTTTTACCAAAATGGAATCCACTCTTTCACTTTATCTATCCATTCATTTTGCTGTTCTTTTCTTTGTTGTTCCTCTTCTTTTCGTTTTTTCTCTTCTTCTTTCCTTCGTTTTTCTTCCTCAATCGTTTTTAATTGTTTTGTATAATCCGCCTCAGGTATTAGCGATAACTGAAATGCCTTTTGAGTTGGATTTCCATTCGCTTTCTTCATAATATCCCGGAACATTGTCGTTGTAATTTGGCTGCCTCCTGGCACATAATGCTCACTATCCGTTTTATCATACCCTACCCAAATCGCACCTACTAAATCCGGTGTGTATCCAACAAACCACGAATCCTTCGCACCAGTGCTTGGTCCATTTACAAGCTGGGTAGTCCCTGTCTTGCCTGCGGTATCGATATTATTAACTTTCGCTTTTTCACCTGTTCCCCTTTCAATAACACCTTTTAATAAGTATGTCATCTTTTGGGCAACTTTCTCGTTCGTCACACGAGTTTCTTTCTTATACCATTTTCCAATTGTTTTCCCTTCAGCATTTTGGATTTCTCTAATGGCATGAGCTTCTACTTGGACACCATCATTTGCAAGTGCGCTATACGCTTGAGCCATTACAAATGGTGAAGTCCCTACATGCATACCTCCTAAAGCAATCGGATACGTATGGTCTTCAGGCTCTAATGGAATACCAAACCGCTCTAAAGATTTCAATCCTTTATCTAATCCAATTTTCTCTAATAGCCAAACTGCTGAAACATTATATGACTTTGCCACCGCTTCATACATCGTCACATTACCATGGAACGTATGATCACTATTTTGTGGTGCATATTCTTTAATATTAAACGGTTCATCTTTTAAGACATCGTATACTTCATATCCTTGTTCTAACGCTGGTACATACACTGCAAGAGGCTTTAACGTTGAACCTGGCTGTCTTTTTAATTGTGTTGCATGATTAAACTGTAAAAATTGATAAGGACCTCTGCCTCCAACTAAAGCCGGAACACCGCCAGTTTTTGGATTCATAAGGACCACTCCCGTTTGCATAAGCTGATCTGAGCCACTATCTTTAAAATAACTATCATTATTCACAACATCTTCAACCGCTTGTTGTTTTTTCGAGTCAAGTTCCGTATAAATACGATAGCCACCTGCTAAAATTTCATTTTGTGTTAATTCATACTTGTCCATCGCTTCTCTAACAATATAATCTACGTATTGAGAATATTTTCCCTTATATTTATCGTCAACACCACGTCGTAATACAAGACCTGATTCTTTCTCCTGATTATATTGTTCTTCAGAAATATATCCTTGCTCCTTCATTAAACCTAATACGACATTACGTCTTTCAATTGATTTATTAAAGTTTTTATACGGCGAATACGCAGATGGCGCTTTAATTAATCCTGCAATCGTTGCAGCTTCTGAAATCGTTAAGTCTTTTACTTCTTTATCAAAATAAGATTTAGCTGCTCTTTTTATCCCCCAAGCACCTTCACCAAAATAAATTTGATTCATATACATTTCAACAATTTCATCTTTCGTATAAGTACGTTCTATTTTTTTCGTTAGAAAGTATTCCTTTATTTTACGCGAGAATGTACGGTCTTGCGTTAAAAATACATTTTTCGCAAGTTGTTGTGTAATTGTACTACCACCTGCCACAACTTCACCGGCTGTAATGTTCTTAAATACAGCACTTATAATTCCACTATAGTAAATACCATGATGACTAAAAAATTCCTTATCTTCTACTGCAACAATTGCTTGAACCATAATATCAGGAATATCTTTCCTTTTGACCCCTTCTGTTTTAGAAGAAGCTAATTTAGTCGCAACTTCATTATTTGCATCATAAATTAAAGTCGGTTGTGGAACAGCTTGTTTTAATTCAGATATATCTTGAATGGAAATTATTATATTTACAACAATAAATAGAGTAGCAAGTAAACTTCCCAATACAATTAATGAATTGCGTAGTTTCTTCCTCTTATTGAACCACTCAAGCGTTTTTTTAAAGTGAGTGTTCTTCAATTTCATTGGTTCACTTCCTTCATTTGTTTACACTCTTTTTTTAAAAGGAAGAATATACCTCCTTTTAAATTTATTATAATAACGTAGTCGTTCCTATAGTGTAAAGCTTTTCTTTCACATTCATACTTTTTGCAAGAAAAGGACATTCTACAAGTAAGATATTCATTGTTGAGTATTAATATTATTAATACAACAATGAGAGTTTTGTTAAGTTTTTGTAAACTTTTCGATAAAATGTTTTAAAAAACGACAGTTTTTTGTTAGAATTGATTAGCCAATATATTTTACATATATTACTTTTGTGGGGGTAACAATAATGGTCTTTAAATCAAAAAAAGATAAATTTTCTGAAATGCTTATGAACGTTTCCGAAAATTTAAAAGAAGGCGCGCAGTTTTTCGTGGAGTATAAAATTAAAAATGCTAGCGATTTAAAAGAGTTTTCTATGCGCATGAAAGAGTATGAGTCAAAAGGTGACTCATTCATTCACGAAATCATTATGGAGCTAAACAAAGCGTTTATTACTCCTATTGAACGTGAAGACATCCTACAACTTGCAATGAGTATGGATGATGTATTAGACGGATTAGATCACAGTGCTGGTCTATTCGAAATGTATTCTATTACAGAAGCTGATGAATACATGATTAAATTCGTTGAAGCAATTAATCAATGTGCGATTGAGATTGCAAATTCTGTTGAACTACTTTCTAAAAAGAAATTAGTCGATATTCGTACAAATGCGATCAAGATTAAGGATTACGAGTCACAATGTGATGATATTCGCCGTCATGCGATTAAGCACTTATTCTCTCGTGAGAAAGATCCGATTAAGATTATTCAATTTAAAGAGATTTACGAAGAGCTTGAAGAAGTAGCTGATAGCTGTCAAAGCGTTGCAAACGTATTAGAAACAATCATTATGAAGAACGCGTAAGGAGTTTGATCATGGATACACTCTTGATACTGACCGTTTTAGTAGTCATTTGCGCTTTAGCTTTTGACTTTATCAATGGATTTCACGATACAGCAAACGCTATTGCAACGGCTGTTTCAACGAAAGCTCTAAAGCCTAGACATGCAATTGTTATGGCAGCTATTATGAACTTTTTAGGTGCGATGACATTTACAGGTGTAGCAAAAACGATTACAAAAGATATTGTTGACCCGTTTGCTTTGCAAAATGGTTCTCTTGTAATTTTAGCTGCTTTGCTTGCGGCAATAGTCTGGAATTTGATCACTTGGTACTATGGCATTCCAAGTAGTTCTTCGCATGCAATCATTGGCGCAATCGCTGGTGCAGCAATTGCTGCTGCTGGTATTAGCTCATTAAACTATAAAGGGTTTATAAAAATTCTTGAAGCTTTAATCATTTCACCGATCATCGCTTTTGTTATTGGTTACATCGTATATAGTATTTTTAAAGTGGTATTTAAAAACTTTAACTTAACGAAAACGAACAAGAACTTCCGTATATTCCAGATTTTCACCGCTGCATTGCAAGCTTATACGCACGGTACGAATGATGCACAAAAAGCAATGGGAATCATTACGATGGCTCTTATGGCCAATAACTATCATACTTCTGGCGATATCCCTTTCTGGGTACAATTATCTTGTGCAATCGCAATGGGTCTTGGTACTTCTGTCGGTGGTTGGAAAATTATTAAAACTGTCGGTGGACAAATTATGAAAATTCGTCCTGTAAATGGTGTAGCTGCCGATTTATCATCATCACTTGTTATTTTCGGCGCAACATTTATTCACTTACCGGTTAGTACGACGCACGTTATCTCTTCTTCTATTTTAGGAGTTGGTGCTTCACATCGCGTGAAAGGTGTAAAATGGGGAACTGCAAAACGCATGTTAATTACATGGGTTATTACACTTCCTATTTCAGCTTCTTTAGCTGCATTATTTTACTACTTATTACACTTAATCTTTTAATCAAAAGTCGTCTTCCTTATTTTTCTAGGAAGACGACTTTTTTGTGAACAAGCCTATTTCTTATTAAAAAGCGTGTATAATGATTGATGGATAAGTTATATAGAGGAGTTGGCAATTTTGGAATACATCATGTTACTTTTCATCGGATTAATCGCCGGGACAGTCGGGAGCCTAGTCGGACTTGGAGGCGGAATTATTATCGTTCCGTTATTAATTGGATTACACAGTTTATCACCACAACTCGCAGTAGGAACTTCTATGGTAACAGTCGTTTTTACAGGGCTGGCTTCTACCCTTACTTATATGAAACATAAACGGGTAGATTATAAAAGTGGACTTATTTTATTTATCGGGAGTGGCCCTGGTGGTATTATCGGATCATGGGCAAACAAATTTTTAAACCAAGATACATTTTCTTTATACTTTGGGATTTTTCTTATATTCGTCTCCATTCTTCTTATACTACGAGACAAATTGAAACCTCTTTCCCTATCAAATATGACTGTAATTAAGCGATCTTTTACAGATAACAAAGGAAATACTGTAGACTATCAATTCCCACCATTTCTCGCTATCTTTATTGCCTTTATAGTTGGATTTATATCCGGATTATTTGGAATCGGTGGTGGTGCCTTACTTGTGCCAGCGATGATGCTCCTTTTTGCGTTCCCAGCACACATTGCTGTAGCAACTTCAATGTTTATCGTATTTCTCTCAGCAATTGTAAGTTCTTTAACTCACATCTCTCTAGGAAATGTCAGCTGGGCTTATGCATTAATTCTTATTCCTGGTGCATGGATTGGCGGAAAAATCGGGGCTTATATTAACACAAAATTAAGCGGTAATGCAATAATTAATTTATTACGTATCACATTAATTATTCTTGGAACTAGATTAATCATTACTTCATTTTTATAACGCGTTCTTTCTAGAATGCGTTTTTTCTTATACACATGAATATAAAAAGGCTCCTAGGAGAACAAATAAAACTAAACAAACACTTAATAGCATAAAATTTGAAATATGTAATTTCTTCAAGTTGACCACTCCTATAGCTATGACTGTTATCTTTATGATAGCGAAAAAACAGTTATCTTACAGTTACAAAGCGCTAACAATGCAAAATCATTTATTACAAATTTTATCCTTATATTTCATTTCTTTGTATAATCTATCGATTCAATAAAAAAAGATGTCATATTGACATCTTTTTAGTGAAGAAGTGACCATCCCATAAAGTCTTCATGTACTTGGCACGCCCTCTTATCGTTTCGATCATATAATTCAGCATAACTATCTGTTTCTTCATCATAAGCCATCGTATAAATAATTTGGCCGTCTATTTCAACGGATAAAACGACTCCACCTTTCATCTCTTCTACATGAATGATAGCATTCGCCGGAATTCTCATATCCGTCATCTTCATCGCATCTAACAATATACTAAACCCCCTACAGCGTATTCATTGCTAGTACTATTACACACTAAATAGTATACTACTGTAATAGCATACATTTCGTCAATGAAATTGCTGTTTAAAAAGCATATTGTCTTTATACATATACGCTAAAATATAAGAAATAGAAATGTTTTAATGGGGGGCTAACATTGATTCTACATAAGGGAGATGTATTATTCCGTCAAGGTGAGGACGGTCCATTATATTTTATAAAAACAGGTTTATTAAAAGTGATTCGGTTAGAAGAAGACGGAACACCATTTTTATTTAATATTATCGTTCCTGGTGAAACGATACCTCACCATTCTTTAATTTCACCGAAGGAATATCACGGTACAGCTATCGCTTTAATGAAAACAGAAGTCGAGCCTATAATTAGCAATGAATGGTACGACAAACTTCAGGCAAATCCTGCATCATATGAAAATATCGCTATACAATTACAATCGAAGTTAAGAATGATGCAACAGCGTATCGATCAATTGACAACTGTCTCTCCTAAAGAGCGCCTTCATCGTTTACAAGAGTGGTTCACCTTTTATTTAGGTGACATCCCTATTTATGAAATATTAACACAAACTGAAATTGGTCAGCTCATAGGTGTACGCCGCGAAACAGTAAATCGCTTACTTAGAGAACAAGCGAAAAACGAGGTAAAATAATACCTCGTTTTTCGCTTGGCAACGTTAACCTATTGTAAGCTTGCTGCGGGACCGAAAAATTCATAATGAATGTTCTCTTGTTTAACACCCAAATCAATTAATGCTGCATTTATATGTTTCATAAATGGTACTGGACCGCAGAAATAAAATTCTGCTTCAGTTGTTGGAATAATAGTTTGTAACCATTCACGTTCAATGAATCCTTCTTGATCAAAATTCTTCATTTCCACATCTTGCTCTGTCGGTGAAGAATAGCAAGTATATGCTTTAACTTGTTCATACTCTTTTTCTACTGTCTCAACATGCTCTTTCATCGCATGTGTATTACTATTTATCGCTGCATGAACAAAGCATACATTACGCTTGGATTCTTGTTCAATTAACGTATTTAACATACTCATCATCGGTGTAATACCTACTCCACCACTAATTAGTACAACAGGTAATGTTGACTCCATATTTAATACGAAATCTCCCGCTGGTGCACTTACTGGTAAGACATCCCCTTCCCCTACATGATCATGTAAGTAATTAGATACTTTACCATCTGGTGTATCTACACCTTTTTCTTTCTTTACACTAATACGATAATATTCTTTTCCTGGAGCATCAGACAAGCTATATTGACGATTATGTGTATATGTCTCACCTTTAATATTTATTTGAATCGTTACATATTGTCCTGGGATGAATGAAGAAACTTTCCCGCCATCTTCAGGTTTTAAATAAAATGATGTAATAACGTCGCTTTCCTTCACTTTTTTAACAATCACAAAGTTGCGGAAATCTTTCCATCCACCTTCTTTATGTGCAGCTTCTTCATACATACCCGCTTCAATGCTAATGAATGCATCAGCAATGACGCCATACGCTTCTCCCCATGCATTTAAAACTTCATCAGGCGCGCCTGCGACCTCTTTAATCGCTCGTAGTAAGCATGTACCTACTATTGGATAATGCTCTGCTCTAATACCTAAACTTCTATGCTTATGACCGATTTGTTTTACAACTGGAATAATAGCTTCTAAATTATCAATGTACATTGCAGCTGCATAAACAGCATTTGCTAATGCTTGTTGTTGTCTTCCTTTTTTCTGGTTCGTATGGTTGAAAATATTCAATAACTCCGGATGTTCCGAAAATAAAATTTGATAAAATCTCGTTGTAATCTCAACGCCTTTTTCTTGTAATAACGGTACTGTTGACTTTACGATTTCAATTGTTTTTGCACTTAACATTGTATCCCACTCCTCTATTTCCTTAACTGTTTTTAGTTTAACTGAATTGTATAATACATATTGTGATTTTAATCACTATTAACATGGTGTTTTTGTGAAAAATATATGAACAATGCACATATTAAATAAATTTTAAATAGTGATGTGCTCCCATCCGCTACTAATTATTAGCCCCCATTAATTGTGCTCAAAAAAAAAGCTAACTAGAATTCTAGCTAGCCTACTACTTTGTTTGTATTGCTTGTTCAATTACTCTTATATTCTGCCCATCTCCAAACTCTGTATACCCCCATATATTCGTTTCACCTTTATGTTTATTCACAAGTATATCCAAGTCATGATATACGCGATGAGCATAGATTACATACTCAATATTCTGAAGCTCCACACCTTTTTTTACAATTTCATAACTTCTATTCACATCGCGTTTTATTTTTTCATTTTTTATTTCTTTATGTATATTTTTTAAAGAGGCTTCTTGCTCTTGAAACCATTGTTTAAAATGTTTCCAATCCCCATCTGTATATTTCTCTGCCTTGCCATAATTCAAGAAATTATTATAACTTTCATGTGTCGTACGAACAAAATCGAGTGTCTTCTTCTTCTCTTGCACCTCTTCTATTTGTGCTACTGTATTTACTCCAGCAGACTTATTCGCATAATATAATAGTACTTTCATAAGACTATAGCTCGCTATTGCCATCACAGTAATAGTTACCAATACACTTAACAATTTCTTCATATACAGAACCCCTTTTCTACTATGAATATTACAATGTACTGTTACACTTGTAACATTCTCTCGTAGAAATGTAATTCCTGTTTAAATCCTCCTTTTCATTTCGACACTATTTTTCTACAAACTTCTCCTTGGTAAATGCTCTTGTAAAACAACATAACCTTCATAAGCTGTATAACCGAGTATAGCCATTAATCCGATATAACAAGCAAATACTGTCCATTTCGTTTTCGTATCGACTTTATAATAATTTTCTTGTTGTTCCTTTTCTGTTTCCCATTCATTTAATTTTCTTTCTGACATTTCAAATGCTTCTCTTATATGAATTGTATGCATTTCTTTTTCATCTTCATATGGGACATAATCAAGTGGCTCAAATTTTGGTAAAAGGTACTCTAGCACTTCAATCTTTTGAAGTTCTCCTGTTTTTAATTCTTTTTCACGTTCTCTTTGTCTTAATACATTCATTTCATGGTGAATCATATAAATCGTTCGATGCACCGCACCAGTTTCTTTT
Source organism: Bacillus sp. AR13-1 (assembly GCF_008042285.1). Taxonomy (NCBI): domain Bacteria; kingdom Bacillati; phylum Bacillota; class Bacilli; order Caryophanales; family Bacillaceae; genus Bacillus; species Bacillus sp. AR13-1. The sequence continues at coordinate 47,851 of NZ_QNUA01000018.1, forward strand.
AATTCCTCTTCAAGCCTAGCAACATATCCTGTCATTCCATCGATTTTATATCCTAATTCCTTAATCGGCTCATCTCTCTTTATTACTCTATATAGTTCCATACAGCCGATAATAAAAATAAACCCTCCTAAAATACTCTTGAAGTAAATAGAATAGCCGAGTAGTAAAACTAGCCCTGCTCCCCAAATTTTCGTGCTTACAACTGAAATTATTCGTCCACCATCTAATGGAGAAACTGGAATTAAATTAAAGAAATTAATCATACTTCCAAGTAAAATAATAAGCGCCCAAAACGGCTCTTTCGTGATTATATACAGTGGGATCGCAGGTAAAAATGAAAGCAATCCGAAAAGAGGTCCCATATATGCAATGTAAGCTTCATCTTTTGCATTTTTCGGCATCTCTTTCATCCCAATAAGAGCTCCCATAAATGGTATGAAGATTGCTGGCGATGTTGGTATCCCTTTCTTTCTCGCTGCCCATAAATGCCCCATCTCATGTACAAACAATAAATATACGAGTGCTACCCCAAACTTCCAACCATATATGACTGCGTATGCACCAAGCGATAAAAACATACTAAATACTGTTGAAAATTTTGCTAACTTAAAAATTGCAAATACCCATTTTAACTTAGATAGTAAAAATAACCCTATTGCAACTATAACTCCCCATAATCCTTTTTTATTATTTTTCATATTCCTCTCCTTTATCTCGCTTTATTGAGCCATATACACTCATCAAAACTTATTCTTTTTCTCTATTATGACATATTTTTTTCTATTGTTAGAAATAATGTTTATTCCATCCATTTTTAGCCAAAAATAAAAATAAAAGGAGGTAAATACAAATGAAATTACAATCTCTTATGATAGGCGCTCTATCGTTTTTAGCTTCAACTCTTATTTTTTATACCGTCAGCTACGTATTATTATTAGATTGGTTGCCAAATCACTTATTTATAGCCCTTATTATTCTTTCTGCTCTTATGATTTCCTTTCTAATTACACGAAAATCAATGAATGAGCCATCTGCAAAAGCAAAATAATAGAGGGGATCTTTCCCCTCTATTATCATTTCCTAGGAAAGGCCATATAGACTTTATGATTCTTACTGCCCGCTATTTACGGGCAGTAAGAATCCCACCTCAAAATTCGGCTGGAGCAAAGAATTTAGGTAGGATTCGTGCTAATAATCAGCGGGGGATGCCCCCACTGATTAAAATTTCACTTTATCTTTGTAAATTCATTTTTTCACCATACTCTTTAACAATTTGAATAATGTTTTGAAATGATCCTACTTTTTCTTTCTTACTATTTAATATTTGTAAATCGTGATTATCATAATAGGTTTCTAGTGATTTTAATTGTGATTCTGAAGCATCTTTTATCGGAACAGTAACATTCAACTCATACTGTTTATACCCTTCCTTTACTTTTTCAGCTGAAATTATTTCACTCTCTTTTGCGCCAATTAATTTTTGGACCTTTTCCGGGAAAATTAATTGCAAATAATATTCTTGTTCCTTTGCTAACTTATTATATAGTGATTGTGAAATCGTATAACGTACTGTATAATTCATTTTTTGATCACCAGCTTTAATATGAAACGCAGTAATCTGCATGTCTTTTTTTGTTACTTCCGTTAAAGTACCTACCTGCATCTCATCTTCTTTTTGTTCTGGAATCTTTGGAAAGATAGCCAAAAGCTTTTCCGTATCTTTTTCGTTAAGCATATACATATCTTTCTTATATTGAATCCATCCTCGGCGATCTTCTCCTCTTAACCATGCATAATATGTTTCTTTTTTTCCATCACTACTAATTTGTATTTCATATTCCGGTTCACCAAAACTACCCGTTACTTCTTGTTTTTCCGCTTTGTTTATAATATCCACCACCAACTCCGCATCCATTTTCTTTAAATTTTTTTCTTCTTTACCTTTTTGCATAACAGTTACTTGTAATGGTTCTCTCATTTCATTCACTGTCTCCTCTACTTGTTCCGGTTCTTTCTTTTGCTCGGATTGACCACACGACGCGAGTAAAATAACACATAAAAACATTAAATATTTCCCTTTCAAATCGATTCTCCTTTTCCAATAAGAAATTCTTATAATCCTCATGCATAAAACAAAAACGTTACATTATATAGAATGAGCTATACTATAAACTGAAGGGAGGATTTTACAATGTCCATTAATTTTCATGATGCAAATAATAAGTATACGTATGCAAATCGTAACGCACATATTTCATGGCAGGAAACAATAAACAATATTGTAGATGTGCAAAATAAACAAGTAATTGATATAGGTTGTGGTGGCGGCATTTACACGAAAGAACTTGCTCTTATGGGAGCCAAAAGTGTTGTTGGGCTTGATTTTTCAAAAGAAATATTACAAGCTGCAAAAGAAAATTGTAATGCCTTCCCAAACATTTCATTCATTCACGGTGATGCACATAATATCTCATTCCCTAATGAAACATTCGACCTTGTCATTTCTCGTGCAGTCATTCATCATTTGCATGATATTCCCACATTTATACGAGAGGCTTCTCGTATATTAAAAAAAGACGGTCTACTTATTTTACAAGACCGGACCATTGAAGATTGTATAATCCCAGGAAGTCCTGAACACCTTCGTGGATATTTTTTCTCGGTCTTTCCAAAACTCATTGAAACAGAAGCGCAAAGAAGACCAAAAACCACTACTATACAGCAATTATTACAAACATATCCTCTTCAAGCGCTCCCCATTCAAACACAATGGGAAGTACGAAAAGTACATGATTCTGTAGAGGCTTTGCTACAAGATTTATCTCCTCGAACAGGCCGATCCATTCTATATGAACTAACAGATAATGAACTTTCTCAACTTCTACATCATATCCAAACGGCATTACAAAACGTCTCTCCTATCATCGAAAGAGATCGTTGGACAATTTGGAGCGCGAAAAAATTGTAAGGAAGGAAGCCTCACAAAATAATGTGAGGCTTCCTTCTTTCATAATCTAATTTTGCAACACTCTTGATATCCTCCACTCCTGGCCTGTGCACTTCCACACTTCGGACATACTAAATATCTAGACTGATTTGTCAACAAACTACCTTTTTGAAAGAGTAAAACTTCTGCTTGTTTAAACGAACGCGAATAATATAACCACATAAAACCAATTATAGCAATAATGCCAAATAATACTCCCATCGCAAGCATTTCAGTCACCTCTTTTGGTTTGTTCTTTCCAGCAAGTGGATTGTTGTATTATTCTCTGCAAATTCAAACAATTCCTTCCTTACTCCTATAAATATCGATTTTCTCCATAAACTTTACAATTCTCTATAATGTTTTACAGCATTTTTACAAATAGTATTAACCCTTATATTCTCAGCTATATTTCTACAGGAAAGTGTATTTCCCAAAAAATATGTTGACTTTCTAAAAAAAACATGTAAAAATGTTGTCAGAATACTTGAATAAAAATTCATTGACGAGAACGAGTATGTTATAGAGCTGTTCCCCAGAGAGTTGGTATTTTGCTGAAAGCCAACGCTCAGTTCGTAACCGAAAATCATCTCCGAGAAGTAGAACCGAATGCTAAAGTAAGTTCTTACCGGTCGTCCCCCGTTACAAGGAACACGTATCATGTTGTACGTTGTAAAGCCGTATACATATAGATATATTTCTACATGTATAAATTAGGGTGGTATCGCGGGTAAATATAACTCGTCCCTTTCTTAAGGGACGAGTTTTTTGTGTTCTTACAATGAATTTACAAAAAGGAGAAAAAAAACAATGAACACTGTATCAAAAAAACATGTTTTTTTCACAGGTCTTATGCTGTTTTCTTTATTTTTTGGAGCAGGAAATTTAATTTTCCCTCCAATGCTTGGACAAAATGCTGGTGAAAACTTTTGGCCAGCAATGATTGGTTTTTTACTAACAGGAGTCGGCTTACCACTACTTACTGTTATCGCTATTTCTCTATCAGGAAATGGAATGCAACAACTTGCAAGTCATGTTCACCCATTATTCGGAATATTCTTTACGGTAGTTGTATACATTGCAATCGGTCCATCTATGGGCATCCCACGTGTTGCTAATGTCGCTTATGAAATGGGAATTAGTTCTTTCTTACCAGAAACTATTCGCTCTAGCAGCCTAACGCTATTTTTATACACAGTCATCTTCTTTGCTATCGTATTTTGGCTTAGTTTAAATCCTTCTAAACTCGTCGATCGTATCGGAAGCGTATTAACACCTATTTTATTACTCTCTATTTTCTTATTATTCTTTAAGAGTGTATTTTCACCACTTGGGCAATCAGGACCAGCAATGCAAGAGTATCAAACTTCTCCAGTTTTCAAAGGTTTTATGGAAGGATACTTAACGATGGATACCATTTCAGCGCTTGCATTTGGAATTATCGTTGTAAATGCAATTCGCTCAAAAGGTGTGAATGACCGCAAATCAATTGCCATCGCAACAGCAAAAGCAGGACTTATTGCCGCTACTGGTCTCGTACTTGTATATGGTGCACTTGGCTGGCTCGGTACAACTAGTGTCTCTCTCGGATACGCAACAAACGGCGGACAGCTACTTACCGTTATCGTACAACAATTACTCGGTCCATATGGTCTAATTCTATTATCTCTTATCGTTACACTCGCTTGCTTAACAACATGTATTGGACTTGTATCTGCATGCAGTCAATACTTCTCAACATTATTAACGAAATTTTCATACACAACGTTAGCAAGTGTCATTTGCACATTAGGATTATTAGTTGCCAACTTAGGTTTAACAAAAATTATCGCAATCTCTGTTCCTATTTTACTTGTTGTATATCCAATTGCGATTGTACTCGTATTACTATCATTACTTCATAAATATTTCGGTGGATATCGTTCTGTTTATGTAGGTGCGTTAATTGGATCTGCAATTGTGAGCGTATTTGATGGATTAAAACAAGGGAATATTCCTGTTTCATCTATCACATCTTATTTCGAGTTTATTCCATTATATAATGAAGGAATTGGCTGGTTAGTACCAGCATTAGTTGGGGCTATTATCGGTTTTGCTATCGCAAAATTAAGTGGCGCCAAAGCAGTACCATTAACGGATCATTCACCTGAATCGAAAGTATCATAAAAAAACTCCCATTTCGGGAGTTTTTTACATTTGATAAGAAGTATGATTAAAGCTACTTACTTTATAAGCTTTCATATAGTAATCAATATTCGTATCCACTGTTTCTACTTTTACAACATCATAGCAATCTTCTTGCTTCACTAGAAATAAATAATATTCTTCTGTCGCCTCAATAATTGCAATACGATCTGTTTCAATATCATATTGTTCACAAAGTGCTTGCAACGCATTCACATAGTTACCTAATTTTTTCGTTTCATCCATTCCAAATATCGTTTGAACTAACATACACTCTCTCCCCTTTGTATGTACTGTTAACACCTTAATGATAACGCTTACATAAATAACCGTCAATAAAAAGCTTTGACCATATATAGTCAAAGCTTCCTTCTTATTTCGTCAATTGGTGTCTAAACGCATAAATAACCGCCTGTGTCCGGTCACTTACATTTAGCTTATTTAATATATTACTCACATGTGTCTTTACTGTTTTAAGGGCAATAAACAACTCATCTGCAATCTCTTGATTACTTTTCCCCTCTGCAATTAATAACAAAATTTCAGACTCTCTTTCTGTTAACTCCTCATGCAAAGGTTGTTCTTTCTTCTGACGCATACGAGACATCATTTTGCCAGTAACTTTCGGCTCTAATACCGTTTCCCCATCATAAGTAGCTCTTACAGCATCTGCAATATCACTCGCTCTTGATGTTTTTAATAAATAACTTGTCGCCCCCGCCTCAATAACAGGATATAACTTTTCATCATCTAAAAAGCTCGTGACAACTACAATTTTCGCTTCTGGCCATTCTTGAATAATAGCACGTGTCGCTTCAACCCCATCCATCTCATCCATAACAAGGTCCATTAAAATAATATCCGGTCTTAATTGCAAAGCTAACTCTGAACCTTTTCTTCCATTTTCAGCTTCTCCAACTACTTCAATATCTGGCTGCGTTGATAAATATGCTGATACACCCATTCGAACCATTTCATGATCATCAACTAGTAATACTTTTATCATGATTCTCCCCCTCTCTCAATCATAATAGGTACTTTCACTTCTATTTGCGTACCTTTATTCGGAAAACTAAGAACTTTTAATGTACCACCAATTTCATGAACTCGCTCTTGCATTGACCTTAAACCGTATGAACCAGCCTTATTAACACCAACTTTAAACCCAACACCGTCATCAATAATTTTCAAAATCGCATATTGATCAATTTTCCGAAGGCGTACTTCGGTTTTCTTTGCCTTCGCATGCCGTAAAGTATTAGACAGCGCCTCTTGTACAATACGGAATAAATGATCCTCTACACCTTTTTTTAATTGGATCGGTTCAATTAACCATTCAATTTTCATATGTTGCTTTCTAGACAGTTCTGTTAATAATTCTTCTATACCCTCTGTTAGTTTCTTACCTTCTAACTGCACTGGGCGTAAATGAAGGAGCAAAGCTCTCATTTCTGATTGTGCATTTACAACCATATTCTCAACAAGCTGCAACTGTTTTTTCGTCGTGTCTGGAATTTCAGCTGCTTGCTCATTAATGGCTGACATCATCATCGACATTGCAAAAAGCTGCTGACTTACAGAATCATGTAGCTCTCTCGCTAATCGATGCCTTTCTTGAGAAATCGCTTCTTGTCTCATCTCTTCATTCCAATGGGCTCGTTCATTCGTTACTTTTTGAAATAGCCCAGCTTGCTCCTCTAAGCGACGAGCAAGACCAATTACTTTTCGTTCCACTTCATGAAATTCATCGTCCGCAGTAAATGAAACATCACTCGGAAAATTCCCTCGCTCTACTTCAAATAGAAAAGTATTTAATCCTTGTATACGCTGTTCTATATAATAACCGATTGCATATCCTACAATTCCTCCGATAAGAAGACTCGTACTCATAATAAACAAGCCAATTGGAACAGAAGCAATGGATTCTTTCCAAAGTAAATCATAAACTTGTTGCTCGCTTTTCCATACATATACAATTGTACAAATAAGTGCGATACTCACAGAGGACAACATAGAATAACGAATATACATCCACGAAATATTCCTTTGTTTTTTCATTATAATTTCCTCACTTCCGTATCGCCTACGACAAGCGAAGAAATAATTTTAATACGACGAGGGGCTTCTTTATACTGTTCTGTTCTAAACGTAACATTACGGTTAAATCCAGTTTCTTCGTGTCCTGGTAGGAGCACTCGCCCAACAATAACAGAATGATTTAAAGACAATTCAATATCATATGGTACATATAAGCGAATATTACCAATGACGCCCCGAATCACAATAACCGTTTCTCCCTCTGGAATCATAGCAGTTGTTAAATCAATCTCGACGTCACAAGCACCATATTGGACGTTAATATCCTCTATTTCATAAATATGATCCATCATTCGTACATTACCTACAAACATATTTTTTATATACGGTTCTGTACGATATATTTGTTTTTCTTCATTTATATATCCCTTTTCTTTAATTTCAACTTTCATTGCTTTTTGCCGATGTCCTTGTTGAATAAGTTGATAACCAATTAAAGCTAAACAAGCAAACACAACAAGTACGAATGCCGCTGATGAAAATAAGAAGAATAAGAAGACAATACCACCGACAAATAAAAATACATTCCCTCTTACATAACGGTTCTTCTTTCGATAATGTCTTCCAAACATAATCATAATAAATGCAAATATTAGACCACCTGGTTCAAAATGTCCAAGTATCATATCAAGAAAAAGACCGAATCCAAATATGATGAGGAGCATCCCCATAAATTGTGTTTTTGAAAATTGCTTCTTCATTTCAGCTCCCCCCTCCTTGTCACATATACATAGAAGAAAAGGCATTGCTTTCCAACACCTTTTCTCCTATCACTATATCATAAGCCTGTTTTATTATATACTACAATTATTTTGTTACTTCTTTCGTTAACGATACTTCATTTTTCTCTTTCATTTCACTCTCTAGTTTTGCAATTTTCATATCAAATGTATCACGCTCATGCTCTTCATTTATACGAAGCTCTATGTCACGAATGTGATCTTCAATTTCTTCGAATCGTAAGAACGGATTATTTTCATCCATTTTATGCATAGCAGTATTCATACGGCGGTTTGCATGCGCCATATTTTCACGTGCCATTAATTCCATACGCTTTGCGTTCATTTCTTTTAATTTATTTTTCATTTCTGAAAGACGACGCTCTAACTCATCAATTTGCTCTACAACACCAGCATACATTTCTTCTAAGCGAGTTACTTGCCCTTCATAATACGCTACTTCTTCTAATGCACGTTCATGCAATTGCAATTCGCCTGCTTCTTGTGCGATGATAGCTTGCTTTGATCTTTTATTAACGAAATAACGTGCTTGCTCAAGCTCACGAGCGAAGTTAGATTTTAATGTTTTATGACGCTGAATTAACTTCTCAATTTTTGTTATTTCACGCTCACTATCTCGTAAATATTGGTTTAACATAGCAATTGGATTTTTTCTTTCTTTCTCATCTAACACATTATGAAAATCAGCTAAAATTGCATCGCGTACACGTCCGAATAAAGATTGTTTCATTATAATCTTCCTCTCTTCTACTTTATAATTTGATTTATTTTATATTAGTTTTTCATTAACTTGTTCCACTCATCTTCAAAGTTGCTATATGGTTTAGCACTTTCTGGAGCAGAATCAACAACTACATTTTTTCCTTTTTTCCACTCACGGTATCCGTAGTATAAAACTACTAATGCTGCGATACCGATTAATGCTGGGGAATGAGAAAGTGCAATGGACAAACCGATTAAACCAACAATACCCCAAGCTAACTTTCCAAAGAATGATTTAGCTCGCACAAATGATTTATAGCTCCAGTACACAACTCCTGCTCCAATGGCGAATCCTACAATACCAGCAAGACTACCAAGAGCAATTAAAGCCAAAATACCGGCTGCGATAAACGCTAGAAATTGTTTCATCTTGTGCTTGCCTCCCTTCGATTTGATACTCTTATCTTAACTATTTTTTCATTTTTTCATAACGAGCTTAAGAACTGTTTTCGACTCAGACTTAAGACCGAGTTAAATTCAGCCTTTTGCAAAAATATGCGGTAGGATAGGATGATTCACTCTTTTATCGCACATAAAAAGCCGTACAGAGAACATTCTCTGTACGGCTTTCGTTACTATCCATAAACTTCATTTTAAATTATGCTGTTTTGTGATACTCTTTCTTTCCCGCTACTTTAGAAAACCTCGGGAAACCAATTAATATAGAAATGATTCCACATACTCCAACTAAGATTGGATAAAACGCATATGGTAACAATTCAATTGGAGATAACGCCGCAAATCCTGCTGCCGTTAACATTTGCGCACCATACGGAATTAATCCTTGCACACAGCATGAGAAAAGATCTAATACACTCGCTGATTTACGAGGGTCAATTTCATATTGATCTGCAATGTTTTTCGCAAGCGGACCTGTAAAGATAATAGAAATCGTATTATTCGCTGTACACATATTCGTCATACTCACTAAGCCAGCAATACCGAACTCTGCTCCTTTTTTTGAACGAATGTTACGCGTTAAAAGATTCATTAAATATTGAATGCCACCATTATATTGAATCAGTTCGACCATACCACCAATTAAAATGGCAAGTAACACTAACTCCATCATACCGCCCATTCCAGTCGTTACACTTTTAAAGAAACTCTCTAACGTATAACTTCCATCTATAAGACCGATAACACCAGATAGTACAGTTCCACCGGTTAATACAATAAGTACATTCCAGCCAAGTAGCGCTGTAACAAGTACACCTGCATATGGTAAAATCTTCACCCAATCAAATGTATGAGCTTTAATTTCTGTATCATTACCTAAAGTAATCATTACTAATAGTACAATTGTAATGACTGCAGCTGGCAATACAATTAAAAAATTCGTTTTAAACTTATCTTTCATTTCTGTTCCTTGCGAACGAACAGCAGCAATTGTCGTATCAGAAATAAATGATAAATTATCACCAAACATCGCTCCACCCACAACAGTAGCCATCGTAAGCGCAATTGAGATATCAGTTTGCCCACTAATACCTACAGCAATCGGTGCTAATGCAGCAATTGTTCCCATTGAAGTTCCCATCGCTAATGAAATAAATGCCCCTATAACAAAAATTCCAGCAACGATAAATCCTTGGGGTAAAATAGATAACGCTAAGTTAACAGTGGAATCAACTCCGCCCATTCCTTTTGCTGTTTCAGAAAACGCCCCTGCAAGTACAAAAATCAGAACCATGATCATAATATCAGGGTTTCCTGCACCTTTAGCAAATCGTTCTACTTTCACATTAAAGCTTTCCTTACGATTCATCACTAAAGCAATTCCTACAGCAATTGAAATTGCTACAAGTATCGGCAATTTATAGAAATCACCTGTAATAATTCCAGAACCAATAAATAGCGCCAAAAATACTCCAAGTGGTAATAAAGCTAAACCATTTCCTCTCGTTTCTTTCAAAGTATCATCTCTCCCTAGTTTTCAACCTTTTCTAATGAATAACAAAAGACCTCTTCCGATGAGAAGAGGTCTTATACATCTATAAGAAACGCTCTTCTCATCTTTCAAGCACACGCTTGCTGGATTTGGCACAGCACTCTGAAATCGAGTCCGCTGCCGAGGCATCGTAGGGCCAGTCCCTCCGCCTCTCTTTATAAGAAGGTTTCATATTTATTTTTTAATAATAATTTCTTTCCTAACTTTACTCGCTTACAAAACAAAAGTCAATTATTTTTTGTATAGATTTTTTTGGTAATTATGCAAAAATATGAATAAACCAATCATTTTAACTTTTCGATTTCTTTATCCAATATTGAGATCCAATAAAATTTTCTATTTTTTATCTTCGCGATAATCCATTTTGTTGTATTCCATGCTAACTCATATTCTTCTTTTGTAACATCACCAATTTTATAGGCATCCTCTAACTCGTCTTCATCCAGTACATAGATCTCACCGTTCGGTAACAATACTACATCTAAATATAAATCATCAAAATAAGGTAAACCACGCTCGTCTATTTTATATTCTTTCGTCACGTCGATATAATATTGCAGTAATTGTTTTTGATTGTCTAACATAGCTGTAATTGCAAAGTTTTCCCCGTTTATAAAATATTGCATCCATGTATACCCATCACCTGCAATGCAAAGCTGTTTACCATTGTATTCTTTATAACTAGGTTCTCTCACTTTTTTTATGTCCAGTATTCCTAACATTCCATCCTCTACTTGCTTAACCATATAATCCTTCTCTATTAGTCGCTTCCACGAAGAACCGTCACCATATTTACGTTTCATTACGTCCGCTCCTCTTCTATATATAGAAAAGCCCCCACATATTATGTGAGAGCTTGTTCATATTATAATTAAGCCGCTTGACCCTTTTCAGATATCTCTTTTAAATAGGCTTGTCCTTTTTCAGCGTCATATTGACCTTCCCACTTAGACATAACTACAGCCGCTAAAGAGTTACCTACAACGTTAACTGCTGTACGAGCCATATCAAGAATACGGTCAATACCTGCAATAAACGCTAAACCTTCAGCTGGAATACCTACTGTACCAAGTGTTGCTAATAATACAACGAATGATACGCCCGGTACACCCGCGATACCTTTTGATGTAACCATTAATACAAGTAATAACGTAATTTGTTGTGTAATGGATAATTCAATACCGTACATTTGCGCTAAGAAAATTGCCGCAATTGCTTGATATAAAGTTGATCCATCTAAGTTAAATGAATAACCTGTTGGAATAACGAAAGATGTAATTGCTTTCGGACAACCGAATTTCTCCATTTTCTCCATAATTTTCGGTAAAACCGTTTCTGAACTTGCTGTAGAATACGCTAAGATCAGCTCATCTTTTAAAATCTTAAAGAATTGGAAAATGTTTATTCCAAATATTTTCGCTGTAAGTCCTAATACAACTACAACGAAGAAGATCATTGCTCCGTATACTACAATGAGTAATTTCCCTAATGGAATTAATGAAGCTAATCCGAATGTAGAAACTGTAACACCAATTAATGCGAATACACCAAATGGTGCAAACTTCATAACTTGGTTCGTTACATAAAACATTGCATCTGCTACACCTTGGAAAAATTGTAGAACTGGTTTACCACGCTCACCAATTGCTGCTACACCTAAACCAAATAATACTGAGAAGAAGATAATAGCAAGCATATCACCTTCAGCTAATGATTTCATAATGTTCGTCGGAACAATATTTACAAACGTATCCGCGAACGAATGACTTTGTACTTGCTCTGTCGTAGCTGTATATTTTGAAATATCAGTCTTTGTTAATTGATCCATATCAACGCCTTTTCCAGGTTGGAAAATGTTCGCTATTAATAGACCAACAACAATTGCAAGTGTTGTAATAATTTCAAAGTAAATAATTGTTTTTCCGCCTAGTCGGCCTAACTTCTTAACATCGCCAACACCAGCAACCCCAACAACAATACTCGCTACAACAATCGGTACAACGATCATTTTAATTAATCGGATGAAAATATCACCAATTGGTTGTAAGTACTTCACCACTTCCGGATTGCCAAAGAAAATCGCCCCAACTGTAATACCAAGCGCAAGTCCTATTAAAATTTGCCATGCAAGTCCTATTCTTTTCATACTTGTGGTAACCCCCTCTTCGATGTGTCACTCTATCTCTCATTCTATCTCTATAAAACATGAAATTAAGAGTATTACATATTATTCGACAATTCACTACATTTTGTCCCTGTTAAAAATCATAAATCAAAATTTAAAATCTGACAACAAAATAAGTTTGCACGAATACAAATAATTTTCTTGACAAAAACAAACTCCATGTCAGAAAACCTCACATGAAATCGATTCCTTACTAGTGATTGATAGGTTTTTAAAATACTGTTTCATTATGGAAAACTCCATCATTTCCCATGTTTTTTTTAAAAAAATATAGAAATTGATATCTTTTTCTATACATTCAAGAATTTTAAATTTATGACAAACACTACGAAAAGATACTAAATTCCGACAAAACTTAGCAAAATTATAAAATTTTCTTTACATTATGATTACAACGATAGACACTCTTCTTCTTATGATATATAACATTCATAGGGAAAGGAGCAAGACAACCATGAAAAAGAAATTTGCAGCATTTAGTGTTTTAGCAGCTGGAACGATTTTCGTTTCCCCGTTACTTTCACCCGTATACGCTGAAACGAATGAGAATAAATTATCTAATATTCAATCCGAATTAGAAGGCAAACAAAATGACTTACAAAATAAATCAGCTGAGAAAGAACAAATAGAAAAAGAAATCCAGGAATTACAAAAGAAAATCGACGAATTAACTACTTCTATTAATAAAAACGAAGCTGAATTAAACGATACAAAAAAAGAAATTAGCAAAACGCAGCAAGCAATTGCTGAAAAAAAGAAACATATAGAGCAATTACAAACAAACATAGATACACGTCAAGAGGTTATTAAACAACGACTACAATCTATGCAAGAGAAGCCTCGTACGAGTATCATTACAGAAGTATTAACAAGTTCTGCAAATATCGCTGATCTTGTTGATAATATGTATTCTGTAAGTTTAATTTTAAATAACGATACCGATATTGTGAAAAAGCAAACAGATGATCAATATGCTGTAACGACAGAAAAAGAGGCTGTTGAGAAAAAAGAGCAACAACTGAAAGAATCTGAACAAAAATTAGAGCAAAAACAACAAGAGTTACAAAATAACCAACAACAGCAACAAACTCTTATTAAAGATCTACATACGAAAGTATCAAAAGTAGATTCCGAGATTGAAGGATTAGAAGAGTCACAAGGTATTTTAGAAAACCAGCGTCAAGCTGTTCAAAAAGCAATTGAAGAAGAAAAACGTGCGGAAGAAGCTCGGAAAGCGGAAGAGGCACGCAAGGCTGAGGAAGCAAAAAAACAAGCCGCCGCTTCTGCTAAAGAAAGCACACAATCCGCACCAACACCGCAAGATACGAACAAAGGTGGATTTATTAAGCCAGCCGCTGGCTCAAAAACTTCTGGATTCGGCACACGTTCTTTAGATAACCATAAAGGAATCGATATCGCAGCTTCGGGAACAGTTCCAATTATTGCCGCTGCAGATGGCGTTGTTATCCGTTCAGAATTATCCTCTAGTTACGGAAACGTTGTTTACTTATCTCACCGTGTTAACGGAAAAACATATACGACAGTGTATGCACATATGAATAGCCGCTCTGTATCCAATGGACAAACTGTGAAACAAGGCGATCAACTTGGCTTTATGGGAAATACCGGTCAATCTTACGGACAACATTTACACTTCGAACTTCATATTGGGGAATGGAATGTTGGTAAGACAAACGCAGTTGATCCGTCTCCTTATATCGGATTATAAAAAACTCGGTGCATACCGAGTTTTTTTTACTACTTCACACTTTTTAGGCGTTTTACATAAACTACAACTAAATGCCTATATTTTGCGGGGTGATAAATATGAATACACAATTACAAGAAGAAATAGAAGAAGCTAGAGAAACATACATTGGCCGGCTATTTACATTCGGCGGCTCAGCGTTATTTTTAATTGGATCATTTATCGCAGTTGTCACAGCTTATAAAGCATATAATCGCTTATTAAATACTTCTACAACACAATAAAAAGACGGAGAATCCACATCTCCGTCTTTTTATTATGCAAACATTTTAAATACACCTATCGCATTTAAAAATACGATAATTACAGTTACCGGAATAACATAACGAAGCAAGAAGAACCAAATATTAAACAATGTTTTCCCTTTCGTTTCCGTAACTTCTAATTCTTTCATTAATAGCTCTTTACTCATTTTATTTGGTACAAATAACGAAATGGCTAGTACTCCGAGTGGCAGTAATACATTACTTACCGAAAAATCGACGAAATCAAAGAATGTCTTACCAAATATTTTCACATCACTCATAATTCCAAACGATAACGCTGATGGGATTCCAACTGCAAAAATAAGAATACCAATTAATAACGAAGCTGACGGACGCTTCTTCTCATTATCTTTCGCAACAGATGCTACTACAATTTCAAGCATTGAAATCGCAGATGTTAAAGTCGCAAAGAAGAATAAAACTAAAAACATAATGAAGAAAAATTGTCCAAATGGAATTTTCGCAAAGACAGCAGGAAGAACGATAAACAGTAGCCCTGGTCCTTCTGTCGGTTTAACTCCTAATGCGAAAATCGCCGGAAAAATCGCTAATCCTGCAAGTACTGTAACAAATACAGTTAAACTTACAATAGATGTTGCTGATTTAGCTAAATGCTCTTCTTTCTTTAAATACGAACTATACGTTACCATTACCGAGGCACCTACCGTTAGTGAGAAGAAAGATTGTCCCATCGCATATAAAATCGTATCTGCTGTAAGCTTTGAAAAATCTGGTTTTAAGAAGAACTCTACCCCAGCCATAGCACCATCAAGTGTTAACGCACGAATAATGATAGCAATAAATAAAATGAATAATAGCGGCATCATGTACTTACTTGCCTTTTCTATGCCTTTTTCCACACCTTTACTAACAACAAAAATGGTACAAAGCATAAAAATGAATTGCGCCCCAATCGCACTTACTGGATTTGCAATTGTTTCAGCAAACAATTGCCCATAATCGACTACTCCGTTCCAGAAACTACCTGTGACACTATAGTATAAATAAAGTAAAATCCATCCACCTACAACACTATAAAAAGATAGTACGCTAAAACAAGTAACAACCCCCATACGACCAATCCAAGGATATAACTTGCTATTTGGTACTAATACTTTATAAGCTGTAACTGCCTCTTTTTGAGTACTACGGCCAATAACAAATTCAGCTACAAGAAGAGGCATACCAATAAATAAAGTTAATAGTAAGAATACAAGGAAGAACGCGCCTCCCCCTCCATTACCTGCAACATATGGAAACTTCCATATTGCCCCAAGACCTACTGCGGCTCCCGCTGCTGCGAGTACAAAGCCTATTTTCGACGTCCATTGCTGTGTTTCTTTCATTATAATTTCTCCTTTTCTGAATATTATAACTTTTACCAATTATACACTTTCATTTCATACTCGCACACCTCCTTTAGAAAATAAAAAAGTCCCCTACACGCAAATATGCATGTAGAGGACGATATATGTAATATAAATACCGTGGTACCACCTCAATTGGATTGATAAATCCCACTTGTTCAAGTACAGGAAAATTCCGATACTCTATCCTTTTAACGGCGGAACCCGGGTTGCCTACTGCAATGTTCAGCATACCTCTCGCAAGCCCATTCTGTATATTTTATCGTACCGGGCTCACACCTTACCCCAGCTCTCTGAACGCATCAAATATACGTACTCTTCTTGCTCATCGATTTCATCTATTGAAGTTACTTGTGATTATAAATTATATTCTTATAGTTGTAAAGCACAATTTATTCATTATCCTATATGAACCTTTCTCTCTAATTCTTGTAAAAACAATTCTCTTTTTTCTCCATTTAGAACATATACTGACTTTAATACTTCTTGTAATAGTATATTTCTCTGCCGCTTATCTACTTGTAATTCTTTCACTTTTATTCTTACTTCATATAAAAAATTAAGATACGCTTCATATGTCTCATCATATTTATTTGCGATATCGTCACGAATTTTTTTCGCCAATTTCGGGCTTGCTCCTCCTGTAGAAACAGCTACATTAAGCAAACCACGATGAAACGCCGCCGGAAAATGAACATTTCCACTTTCCGGATTCGTAATAACATTTACCAATTGATTTACCGAGACATCTTCAGCAATTTGTTCATTTAGTACCGAATCACTAGTCGCTGCAACTACTAAAAAAGCATCTTTAATATCACTTTTCTCATACTCTCTTTGATACCAACGAATTTGCTTTTCTTCTACAAGTTTCACTAAATTTGCATCTAATTCTGTACTTACTACAACAATATCCGCACCTTGTTTTAGTAAAGGAATAATTTTAAACCCCGCTACTTTCCCTCCACCAATGACAACAACACGTTTCTTATCAACTCGCACTGTAAGTGGATACATATTGATCTCCCTTCAATATTTCCTCTGTTTTCTGAATTAACATCTCTCGAAACGCTACATTCTTTCCTAAATAGGGACTTATTTTTATCTCTTCCGACTCATATTGACGCACTTCTTTCTCAACATGTTTCATGAGTAAGCCTGTAAATAATAAGTAAGGTAACACAACAATGTTCCGTTCTTTTTGTTCTACAATTTCTTTCAACCTCTCATCAAACTTCGGCTCCGCGGCTGCTAAATAACAAACTTCCACCTCTTTAATGTTCTCTTCTTTTTGAAATAAAGAAGAAATCCACTTTATGTCTTGTAAAGTTTCCGGATCACTACTCCCTCTTGCAACGAGCAAAAGTGTTACTTCTTCTTTATAGTCTTTAATACCACTTCCGTTATATACCGCTTTTACAAGCACTTCTGATACACCAAATGGATTACCATACACTATTTTGATATCCGGATATTCCTCGTTTAACTTTCGTAATTCAAACGGAATATCTTTCTTTACATGTCCTGCCGCTAATAAAAAAACAGGAATAGCGACAATCTCTGTAGCACCACGCTTCACACATGTACGAAATCCTTCTTCAATAGAAGGATTCGCTAGCTCTAAAAAACAAATTTCTTGAATATTTGCCTCTACACGGTTCATACATGACGTAATAAATGCAACCGCTTCTTCTTTTGCTGCTTTCAAACGGCTTCCATGACATATATATATAACAGCCTTCATTTTACAATACTCCGCTTACTTGATATGCATTTTCCGTTTGTTTCTCAAACCAATGTATCTTTTCTCTAAAACGGACAACTTCTCCAATAACAATCATACTTGGATTTTGAATTCGTTCTTTTTTGGCAACATCTACAATTGTTCCTAACGTCGCTGTAACAGTACGCTGCATAGATGTCGTTCCCCACTCAATGATAGCGGCAGGTGTACTTTGATCTTTTCCATGTTTTATTAGTTGTTCACATATGTAAGGTAAATTACTAACCCCCATATAGACCGCTAATGTATCTACACCTTTCACTAAACTTTCCCACTTCACTTCCTCTTCAGCCCCTTCTTTCCGGTGCCCTGTCACAACAGCAAAACTTGCACTTGCATCGCGATGCGTTACTGGAATTCCAGCATAAGCAGGAGCAGCTATACCAGCTGAAATACCAGGAATAATTTCAAATGGGATACTTTGCTTCGCTAACGCTTCAGCTTCTTCTCCACCTCTTCCAAATACAAATGGATCTCCGCCCTTAAGTCTCGTTACAACTTTTCCTTTTTTCGCATATTTAATAAGAAATGTGTTAATTATC
The DNA here is from genome assembly GCF_008042285.1 of Bacillus sp. AR13-1. Taxonomy (NCBI): domain Bacteria; kingdom Bacillati; phylum Bacillota; class Bacilli; order Caryophanales; family Bacillaceae; genus Bacillus; species Bacillus sp. AR13-1. The sequence goes on from NZ_QNUA01000018.1 coordinate 66,482, forward strand.
TCTTGCTTCATCGTGTGATAATTTGGGAGTTTCCCGCAATAAATTAAATCCGCTTCAGGCTTTGCATGAGAAAGCAATTCTTTATTTACGAGACGGTCGTACAATATAACATCAGCCTTCTCGATGCATCTCAACCCTTTAACAGTAATTAAATCCGGATCACCAGGACCCGCCCCGACGATATAAACCTTCCCCATAATCTCTCCTCATTTCTACTATAAAATGAAACTTCCACTCTTAATCACGAATGGAAGTTACTATTATTTCGTATTACATGTTCTCTACTCATGAATAACAAATGCCGCCCCTTTTCGAATCTTCTTTTTTTCAAACAAAGAAATCTCTTTCACTTCTGGTAACGGTAAAAAATGTTTTTCAAGCTCAATTTCCGCAAGCTTAAATGCCTGTTCTTCACTCTGAGCAACGACAACAATTGGAACAATACTATTTACTAATACAGCTTCAAATCGATATAAGTCCATATTGCCCCCTCCTAAGATGCTATTACTTCTTCTAATACACGATTTAGTACAATTTGTAATTCTTCCACTCCAACACGTCCTACGAAATCATAAAACGTTTCGGCTAGTAATTTATTCTTTTGGAAATAACTTAAAAAGGACACGAGAACATCCGGCAAATCTTCTCCATCTATTTTCCCTTTTAACTTTTCGTTATATGCTCCTCCGTCTAATAGTGTTCCGCCCACATATATTTCAAACGCCTCAACGATTCCCTTTTCCTTCGTTTTCAGTTTTATCCCTTGCAAACCAATATCAGCAATTTGACGTTGACCACATGAGTTCGGGCATCCTACCATATGAATTCGAACTGGAACATCGAGTGCAATTTGTGTATCTAAGTACTCTGCGATTTTGCGTAATCTTTCTTTCGTTTCTACTAACGCAAGATTGCAATACTCAATGCCAGTACATGAAACCGCATGACCGATAAACGATTTCGGATTTGCTGAAATTGCTTCAAACAACGGTTCACTTAATAATCCTGCAACATTTTCTGGCGGAACATTCGGAATAATGAAGTTTTGAGAGTTACAAGTTCGAATTTGCCCGTTTCCATATTTCTTTGCAATTCTTGCAATCTCAAACATTTCCTCTGCGTGTAAACGCCCTACTGGTACATTAAAGCCGACATACTTTAATCCTGCTTGTTTTTGATCTTGAACGCCATAAAAGTATCCTGCATTCCAGCCTTTGAGAGCACTTTCCCCTTTACTTTGCAATGGGCCTGTGTATTCTACTAGTTTCTCTTTAAATTTCTCAGCGCCCCAGTCAGCGACAAGAAATTTCAAACGTGCTAAGTGGCGTTTTTCACGATATCCAAAATCACGGAATATAGTAGCAATTGCAATCGACACTGCCTTCACTTCTTCTGGTAAAACGAATACATCTAATTCTTCCGCTAAGTACGGACGAGCTGATAATCCTCCGCCTATTTTTATATGAAACCCAACCTTTTCCTCACCATTTATTTCTTTCGTAGCAGGTGTAAACGCCACACAGTTAATCTCTGCATTTGCTGAATTATAAATGTTAGAACTAATAGACATTTTGAATTTACGTGGTAGATTAGAAAACTCTTCATTATGTTGGAAGTAATCGTATATTTCTTTAACAATCGATGTTGTATCAAATAGTTCATTCGCATCAATTCCAGCAAGTGGATTTCCTGTGATATTACGCGTAATATCACCGCATGCCCCCGCTGAAGATAAACCAACTCTAGCTAACCTCTTAAAAATATCCGGAATTTGCCCAATTTCTAACCAATGAAACTGAATCGCCTGTCTTGTCGTAATATCTAACACATCACGCCCATAATCTTCAGCAATGGAAGCCAGCACCTCTGCCTGCGCATTTGTAATAATTCCAGAAGGAATGTTGACACGCATCATAAAATAGCCCGCTTCTTTTGGTCTTTGCAAATACAATCCTGCCCATTTAAAAGCGTCCCACTCTTCTTTCGGAATAGATTCAAATCCATTCTCCGCATAGTAAGGAATATCATTAAAGATTTCTAATCCATCTTTTTCTAATTTCTTTTGCTCGGACGGATTCAATTTTTCATTATTAGCCCACACTTTTTCATAACTCATCTTTTATCCCCCTATATAAAACTACGCTCTTGTAAGTATTTCACGATTTGTTCTGCACATTCTTCAATAGAATACTTGTGCGTTTCTACAATTAATTCTGCTTGTTTTGGTTCCTCATACGGTGAATCAACACCAGTAAACTCTTTAATATCACCTTGTCTCGCTTTTTTGTATAACCCTTTTGGATCACGTTTTTCACACTCTTCAATTGGACATTTTACAAACACTTCTATAAACTCATCTGCCGCTAATAAATCCCTAACTTGTTTTCGATCTACTTGAAATGGTGAAATGAACGCTGTAAGAACAACAGTACCTTGATCTACAAATAGCTTCGCCACTTCGCCAATACGTCTTATATTTTCCATACGATCACTTTCAGAAAAACCTAAGTCTTTATTTAAACCGTGCCGAATATTATCCCCATCTAGCACATAATTTCCTATATTCTTTTCAAATAGTTTACGAGCAACCGCATTCGCTACTGTAGATTTACCCGAAGCTGATAAACCAGTAAACCAAACTACAAAACTGTGATGCCCATTCTTCACTCTTCTCTCATCTTTTGAAACAGAAGCTGTATGCCAAGTAATATTCGTATCCATCTTATTCTCTCCCTATTCTGTTACTACTTCTTTTTTCAAACCTTTAATTAGCACTTCCACTACTTCTTTACGACTAAATGTACTTGGCGGAATCTCACCATTCCTTAACATTTCTCGTACTTTCGTACCCGATAAGATGACACGGTCTTCTTTTCCATGCGGACATGTTTTCGTTGAAGCCATTGCTTCACATTTCGTGCAGTAAAAACTATGTTCAAAAAATAACGGCGTAATCCCTAACTCTTCTACTGTAAAATTCGTAAAGATTTCCTGCGCTTCATATGTTCCGTAATAGTCCCCTACCCCAGCATGATCACGCCCTACAATAAAGTGGGTACAACCAAAGTTCTTTCTTACTAGTGCATGAAATATCGCTTCCCTTGGTCCTGCATAACGCATTGCTGCAGGAAATACACCTAAAAAGACACGATCTTTCGGATAATAGTTTTGAAGTAATACTTCATAGCTTTCCATCCTTACATCAGCAGGAATATCATCTGACTTCGTTTCCCCAACGAGCGGATTTAAAAAGAGACCATCTACAATTTCAAGGGCAGATTTTTGAATATACTCATGGGCACGATGTACTGGGTTTCTCGTTTGAAATCCAACTACTGTTTTCCAACCGCGTTTTTTAAATTCTTCTCTCGTTTCAATTGGATCTAAATGATAAGAAGGAAATGGATTATTCCCAAAACGTTTTGTAAGAATAATAGCTCCTCCAACGTAAACGTTTGGTCGTTCATATAATTTCTTTATTCCTGGATGAGCTTCATCCGTCGTTTTATATACAAGTAACGCTTCTTTTTCTTTATCAGGTACAAAAATATCTTCTATTTGAATAACACCATATACATTTCCATCGTTAACAAGTTTTACTTCCTCTCCAGCTTTCAGTCCCTCTGCTACTTCCTCTGTTACCGGCAATGTAATTGGTATACTCCATACGCTACCATTTGCTAAACGAAGCGTTTCTACTACTGAATCATAATCTCTCTTCCCTAAAAATCCTGTAAGAGGGCTATATCCTCCTGTCGCCAAAAGTTCTAAATCACTAAGTGCAATTTTGTCTATCTCGATTTCCTTTACAATGTTCGATATTTCATATGTTTCATCAATGCGGTTTACTAATTCATTTGTTGTACTCATCTTCTTATATCCCTTCTTAGCTTTATTTCAAAATCTATCTCATTGAAAGTGAAGGCCACATTCCGTCTTCATTTTCCCAGCCCATCTTCCATCTCTTGAGTTGCCACCATCACCTACAGGTAATGTACATTTCTCACACCCAATACTCGGATAGCCAACATCATGCAATGGGTTATACGGCAAACTATGTTTATATACATATCGCCAAACTTCTTTCCAAGTCCAATGAATGAGTGGACAAACTTTAATAGATTGAAAACGACGATCTTGATTTATAAACTGTGTATGCTTACGCGTTTCTGATTGTTCCCTTCTTAAGCCTGATATCCACGCTTTTTCCGCTGCTAATGATTTTTCTAACGGTAAAATTTTTCTAATACTACAGCAAAGATTCGGATTACTTTCCCATAACTTCTCTCCATGAAGCTTCGCTTGTTCATCGAGTGTAAGTTCTGGCTGTTTTTCTATAATATTTAATGAAGGAAATTTCTCGCGTACCTTCTTAATTAATTCGTATGTTTCTTGAAAATGAACATTTGTATCCAAAAATACAACTTTAGCAGATGGATTTACTTGGTTTATAAGATGCAATAAAACCATTCCCTCCACCCCAAAGCTACATGCATATACAATTTCATCTTTATATTCGTTATAAGCCCAACTTAATACTGATAGCGCGCCTTTCGTTTCATCTTCTTCAGAAAATGAAACACTATTTTCTTTCCACGTTTCGTACGTCAACATGTTTTTTCCCCCTGTAAAAGCAAAAAGACGGCTTTAACCTATTAAAAATAGATTAAAACCGCCTCTAGTTTTTCTAGTCAGCGCTTTTTACTTTAAACGAACCTTTTCACTTTTTTCTAATTGAATCACTTTTCCATCTTGCACAACAATTGTAATGGAACCATATTTCATATCAGCAAGCATCGCTTGAATTTTCTCAGATACTTCATCAAAATGCTCCCGTACGCTCACGCAAACAGCCCCCCTTTTTATTCATAAAAAAAATCTTTCCCATTTCGAAAAGACTGTTCGGTAATATATTTTACCTTATCTTTCAAAATGGATTCCATTTTGCTGGATTTAGCACCTTGCTTTCTATAAGCAGGTTGCCGAGCTTCGTAGGGCCAGTTCCCTCAGCTTCTCTTGATAAGCTTTGTATTTGTATTTTATCACAATTCTGATTTTTTTCAATCCTAGTTTTCCGATATATTTAATTATTTTTATTTTTTTAAAAGGAGCTGCCTTTACTAGACAACTCCTTCTTTCTCATTCACACCAGCTCTTTAATACGTATGCGATCGTTCCCAATGATATTTTCATATGTTTCACGTTCTACGACAATTTGTGACGTCCCGCCTTTTGCAAAGACGACAGCTGGTCTACGAATACGATTATAATTATTCGCCATCGAGTACCCATATGCCCCCGTGCAAGAAATTGCTAGTAAATCAGAAGAAGCAACTTGCGGTAAGTTAATATCCCAAATCAGCATATCTCCACTTTCACAGCATTTCCCAGCAATCGAAACGAGTTCCTCATTCTCATCATTCCCTCGATTCGCCAACATCGCCTCATAACGGGCTCCGTATAGCGCTGGTCTTAAATTATCTGTCATTCCACCATCGACTGAAACATATTTCCGAATGCCAGGAATCTCTTTCACCGCTCCGACTGTATAAAGTGTTGTTCCAGCATCACCTACAATACTACGACCTGGTTCAATCCATATTTCTGGAAGCGGATATTCACATAATGTAAATTGTTCTCTTATCGTACTTGTTACAGCGTGCACATACGTTTCAAGTGTTAACGGTGTATCTGAATCCGTATAACGTATACCGAAACCTCCGCCCACATTTAATACTTTCATCACATAATGTGTTCGCTCTCTCACTTCTTCTAAAAATTGGCGGAGTACTTCAATTGCTCGAACAAATCCAGCCGTTTCAAATATTTGTGATCCGATGTGCGAGTGAATTCCTAGCACATTATAATTTGATTTTTGCAAGGCAAGCTCAATTGCTTGCATCGCTTGACCATTTGAAACACCAAATCCAAATTTCGAATCCTCTTGACCTGTTGTTATATATTCGTGTGTATGTGCCTCTACTCCAGGCGTTACACGGATTAATATGTTCACAAATTTCCCATGTTGCATTGCTAAATCATGTAAAATTTCTAATTCTAAGAAATTATCTACTACAAAACAACCGATATTCGCCTGAAGAGCCATAATCATTTCTTCTTCTGTTTTATTATTTCCGTGAAAATGAATACGCGATGCCGGAAAACCAGCTTGGAGCGCAGTATATAATTCTCCTCCAGAAACAACATCTAAAGACATATTCTCTTCACGAGCTACTCGGCACATCTCCATGCACAAGAACGCCTTGCTTGCATATGCTACTTGATAAGAGAAACCACTTTCTTTAAAAGCACGATGAAACGCGCGGCACTTTCCTCGAATAGACTCTTCATCGTATACATAAAGTGGTGTTCCGTATTGTTTTGCTAGCTGCGTCGTATCGCACCCACCAATTTCTAAGTGTCCTTGCCCATTGATTCGGCTTGTGCCGTGTAAATACATTTGAATTCCTCCCTTATTTCCTCTAAAACTCATAACCCCAATCTTCTATTCATTGCAGCACGCTTTTAGATAGACAAAAAACGCGCGGAACAATGTTCACACGCGTTTCTTATTAGGAAAAATATATATTGAAAAAATAAACGAGTTGTTATCTCCTCAAAATAAGAAACCGCATCAACATCTCCAAATAGCTCTTCATAAAATAAATCTTATGACAGTACTACATTTATTCAATGCAGTCCCAATATATGAATAAGATGGTTATTCTTATATTTCGGCAATAGTCCCTTTCAACCTATGATCACAGATTCCATTAAATCTCCCATAGCTTACTCTTTCCTATCGCGGCCTCTACCTTTGAGAGTAGATGAGGTAAGTCTATTTAATTTTCAAACATCTAATTGTTGCTATTAACAATACCAAAGGACCATTTTATTTGTCAAACAATTTTTTATATTGTTTTTTTACAGTTTAATTTCGTATCATTTGGTAAGCGCTTTACTGAAACCTTTGTCACTTCCCATTCGCCCTCTTCGTTATTAAATGTAATCGTTACCTTCTCAAATGGTGGAACAATTTTCCCACCAACCTGTTCATACTTCGTTACTTCAATACTCGCTTGAAATAAATATGTACCACTATACACTTTTTTTAAACTAATAATTTTAGGACATTGATAAGGCTTCAAGCTCCCATATTGTTTTTCAATTGACTTATTTATTTTTGGAAATAAAACAGAATAAAGGGCATCTTCCATAAGGGGTGCATCATATTGTGCTACCGACACACTCGGTGAAGCAAAAAGTATAACACTACTGCATACTATAAAATATAATAATTTTCGCATTATAACCTCCGTTTTATTACTCGATTCTTTTTGCGCACGATAATTATCATACATAGAAACTCCGTTTTATTGTCTCCCACTGCCCTTTTTCTACTCAATTATTATAAAAAAGCCCACAACTCTCTTTTATTTTCGTATAATGATACTCATAGTATAATAAACATAATAACAAAGGACTGTTCGTATATATAAAATGAGGCGCTAATCAAACCGGCTCACAAGAACCGTCATGCTTTTAGGAGAGGAGTATATTATGCTACAAAATCTGTTTCCAAAACTGCGATTTGCACTAGTTGCAGTCGTTTTATTATGGATAAAAACATATATTGTGTACAAGCTAGCATTTGATATTAGAATTGATAACTTCTTTGAAGAGTTTATGCTTTTTATTAACCCACTAGCTTCGTTACTTTTATTTTTTGGTTTCGCTTTACTTGCATCTAAGTACCGAAACCGAATTATTATTGTAATTAGTTTTATACTGTCATTTATTTTATTTGGAAATGCAATGTTTTACGGATTCTATAACGATTTTGTTACTTTCCCTGTTTTATTCCAAACAAATAATATGGCTGACTTAGGGACGAGTATAAAAGAACTCTTTACGTATAAAACATTACTTTTATTTGCAGACGCAATTATTTTAATGTTTATTTCGCGTAAATTCCCATCATTTGGTGATAAAACACCCCTTTCTCGCTCTGAGAAGCGAACTTTCTTTAGCGGTGTAACAGTATTATTAGCACTACAAATTGTTGTTTCAGTTATATATAAACCACAAATGTTCTCACGCTCGTTTGATCGTCAAACTGTCGTGAAAAATTTAGGTTTATACACATATCATCTATTTGATATTACACTTCAATCTAAGTCTTCAGCTGAGCGTGTATTTGCAAGTGGAGACGGGTTCTCTGAAATTAAAAACTATACAGACTCAAAAGATAAACAAGTTGATAAAAACTTATTTGGAGCTGCAAAGGGTAAAAATGTAATTTTAATTTCAATGGAATCTACACAAAGTTTTGTTATTAATAAAAAAATAAATGGAAAAGAGATTACTCCATTTTTAAATGAGTTTATTAAAGATAGTTTTTATTTCGATAACTTCTATCATCAAACGGGACAAGGTAAAACTTCTGATGCTGAATTTATCGTTGAAAATTCCCTTTATCCGTTAGACCGTGGTTCTGTATTCTTTACTCATGCAACAAATGAATACACTGCCACACCAGAACAATTAAAGAAATACGGATATTCTTCTGCTGTCTTCCATTCAAACGATAAAACGTTTTGGAATCGTGACGTAATGTATCCTGCGCTTGGATATGATCGTTACTTTAATTTAAATGATTACGTAGGAACGGAACAAATGTCTGTCGGTTGGGGATTAAAAGATAAAGAGTTCTTTGAGCAATCTATTCCAAAGTTAAAATCTTTACCACAACCGTTCTATACAAAATTTATTACGTTAACAAACCATTTTCCATTTCTTCTAAATCCAGAAGATCAATATGTTGATGAATTTAATTCCGAAAGTGGTGTTTTAAATCGCTACTTCCCAACCGTTCGTTACACGGATGAAGCTCTTAAATTATTTATTAAACAATTGAAAGACGAAGGACTATATGATAATTCCGTTATTGTCATTTATGGTGATCATTACGGCATTTCTGAAAACCATAATGCAGCTATGGCTCAGTTCCTTGGGAAAGACGCTATTACACCGTTTGATTCTATGCAATTACAACGCGTCCCTCTCATTATTCATGTGCCTGGCCAAGAAGGAAAAGTCATCTCTAAAGTATCTGGTCAAATTGATATTAAACCAACGTTACTTCATTTACTTGGTATTAAAACAAATCAATCCGTAGAATTTGGAACAGACTTATTTACGAAAGAAAAAGACCCTCTTATGGTAATGCGGGACGGCAGTTTTGTTTCGGAAGATTATGTTTATACAAAAAATATGTGCTATAAAAGAAGCACAGGTGAAGAAGCTGATTTAACACTATGTCAGCCTTATATTGAAAAAGCAAAAACAGAATTAAAATTATCCGACAAACTCATTTATGGAGATTTATTAAGATTTGATCCTAACAATCGATATAAAACCGGAACGATAACAACGAAATTTGAATAGTGTAGGAAGCAACTTCACAAAAGTTGCTTCCTTTTTTTACTTATTTTTCAAATTTCTCTTCTATACAATCTTTCACAAATTGGGAATTTTTTTCGTATGAGAAAGAAATTTATGGTATGATAAAATAAGTAAACTTTCATACACTAATTAAGAATTTATAACAGAAAGCAAGGGATCAGATTTTGTATAGAGCAGCTATTCCAAACTTATTTACGCTCGGGAATTTATATAGCGGATTTTTGTCAATCGGCTATGCATCTTTAGGATATTATAAATCAGCTGCTATTTTAGTACTGATCGGGATGATGTTAGATAGTCTTGATGGTCGTGTCGCTCGTTTATTACGCGTTGATTCACAAATGGGAAAAGAGCTTGATTCACTCGCGGATGTTGTAACATTTGGCGCAGCACCTGCTGTTTTAATGTATTACACATCTTTTTCCAACTACGGAATCATTGGACTATACATAGCGGGATTATTCCCTCTGTTCGGAGCATATCGCTTAGCACGATTTAATGTAACACCATCTTCTACTTCTATGAAATATTTCACTGGAGTTCCGATTACCGCAGCAGGAGGGCTTGTTGCTTTCTTAACATTATTTTCACATACCATTCCAAAAATCGTTCTCATTACCGTATTTGTAACGTTCGCATTTTTAATGGTGAGCCGTGTTCGTATCCCAAGTTTAAAAGATGTACCAATTCCACGATATAGCATAATTATTACACTATTTTTAGTTGGAATTATTATCACAATGTACCAAACAAGTTTTGGCAACATTTCTGTTTTCTTATTCATTGCTATTCCACTATACATTTTGTATATGTTATCTCAATTTATTAGACAAAGACCTTCTAAAAAAGCGAATAAAGAAAAATAAAAAAACCTTCCGTATTTCGGAAGGTTTCTTTTTTATTTTGTAACTAATACTTTTTGATTTACAGGTGTTACAGGTTCTTCACCATTTAATACAGCTAAAATATTTCTTACTGCCATTTCAGCCATTGCATCACGTGTTTCGAATGTTGCATTTCCTACGTGAGGAGCAAGCACCACATTCTTTAATCCTTTTAGCTCTTCTGTAATTTTCGGTTCAAATTCAAACACGTCAAGAGCTGCACCTTCAATTTCATTTGTTTTTAGTGCATGAGCAAGTGCAAATTCATGCATAATTGGTCCACGTGAAGCATTTACAATATATGCTGTTTTCTTCATCATTTTAAACTGTTCTTCATCAATCATATGATGTAATTTCGGATTATAAGCACAGTTAATTGTAATAAAGTCCGCTGTTTGTAATAATTCTTCCAACGTTACGTATGTCGCTTCCAGTTCACTTTCAGCTTCAGGCTTTCGATTTGGTCCTGTATATAAAACATTCATTCCAAATGCTCTCGCACGCTTTGCAACTGCCTTCCCAATTTCTCCGAGGCCAATGATTCCAATTGTCTTACCGTGCACTTCACGACCCAAGAAAAATAATGGTGCCCAGCCGTTAAATCCAGTTGTACGACATAAGGTATCCCCTTCAGGAATTCTACGTGCCGCTGCTAAAAGCAGTGCAAACGTTAATTCTGCTGTTGCCTCTGTAGATACTTTCGGCGTATTTGTAACAGCAATACCCTTTTCTCCAGCATATGTGTAATCAATATTATCGTAACCAGCACCATAATTTGCGATAATTTTCAAGTTTGGTGCTGCGTCAATAACCTCTTTCGATACCTTCGTAGAAAGTAAGCTTAAAAGTGCATCTTTATCTTTTACACGTTCTGCTAACTCTTCTACACTAATTAATTCTTCTTTATTGTACATTTCTACATCATGATTTTTCAATAATTCTAATCCGATTTCTGGAATTTTCCCTGCTACTAATATTTTCGCCACTACTAACACCTCTTCTATACAAAATATGATATCTCTTATATTTCATTGTAAGAAATCTACATATAAAAACCAAGGAATTTGATTATAGTTTTGAAAATCGACACTTTTCCATAAAAAAAGAGGAGATGCAACTCTCCCCTCTTTTTACGCTTTTTCTTGCGATTCTTTCCCAAGCTTCGCATCGATTGTTCCTTCTGCAACTGTATCGCTAATTTGTTCCTCAATAACTGAATTAGCAGTATTATTTGTTTCAGAAGTATAGGCTTGACCTGCCGCTTGTACATTTTGTTTATTTTGTTGTTTCGCCATTTTTTATCCTCCTTTTCATTCTTTCTTATTTTGAACAAAAAGGGTGATTTTCATCAAAAAATCGTGTTTCATTTTGAAATTATTCCTTCTTCTTCAAGCAATCTCATCGTTCTTACTCGTTTCGTAAATGTAGCTATGTGAGAAATATCATGATTGCGTAATGTCTTTATATTCTCTTCCACATACTTTCCTAAATCATTCGGATAATGGGCATCTGAGGATAGAGTAATCGGAATTCCATGCTTAGCTAATACTTGTAAATAAAGCGGACTTGGGCACATTTCGCGCACAGGATATCGATAGTACAATCCCGCATTTATTTCTGTTGCTGTATTTGTTTCCACTAACGCACGAGCAATTTCCTTATAATAAGAAAGCTGTTCATTCTCATCCAATCGATAATTAAATACTTTTATGTTATCGAGGTGAGCTATAATATCAAAAAGCTCGGAACGAACAGCACTTTCAACTGTAGCGAAAAACGTGTGATATAAAGTATGTAACTCATGCGTACCAAAATACTCTTTCGTATCTGGATTATCAAATCCCCATCCATCTATAAAATGGACCGAACCGATTACATAATCAAAGTCTCCTAATGCTAGTAAACCTTTTAACTCTTGTTCACCCCCGATAAAATAATCCGCTTCAATTCCAAGTTTGAGCGTTATCCCTCGTTTACTCCATCGCTCTTTTGCCTCTTCAATCGCCTTTGTAAAATCATAAATAGACGTTACTCTTACTTGATCTAACCATTCTTTTTGCAGGCGACCAAGCTTAGAATCACTAATATCTACATACTTTTCATAATATCCTTTCGCTTCATGAAAACGATATAAATGATCGACAATACCAACTTCTTTTATACCTTTTCGCACAGCTTCTTCTAAATATAAATCAATCCATTTCGCTGTAAATGGACCTTCCTTCACACGTCTTTGCAGGCGTTCTTGTGTTTTCATAAGCCATTCCATAGAATGTTTTTCTTCTTTAAGCGGTTCAAAATATTGTAGCGCATCATTTATTTTAGCTAGCCACCCTATTGAATATGGCCCTTCTTCTAAATGAATGTGATAGTCCACTTTCATCCATATTCCCCCTTATAATGTATCTATTTCTCTTCTGTCCCCTACTCGCGAAAGCTTTCCATTTCTTTCTTTCACTTCTTGCATGACATCTTCTAATGGAATATTTTTTTCGGCTAATAGAACAAAACAGTGATAGAACACATCAACCATTTCTTTTACTATTTCTTCTTTATCATTATTTTTAGACGCAATAATTACTTCGGTGCACTCCTCACCAATTTTCTTTAAAATTTTATCTTCACCTTTTGCAAATAAATAATTCGTATATGATTCAGAGAGTGGATTTTTCTTTCGTTCTTCAATTGTTTCAAATAATAACTTAAGGATATCTTCCATATGTATCCCCCTATATAATTTTGTAGTGAAAACACGTTTTTTCTCCCGTATGGCAAGCAGGCCCTACTTGCTTTACGACAACAACGATTGCATCTTGATCACAGTCTAAATAAAGTGATTGCACATATTGGACATTTCCCGATGTACCTCCTTTATTCCATAACGATTGTCTCGAACGGGAATAAAACCATGTTCTTTTCGTTTCCAGCGTCTTGTCATACGCTTCTTCATTCATATAAGCTAACATTAAAACTTCTTTCGTATCTTCCTCGATAACAACAGCTGGTATCAATCCTTTTGCAAAATTAGGTTTCATAACCGCACCTCAACGTTTGCTTCTCTTAATTTTCTCTTTACATCTTGTACAGTCGCTTCACCATAATGAAAGATTGATGCCGCTAATGCTGCATCAACTGTTGTCTTTTGAAATACTTCTATAATGTGATCCACATGACCACATCCACCTGATGCGATTACTGGAACAGAAACGCTGTTTGAAATTGCTCCAGTTAAACGAAGATCATATCCGTTTTTCGTTCCATCTGCATCCATACTCGTCAACAAAATTTCTCCTGCTCCGAGCTGGGCAACGCGTCTCGCCCATTCGATTGCATCCATTCCCGTATTAAGTCTTCCGCCATTTACGTATACATTCCATTTATCTTCTGCTACTTTTCTAGCATCGATTGCTACGACAATACATTGTGAGCCAAAATGTTCCGCACCTTCCTGGATTAACTTCGGATTTCTCACTGCCGCTGAGTTTATTGAAACTTTATCTGCTCCAGCTCTTAGTAAATTGTACATATCTTTAACACTTGAAATCCCCCCGCCAACTGTAAGAGGAATAAACACCTTTGAGGCTGTTTGTTCTACAACATCTATAATCGTTTTTCGCCCTTCATGCGTCGCAGTAATGTCTAAAAATACGATTTCATCTGCTCCCGCATCATTATATAATGCGGCTATTTCAACAGGATTACCGACGTCTTGTAACCCTATAAAATTCACACCCTTTACTACCCGCCCTTCTTTCACATCTAGACATGGAATAATTCGTTTTGCTAACATAGTTTTGTTACCTGTAACACTTTTTCTAAATCAATCGTTTTCTCGTAAAGTGCCTTCCCAATAATGACGCCATATATGTTCATATCATTTAATCTTTTCACATCTTGAATAGATGCGACACCTCCAGATGCAATCACACGAATACCCACACTTTTTTGCAGTAACTCTAATTGCTCAAAATTTGGTCCTGCAAGTGTCCCATCTTTTGAAATGTCCGTAAACACAATCGTTTGAACACCTACACTTTCCATTTGCTTCGCTAAATCGATGTACGAAATTTCAGACACATCTAACCAGCCCCTCGTTGCTACGAAACCATTTTTCGCATCAATTCCAACTATGATTTGCTCCTTATATAGACGAACCGCTTCTTCTAAAAATAATTTATCGTAAAGGGCAGCCGTTCCTAATATCACTTTTTCTACACCTACTGACAACAACTTCTCCACTGCCGCGAGTGACCGAACTCCTCCTCCAATTTGCACTGGAATACGTACCGCCTTGCATATTTTTTCAATGACAGGTAAATTTACTGACTCCCCAACAATTGCTCCATCTAAATCAACAACGTGTAGTATTTTCGCTCCAAGTTTTTCAAATATGATTGCTTGTGCGACTGGATCTTCATTCATCACCGTTTCTTTACTAAACTCTCCTTGATAAAGCCTGACGCATCGTCCTTCTTTTACATCGATAGCTGGGAAGATTTCCATGCTTCTACCACCCCTTTGAAATTTTTTAACATTCGCATCCCAATTTCCCCACTTTTTTCAGGATGAAACTGTGCGCCAAATATATTTCCTTTTGCTACAAAACCAGGTACTTTCACTCCATATTCACTTGCCCCATACACAATTTCATTCGGACAATCTGCATAATAAGAGTGGACATAATATACGAAAGAACCGTCCTCTACTCCATTCCAAAGCGATATTTCTCCTTCTTTTTTTAATTCATTCCACCCCATATGTGGAATTTTATAAGGAACTTTTAACTTTCGAATAACACCTGGCAATAAATTTAATCCGTTACAATTTTGTAGTTCCTCACTTTTTTCAAATAAAAGCTGCATTCCTAAGCAAATACCCAGAAGCGGTTTTCCTAAGCTCCCAACTTCTTTTAGCACACATACTAAATCTTTTTCTTCTAAAACGCCCATCGCTTTCGGAAATGTGCCTACTCCTGGTAAAATAACTCCATCACTTCTCAATATTTCTTTTTTATCATCCGTTATGATGTACTCTGTTCCAATATATTTTAATGCTTGTTCCACACTACGAATATTTCCCATTCCATAATCTATAATTGCAATCAATTACAACATCCCTTTCGTTGAATTTACACCATTAATATTGGTATTTTTATCGACTGCCTCTCTAAGCGCTCGACCGAACGCTTTAAATAAAGCTTCAATTTTGTGATGTGTATTGCTTCCGTATAAAATGCGAGCATGTAACGTAATATTTGCAGCATGGGCAACTGCTCTAAAAAATTCTTCCGTTAGTTCTGTGTCAAAATCTCCTAGCTTCGGATTTGTTAATTCACCTTGAAATACAATATATGAGCGCCCGCTTATATCAATCGCGACAAATCCTAAAGATTCATCCATCGGTAC
Source organism: Bacillus sp. AR13-1 (assembly GCF_008042285.1). Lineage (NCBI taxonomy): Bacteria > Bacillati > Bacillota > Bacilli > Caryophanales > Bacillaceae > Bacillus > Bacillus sp. AR13-1. The sequence continues at coordinate 82,236 of NZ_QNUA01000018.1, forward strand.
ATACGCTGAGCCGTAACGGTTAATCCCCTCTTTATTTTGCAATGATTCTTTCAAGCAAGTTCCGAGTACAATTCCAACATCTTCAACCGTATGATGAGCATCAACGAATACATCACCTTCAGCTTCAATTTGCAAACCAAATCTTCCGTGTCTAGCAAATAAAGTTAGCATATGATCAAAAAATCCAACTCCTGTTTGCACAGAAACATTCGTACTTTCATCAAGTTGCAAACTTAATTTAATTTTTGTTTCCGTCGTCTCACGTACTTGACTAGACTCGCGCATTATTCTTCCTCCTTAAACCTAATTTGGATTGCTCTTGCGTGTGCATGTAAACCTTCTTTATTTGCAAGTTCTACAATATGATGCTGTACACTTCTTAACGCTTCTTCCGTATACGAAACGAAGCTTGATTTTTTTACGAAATCATCGACGGATAACGGAGAAAAAAATCTTGCCGTTCCACTTGTCGGTAATACGTGATTCGGCCCCGCCAAATAATCTCCGAGCGGTTCAGGTGCATATGGACCAAGAAAAATTGATCCAGCATGCTTTACATAAGCTAGAGCATTCATTGGCTCTTTTATGTGTAACTCTAAATGTTCTGGAGCGATTTCATTTGATAATTGAAACGCCTCTTCTAAAGAAGGGACAATAAAAATTGCTCCATTTCTTTTTATGGATTCACGAGCGATTTCACTTCTAGGCAACGTCTCTAGCTGCCTTTCTATTTCTCTTTCTACTTCTTTAGCAAGCTTTATATTTGTTGTAATACAAATAGCTGTTGCCCTCTCGTCATGTTCTGCCTGTGATAATAAATCAGCAGCAATATATTCGGCATTTCCTGTTTCATCTGCGATAACTACAATTTCTGATGGTCCAGCAATCATATCGATATTGACTATCCCATATACTTCTCGCTTCGCTAGCGCGACATATAAATTCCCTGGTCCAACTATTTTATCTACTTTAGGAATCGATTCCGTTCCATATGCTAGAGCAGCAATTACTTGAGCACCACCGGCCATATATATTTCATCTACACCTGCAAGACTTGCAGCAGCTAAAATATGCGGATCAATTCCTCCTTGCTTCGGCGGTGTTACCATTACAATTTTTTTCACTCCTGCGAGTTTTGCTGGCAATACATTCATTAATACTGATGAAGGATACGAAGCAGTCCCGCCCGGCACATATACACCTACATTTTCTAACGGACGAATAAGCTGCCCTCTAATTACCCCTTCACTCACGCAATCAAACATAGATTGTCTTTTTTGCTTTTCATGATACGAGACAATGTTTTTCTTTGCCTCTTCTAACGCTTCTAAAAAAGCTTGTTCTACAAACCTACTTGCTTGTTTTATTTCTTCTGCACTTACACGAAAATTTTTGATTTCTACACCATCAAACTTTTTTGTATAGAACGATAACGCCTCATCTTTACTCTCCCTTACGTTTTGAACAATTTCGCTTACACTTCTTTGAACAGTTTCTTCTATTATATGAGCGCTTTCTCGTAGCAATTTTATTTTCGATAAAGCCTCTTGGAAATCTTCAAAAACTATCTCCATTTAAAGTCCCCCTATTTCCCTGACAAAATTTCTTGTTCCATCATATTTATAATGCAGAATATTTCGTCTTTTTTAGTTTTCAATGCAGCCTTATTCACAATCATTCGAGCTGATATAGAGCACATTTCCTCAAATACAATTAACCCGTTTTCTTGTAATGTTTTTCCTGTTTCAACAATATCAACAATTGCATCTGCCAAACCTAGAAGTGGAGCAATCTCTACAGATCCTTCTATTTTAATAATTTCTACATCCTCCCCTTTATCATGAAAATATGTAGAAGTAATGTGCGGATATTTCGTAGCAATTCGTTTTTTTCGATAACTCTTCGGATTATACGTAGGAATAGAAGCGACACAAAATTTACACACGCCCACTCCTAAATCGACCATCTCATATATATCTTTCTCAAATTCCATTAATATATCTTTTCCAACGACTCCAATATCAGCTACGCCATGTTCTACATAAGTAGCAACATCTACCGCTTTCACTAAAATAAATGAAATGTTTGTGTTTTTACTTTTAAACACAAGTTTTCTTCCTTTATCTTTGAGCTCTGAACAATCAATTCCAATTTTTTTAAAAAGTGGAATAACATGCTTTTCTAATCTTCCTTTCGTTAACGCAATTTGAATGTTACGCATGAAGCCTCCCCTTCTTTCTGGATGATCCATTTCTCTCTCCATACATATTCCACTAGTGACTCACTCTTCGCCTCAACGACTGTCATTATTTTATTCTTGTTTGCAAATTGAAAAGTATCGTTTAAATTAGAGAATAAAGATAACTGGGCATTCTTCCCGTCCTTTTGAAGTAAATTTCGTAACCTTTCCGCTTCTGCTAATCTATTTAACTCATAATGAATCATAATATCTATTCTCTTTCGTTTATATGGTTCTTGCTGCTCTTGAAGTGCCTTAACTATTTGATTTACTTGCACCGCGAGCCCAACCGCTGGCGTCATCTCTCCAAAATTTCCAATTAACTCATCATATCTTCCGCCACTAACAATCTCTTCTCCAATTTCATATATATACCCTTTGAAAATAACACCCGTATAATAATCCAAATGTTGAACCATACCTAAATCAATTGATATGTAAGAGCCATATCCTAACTGTTCAATTGTTTCATATATTTCTTTCACTCTCGCAATGGCCATTTTCATTTCATTACTTGAGGCGAGTTTTTCTGCTTCCTCAACAACATCTAAACTCCCGAATAACCTTGGTAGTTTCTCAAGTAACCTTACTGTTTCATCACACCGATTTAATTTCTTTTCTTCTATAAAGTGTGAGAGTCCGGCATAATTTTTACTTTCAATATACGTTCTAAGTAACTTCTCTTCTTCATCATTAATGGGGAGCTTTTTTACGATACATTTATATAACTGCACTTGCCCAATCTCAATTGTGAAAGATTGCACCTTTAATTTTTGAAGTGCTTGAATTACGCTTATCACACATTCAATTTCAGCCCTTACATTTTCAATCCCGATAATTTCAATACCACTTTGTACTATTTCATTATATTTCCCAGTAAGGGACTCATTCGCCCGAAATACATTCCCGCTATAAGTTACTTTAAGAGGAATATCCCCTCTCTGTGTTCCAATTACTCTTGCTAAAGGAATTGTCATATCTGGGCGTAAAACGATAATCCGTCCTTTTTCATCGAAAAATTTATACATCTTTTCTTCATCTATCGGCCTGTTTTGAAATGCAAAAACATCATAAAATTCAATTGTAGGTGTCCTTATTTCTTCATAACCTCTCTCTAAAAAGGTCCGTCTTAATTTTTGTTCCACTTCTTCAATTAACGTACATTCTTCGAATAAGTAATCTCTCGTTCCATTCGGATTTGCCCGTTTCCACTTTGTCATCTGAATTCACACACCCTTCCCTCTTTAATTTATGCCCATTCCATCCACCCAAACCGAAAATAAAAAGAGCCTTGTAGACAAAATACCTACAAGGCTCTTTAGTAGAGTGTAGGTACAACGGGAATAACCCTTGTGCCTACACGTTTTCACGTTAGGTTCAAGGGTTTCATGTATGATGATGTAGTTTTGTAAGCATTTTAATAGATTGCACGATATTCATAATACTTACTCCCTTTCTCCTCTGATTTTTTACATAGTATATAACAGTTAATTCTGAATGTAAATACATTTCGAATATTCTACTTTTAGTTAATGTGAAGTTACTTTTCTTTCATACTCTTCAATTTCTTGTTCATATTGCATTGTAATGCTGATTTCATCTAGACCATTTAATAATTTTTCTTTCCACATTTTCTCGATTGTAAAATGAAACCTGTGCGTATTCGTAATAATTACTTCATTTTCTAAATCAACTTCCATTTGATCTCTCGCATTCGTTTTGGCAAGTTGTTCACGTATCTCTTTATCCATTACAATCGGTAACATACCATTCTTCATACAATTCATATAAAAAATATCTGCAAATCCTCCGGCGATAATAACGCGGAAACCATAATCCGCAAGCGCCCACGGAGCATGTTCTCTTGAAGAACCACATCCAAAATTATCACCTGTAATTAATATACTTGCTCCTTTTCGTTCTTGTGCATTAAGGGAGAAATTAGGATTTTCATGGCGCTCATTACCGTAACGCCACTCATCAAATAAATATTTTCCAAATCCCGTCCTTTCAATTCTCTTCAAATATTGCTTCGGAATAATTTGATCTGTATCAATGTTATCATTCATAAGTACTGCGGCAGTACCTTTATGAATATGAAATGGTTCCATCGTAACTCTCCTTTCTAATATCAACAAAATGACCATATAACGCAGCTGCTGCAGCCATAGCTGGACTTACTAAATGTGTTCGTGCTCCTTTCCCTTGCCTTCCTTCAAAATTACGATTTGAAGTAGAAGCACAATGTTCTCCTTCAGGTACTTGATCTGGATTCATCCCAAGACACATTGAACATCCAGGCTCTCTCCATTCAAATCCCGCTTCTTCAAATATGCGATGTAAGCCTTTTTGCATCGCCCGCTCTCTCACACTTTTTGATCCTGGTACAACGAGTGCTCGCACACCTTCTTTTACCTTTTTCCCTTTCACAACAGATGCAGCAATTTCTAAGTCAGATAAACGTGAATTTGTACAAGAACCAATGAAGACATGCTTAACAGGAATTTCAAACGTACTTTGCCCAGGGCTCAATCCCATATATGAAAATGCTCTTTCATCATTTTCGTTATGCTTCTCTGGTAATTTTTCATCAATAGGAACACCCATACTAGGATTTGTTCCCCAAGTGACATACGGTGCTAAATCCGTAACATCTACCGAAATATGTAAATCATAAATTGCATCTGAATCTGTATAAAGCTCCGACCATTTTCCCGTAAACGTTTCATAGTCTTTCGGTGCATATTCACGCCCTTTTACATAAGAAAATGTTTTCTCATCTGGTGCAATGATGCCAGCTTTCGCTCCCCCTTCAATTGCCATATTGCAAAGTGTCATTCTCTCTTCCATACCCATATCACGAATCGTCTCTCCGTAGAATTCCATTACATGCCCCGTTCCAACCGCTACACCGTACTTTGAGAGAAGATGCAAAATAATATCCTTTGCATAAACGCCTTTCGGTAACTTTCCTTTTAATTCAATCCCCATCGCTTTCGGTTTTCGTTGCCACAACGTTTGAGTTGCTAATACATGTTCTACTTCACTCGTACCAATACCAAACGCTAAAGCACCGAAAGCACCGTGGGTTGCTGTATGGCTATCACCGCATACAATCGTTTTCCCCGGTTGTGTGAGCCCAAGTTCTGGTCCTATAACGTGAACGATTCCTTGCTCTTCATCACCAATATCGGCTAATCGCACCTTAAATTGTTTACAATTGTCACGAAGTGTATCCAATTGCTGCTTCGCAATGCGATCGGTAATATTCCAAACATCTTTCGTTGGAATATTATGATCCATCGTTGCAAACGTTAATTCCGGTCTCCGAACAGTTCGATTTGCAAGCCGCAAGCCTTCAAAGGCTTGCGGTGACGTTACTTCATGAACGAGATGAAGATCGATATATAATAAATCCAATCCATTTTCATTCGTTACAACTACATGTCTTTCCCAAAGCTTATCTAGTAACCTTTTCCCCATTATCTTCCTCTCCCTACTAGTGCCTGCTCTTCCATTTCTTGAATAACTGCCCTCGTAAATGAAGTTGTCGTCTCATTCCCCCCAATATCAGCTGTACATTTCCCAGATTGAAGAACTGCAGAAATTGCCTCTTCAATCGCATACCCTTCTCTCGTTAATCCAAATGATTGCCCAAGCATCATCGCTACTGAACGCATCATCGCAATTGGATTCGCTTTATTTTTACCTGCAATATCTGGCGCTGATCCGTGAATAGGCTCATATAAAGACGGCCCGTTTTCCGCATGGCTCGCTGATGGAAGCATTCCTAATGAACCTGCTAATACAGAAGCCTCGTCGCTCAAAATATCACCAAATAAATTTTCTGTTACGATAACGTCAAATCTCCTTGGGTTTCGAATTAACTCCATAGCAGCTGCATCTACTAAAATGTGCTCTAATTCAACATTAGGATAACGAAGAGCTACTTCTTCCGTAACAGCTCTCCACAATTTACTAGATTCTAAAACATTCGCTTTATCAATAGAGGTTACTTTTTTCTCTCTCTTACTCGCTAATTGAAAAGCATACGACACGATACGTTCAATTTCATGACGATGGTACGTAAGTGTATCAGTTGCCGATTCTTCCGTTCTTTCTTTCGGATAAGAGAAATAAATACCGCCTGTTAGTTCACGAACGACAACGAAGTCAATTTCATCTGCGTTTTTTAATGGCGATAAATGTGCAGTTGCGCTTTCTACTGTTACAGGACGAACGTTCGCAAATACACCAAGTCCTTTTCTTAAAGCTAATAATCCTTTCTCTGGCCTTTCTTTCGCATCATCCCACCGCGGTCCACCAACCGCTCCAAGTAAAACCGCATCACTCGCTAAACAAGCGGCAAGTGTTCGCTGTGGTAATGGTTGCCCATTTAAATCGATAGCCGCTCCGCCAAAGTACTCATCTTGTAAATGAAAGTGATGTCCATATAGCCTCTCTACCATATGCAATACTTCCTTCGCGCTTTCCATAATTTCCGGACCAACACCATCACCCGCTAAACAAACGATACGTTTTTCCAATTAAAACACCCCTTTTTATCTGAATTTTCAGAAATATATTTTGATAAGTAAGGGACAATCCCCTCACTTATCAAACAGTTACTTCACAAGAGTAATAAAAGATTTTAATTTTCCGGCCGCATGAACATACGCTCTCGCCGATGCTTCTAATACGTCTTGCGCAACACCAAAACCTGATACTTGATGAGTTCCTTCTTTTAATTCAACATGAACATGTGCAAGTGCATCTTGACCTTGCGTTATAGATTGTATGCGATAATCCGCTAAGTCACATTCTAATCCTAAAATTCTTTGAATTGCATTATAGATCGCTTCAATACTTCCAGAACCAGTTGCTGCATCTTCGTACATATTTCCTTCCTCATCTTTTAGTACAACCGTTGCACACTGTGTACTATTTGATACGAAATGTACTTGCAATTGAGTAATGCTATATTGCTGGGCCGCAAATGCTGCTTCACCAAGCATAAGCGCACGTAAATCTTCTTCTGTAATTTCTTTTTTACGGTCAGCCAAGTTTTTAAATGCTTCAAACACCACATCTCGTTCTTCTTTTGTAAACTCATAACCAAGTTCTTTCATTTTTTCAGTAAACGCATGGCGCCCGGAATGCTTTCCTAATACAAATAAATTTTGTGACTCTCCAATCAGTGATGGTTCAATAATTTCATACGTCGTTACTTCTTTTAATACACCGTCTTGATGAATACCTGATTCGTGAGCAAAAGCATTTGCTCCAACAATCGCCTTATTTTTCGGTACAACCATACCCGTTAACCGACTTACTAACGTACTCGTCGCTTTAATTTCTTTTAATGTCATAGAGGATTCTGCTTCATAGAAATCTTTTCTAATATGGAGAGCAACCGCGACTTCTTCTAGCGCCGCATTCCCCGCTCTTTCTCCAATTCCATTAATCGTTCCTTCTACTTGTAACGCTCCGCCTTCAACCGCAGCTAACGAATTCGCTACTGCCATCCCAAGATCATCGTGACAATGACAAGAGAAAATTGCTTTTTCATACGACGGAACGGATTCTTGTAAGTATTTAAAAAGAGAATAATATTCTTCTGGATTCGTATATCCAACTGTATCAGGAATATTGATTACATTCGCTCCTGCGCGAATCGCGACTTCTACTGCTTCCGCTAAAAATGCTCTCGATGTTCTTGTTGCATCTTCTGCTGAAAATTGAACTGTTGGAAATAGTGATTTCCCAAGCGTAACCGAGCGATGTATGCTATCTAATACATCTTCTTTTGACATACAAAGCTTATATTTCATATGAATGTCACTCGTAGCTAAAAATACGTGTAAACGAGGAGAGACAGCGCCTTTCACAGCTTCATAGGCTCTTCGAATATCACTTTCTTTCGCTCTAGCTAAACTCATAACCGTAGCATTTTGAATGGTATTTGCGATACGTTTTACCGATTGAAAATCACCTTCAGAAGCTGCTGCGAATCCAGCTTCCATTACATTAATACCAAGTCTCTCTAGTTGCCTCGCAATCTGTAATTTCTCTTGTTCATTTAAATTAACTCCTGGTGATTGTTCGCCATCACGAAGCGTCGTATCCATGAACAAAATTTGCTTCATATTATTTAATCCCTACCTTTACTCGGGGCTGTACGAAAGGCATCATTTCACGTAATTTACGTCCAACTACTTCGATTTCATGTTCATTTTCTTTTTCATTTGTCGCCTGGAAATTTGGTCTTCCTGCTTTATGCTCTGCAATCCAGCCTCTTGCAAATGTACCATCTTGAATTTCTGCTAGTACTGCACCCATCGCTTTCTTCGTATCTTCAGTAACAACGCGTGGCCCTGATACGAAGTCCCCCCACTGCGCTGTATCTGAAACTGAATATCTCATATTTTCAAGTCCACCTTCATACATAAGGTCAACAATTAGTTTCAGTTCATGTAAACATTCAAAATATGCAAGTTCAGGTTGATAACCAGCTTCAACTAACGTTTCAAACCCAGCTTTTACTAGTGCAGTTACTCCGCCGCAAAGTACAGCTTGCTCTCCAAATAAATCTGTTTCTGTTTCTTCTTTAAACGTTGTTTCTAATACACCTGCTCTCGTCGCCCCAATTCCATCTGCATATGAAAGTGCCTTTTCAGTCGCAACTCCTGTTGCATCTTGATATACTGCAAATAATGCAGGAACAGCTCCCCCTTCCGCAAACGTACGACGTACTAGATGTCCTGGACCTTTCGGTGCTACTAGAAATACATCTACATTAGCTGGCGGTTTTACTTGATCAAAGTGAACATTAAATCCATGCGCGAAAACGAGAGAATTACCGCCTTGTAAGTTTGGTGCAATTTCAGCTTCATATACTTCCGGCTGTAATTCATCAGGTAGTAGAATCATTACTACATCTGCTTTTTCTGCTGCTTCCGCTACTGTATATACAGAAAAACCGTCTTCTTTCGCCTTATCCCATGACTTCCCTTTCCTCAGTCCTACTACCACATCAAATCCGTTATCACGTAAGTTTTGCGCATGCGCATGGCCTTGCGATCCATATCCGATGATTGCTACTTTCTTTTCCTTTAATACATTTACCGTTACGTCTTTTTCATAATAAACTTTCGCCATTTTCATTTCCCCCTATTTTTTAAATAATTATTGAATTAACATAACTTGTTTATCTTGTTTTTTCATACTACGTGTAAATGCTGTTACACCTGTTCTAGCAATTTCTTTCAAACCATATGGACGAAGTAATTCAATTAACGCTTCTACTTTCTCCTGGGTACCTGTTACTTGCACCACTATGGAATCCTTCCCAACGTCTATTACAGCGGCTCGGAACGGTTCAATTAAACTATATAATTCTGCTCTTGCTACAGACGTTGCTACTTTAATAAGTGCAAGTTCTCTAGCGATCATCGCTTCTTCTGTAATATCTGATACTTTCAGTACATCGATTTGCTTATGAAGTTGTTTAATTAACTGCTCAACTTGCTGTTCATTTTCAACGTGTACAACAATCGTCATTCTCGAAATATCCGATGATTCCGTATGACCTACTGAAATACTTTCAATATTAAAATGTCTACGTGTCATAACACCTGTAATTCGATTTAACACACCGCTTTGATTTCGAACTGTCGCTGTTACAATTCTCTTCACCTTTTCTCCACTCCCTCCATTTGATGAACGCCTTTTCCTGGGGCAACCATCGGCATTACCTTTTCGGATTGAAGTACGCGGCAATCAATTACAACAGGCTCTCTTAACTCAATTGCATACTGTAATTGTTGCTTTGCAAGAAGTGGGTCTTCAATACGAACACCTTTTATGCCATAAGCATTGGCAAGCGCAACAAAATCTGGTTGGCATGAAAGTAAGGAGTGCGAATATCGCCCATTATAAAATTCCTCTTGCCATTGTCTTACCATTCCTAAAGCTTCATTATTTAAAATAAACACTTTAACTGGTAAAGAATGCTCTTTTAATACACTTAGTTCTTGCAAGGTCATTTGAAATCCCGCATCACCGACAATCGCAATAACTAATTCTTCTGGCCTTGCAATTTGTGCACCAATTGCTGCTGGAAATCCGAAGCCCATTGTTCCTAAGCCTCCAGAAGTTACCCATTTATCTGGATTTTTCAGCGGATAATATTGAGCTGCCCACATTTGATGTTGCCCAACATCTGTCGTTACAATTGCTTCCCCTTTCGTAATTTCGTATAGCATATCAATTGCATATTGAGGCTTAATACATTCCGAATGCTCTTTGTAAGAAAGAGGGTATTTTTCTTTTCTACTATTCAATAATGAGAGCCAATCATTGTGATTTACTTCCCCTTCCTTAAAGTTGAGTAGAGCTTCTAATGCTTGCTTCGCACTCGCAACAATTGGAATTTCAGTCGGCACATTTTTTCCGATTTCCGCTGGATCAATATCTATATGTGCGACAATCGCTTCTTTAGCAAAATAAGCTAAATTTCCAGTAAGACGATCGTCAAATCTTGCTCCTATATTTATAAGTAGATCACATTCATATAACGCCATATTAGCCGTGTAAGAACCGTGCATTCCTCCCATCCCAAGAAATAATTTATCATCTGGCGGAAAACCACCAAGACCAAGTAATGTATGAACAACAGGAATTTCATATTTACGAGCAAAGCTTGTTAATTCTTTCGATGCCTTTGCATGCAATACACCTGCTCCAGCTAAAATTAACGGTTTTTTTGAAGTCGCAATCGCTTGTAATAATTTGTTTATTTGTAGTAGATTCGGTTCGTAATTAGGCTGGTATCCTGGTAAATCCATTTGAACATCACTACATCGCTCACCTTTCTCTACTACCATATCTTTCGGAAGGTCAATTACGACTGGGCCTGGTCTTCCTGTTCTAGCGATATGAAATGCTTCTTTAATAATTCGGGGTAAATCCGATGCTTTTCGTACTTGATAATTATGTTTTGTCACCGGCATCGTAAGCCCCATAATATCAGCTTCTTGGAAAGCATCACTCCCGATTAACGTTGTTGCTACTTGCCCTGTAAATACAACAAGTGGCAATGAATCAATCATCGCGTCAGCTAGACCAGTAATAACATTTGTAGCACCCGGTCCACTTGTTGCAATTACCACTCCTGGATTTCCTGTAATTCTTGCATATCCTTCAGCAGCATGAATTGCACCTTGCTCATGCCTCGTTAAAATATGCGGAATTTCACAATCATAAAGCGCATCATATAGAGGTAAAACCGCACCACCTGGATAACCAAAAATCACCTCTACTCCTTCCTTTTCTAGCGCTTCTAACAATAGCTGTGCACCAGTTGCCAGTTTCTCTTCCGTTTTTGAAGACATTTTTCTTATAAGCCCCCTTTTTTAAACATTTATAAAATAAAAAAATCCTACGTCCACACTCCAGCTATGTGCTGAAGGGACGAAAGATTTCGCGGTACCACCCTTCTTCGCAAGATTACTCTTGCCTCAGTGACTCGGGATATGAGTCTAGCTAATAACGGAGCTACCGTCTAAGCCTAAACAAACGTTTCAGCTTAGCACTCAAGGGTGATGTTCGTCGACGTGAACCATCGGTTTCCAGCAACCACCGACTCTCTGTGAGGCTTCACAGTCAACTACTCCTCCCTATCAACGCTTTATCATGTCATAAGAGCTATTATCCAACTTTATTTTCTTCGTAAATTTTCTCTCCATCTTCTACAACTAATTTACGGAATTCTTCTAATAAACGATTCGTATGTGGCCCTGTTCTACCTAAACCAATCGTTCTTCCATCTACTGTCGTAACAGCAATTACTTCAGCAGCTGTTCCTGTTAAAAACACTTCATCAGCTACATATACATCATGCCTTGTAAATAATTCTTCTCTTACGTCATATCCAAGTTTTTCGCCGATTTCTAAAATCGCGTTTCGTGTAATACCTTCTAACGCTCCAGCAGAACTTGGTGGTGTAATTAATTTATTTCCCTTCACAATAAATACATTATCTCCAGAGCCTTCAGCTACATATCCTTGGTCATTTAACATAAGTGCTTCTTGTACTCCAGCTAATTTCGCCTCAATGCGAACTAAAATATTATTTAAGTAATTTAAAGATTTTACTTGAGGCGATAGAACATCCGGGCGATTGCGACGCGTTGCAACTGTTATAATCGGAATCCCTTTTTCATAATATTCTTGTGGAAATAAAGATAATTGCTCTGCAATTACTACTACATTTGGTTTCGTACAAGAATCAGGATCTAATCCCAAGTTCCCTGGTCCTCTTGATACAACGAGGCGGATATATCCATTAGATAGTTTGTTTTGTCGAATCGTTTCAACAACGATTTTCGTTGCTTCTTCTAACGTATATGGAATTTCTAACATGATGGATTTCGCTGATTCATATAACCGGACAAGGTGCTCTCTCAAACGGAAAACATTACCGCTATATACCCTAATTCCTTCGAACACTCCATCGCCATATAAATAGCCATGATCATATACTGAAACCTTTGCTTCGTCTTTTGGAACAAATTCTCCATTTAAGAAAATCCACTGCTCGTTCACTTGAAAGCGCCCCCTATGTTCTATGAGTTTTTTATTGTTTCCTAGTCTACTCTCCTTTTCAAATAAATCAAGTTAATTTTTAGAAAATTTTTAATTTTTAATCGTACGTACATCTTTGTTCATACTGATTTAATAACATTGTTAACGTTTACAAAAAGTCAAAAAAATTTTTTCGTCAAATTCTACTAAAAAAAATATTTGTTTAAAAGAAGGGTTTTCGCCAATTGATACGAATCTATTGTATTCAATAAACGGACGTCCGATTTTATAAATCCGGGAATATACAACGACTTTTGGTGAAAAAGGGGGAAAATAACAAAAATAACGCTGTCTAAAAATAACATTCATATTTTTCATTTAGTAATCATAATCCTATTTTTAAAAAACAATTTGTCAAATTGAAGGAGGAAATAACAATGGCGTGTGTACAAATTAAAGGAACGAGACAAGAGGTAGTAGAAATGCTACAACTATTTGATCTAATGGATACGAAAGGATTTTGTAAATTCGATAATTACGTTGAAGTAGAACCAAATAGTAGGAAACATAACAACTACACAGCTTCAATCGATATTCAGTCTAATAACAGTTCATCACAAGATACATTAAATGATCAATTCGTTAGTCAAATGCTTACTGGTGTATATAACGACTAAACAAATATTCTCTTCCTACCATCTTTTCATAAATATATGCTATGGACTTGAGCATACTAGCAACTAGATGGTAGGAGGTGAAAATTATGGCTAGAATTGGTGTTGAGAACTCTTTAACAGATGTTCAACAAGCTCTTCAGCAACAAGGACATGAAGTCGTTTCACTTAACTCTGAAAATGATGCACATGGGTGTGATTGTTGCGTTGTAACCGGGCAAGATTCTAATATGATGGGCATTGCAGATACATCGATAAAAGGATCTGTAATTAAAGCACATGGTTTAACAACAGATGAAATTTGTCAGCAAGTTGAAAACCGCACTTAATCATTTTTATCACATTATTTGTGAGCTAACATGTAAAGGGAATGGAATGGTCCCACTGATTATAGTTTCAATTTATTTATAGAAAAAGGGCTCCTTTTCAAAAGGAGCCCTCTTTTTTATATTCACCTAACGGGAAAGTAACATATACTGGATGAAAGCCCTACCTCTCTCTCATCATTACGGTTCCACTGACCGCTCCTTGATTCACTAGTATACATATAAAGCTTACATATACAATTTATAGGGTTTGTTCACAAAAGTTGTTGGTAAGACTACCCGATCTTTCGCAAACTTTTCGTATTATATTCATAAGATTTATTTACTTTACACTAGCTTTAACCGAGACACGAATTAAAATTTTAACACCAATACAATAACTTGTCAACATTTTTTACAAATTAAAAACAGACATTAACGGTTTGTCTGTTTTAGAATGGAGCTTTTTCTTTTATTACATATACAACAAAACCGCTTACTAACATACATAAGCCAACTACTAAGTTTTTGATATTAATCATAAATTCCTCTCCCTTATTCCACACATCATATATATTTACAGTTCAATTATTCCGATCGTCCTAAAGCGCACTTTTTCTAATATATCATAATTCCTAAAAAATGCAAGTTCACTTTTGGCGACCATTCACAAATTTATCCACAGTGCTTGGCACAGTATTTAACGCTTTTTCAATTAAATGTGTACTACTATTGAGATGCAACACTTGCACACCGTTAGAACCAACTACTAAAAAAGCAACTGGGCTAATAGAAACCCCAGCCCCGCTTCCGCCTCCGAATGGATGACTTTGCTTGTTCTCTTTATGCTGCCCTTGTCCGCCGTTATGTTTTTCGGAAATAAAATCACCTTTAAAGTCACTTCCACCAGCTCCAAAACCAAAAGCCACTTGAGATACTGTTAATACTACATTTCCGTCAGCTGTTGAAACCGGACTTCCAACAATCGTATTTACATCTACCATCTCTTTTAAATTTGTCATTGCTGTTTTCATTAAATTTTCAATTGGATGTTCCATTATGTACTACACCCTTTCCTCATTATTCTTTTTTATACTTTCCAAAATAGAGGAAGTCATACTAAGTTTTCCTATTTTGAAAAAACATTTTCCACTTTCCAATTGGATATTACTCCCTGTACATGCTCGGATAAAAAGGAAAAAGAGATACATACTACTATTGAACCTTGTTATGAAAGGAGTCCTTACTTTGACTGAGAAATTTGATGAATATAAAAAAAGAGATCGAATAGATAGTGATTATAAAGAAGAATACGCAGCTGAAGTTGCACCACAGCGTATCGATTATGATGATAAAGATAACGATGATGTAAGATCGTCTGCAGCTGGATCGACTGCTGGTTTCATTGCTCTTGCCTTAGCAATATTATCATTATTCACATTCCCAACACTATTTGGTCTTGTGTCTGTTCTACTTGGTATTTACGCTTATAATCGCGGGGCTACTGTAACTGGCGGTACCGCTGCCATTGTGGGTGGTATCGCTGCACTCATTGCGATTTTATTCCGAGTGGCGCTTATTGGTTTATTGTTCTCTCTTTTTTAAAAAGAAAAAGGTATCTCGCTTTATGCGGGATACCTTATCCTGTAAATACATCTTCTGATGGATATTTAATTTTTTGTTTTGCTGGTCGTGCCAAAGAGAACACAAGTGTTAACGGTCCGATTAATCCACAAAACATAACAAACATAATAATACATTTTCCAAACGCCGATAGCTTCGCAGTAATCCCCATTGTTAACCCTACTGTACCAAACGCTGAAATTGTCTCAAATAATAACTGAATAAAACTGAAGTCTTCTGTAAGCATTAATACAAATACCGCTGTAAAAATAAGTATTTGACTAGCAACGACAATTGCTAACGCTCTCGTTACTGTCGACATTTTAATCGTACGCTGAAATAAAACAAAATCCTCTTTCTTTCTAAAGAAAGAAAGAACTGATGTAATTAAAATAACGAATGTCGTTAACTTAATTCCACCGCCTGTCGATACACTTCCCGCACCAATAAACATTAATACCATTGTAAATAGTATCGATGACTCTTCCATCCCCCCATAATCTACCGTGTTAAAACCAGCTGTACGAGGTGTAATTCCTTGGAAGAACGAAGCCCATAATTTTTCATTTAAAGATAAGTGCCCCAAAGTCTTCACATTATTATATTCCAATACAAAAATCACAAGCATCGCAATAACATTAAGTGCTATCGTTCCAACAATCATGATTTTGGAGTGCAGTGATAATTTTCGGAAACTACGGCTATACCATATATCAATTAATACCGTAAATCCTAACCCTCCTATTACAATTAAAGAACAAATCCCAATATTAATAATAGGATCTCCTACATATCTTGTTAAATTATCTGGCCAAAGCGCAAAGCCGGCATTATTATATGACGCAATAACGTGAAAAATACTATAGTATAAACCTTTTCCAAAACCAAACTCTGGAATAAAGCGAATCGATAAAAAGATAACTCCAATTAGCTCAATACAAATAGAAAAAATAAAAACACGTTTTACTAATTTCACAAGACCACCAATATTTGTTTGATTAAATGCTTCTCCAATTAATAATCGGTGGCGTAAACCAATTTTTTTCCCTAATACCCAAACAATTAAAATGGCTATCGTCATAAGACCGAGACCACCCGTTTGAATTAAAAACATAATAACAATTTCACCAAACATCGTAAACGTACTCGCAGTATCTACAACACCTAAACCGGTTACAGTCGCTGCCGACGTAGCTGTAAAGAAAGCATCTACCCAACTAATATGTACTTTCGTTGCAAACGGTAACTTTAATAACAATCCTCCGACCACAATTAAACAAAAAAAGCCTAATGCTAAAATTTGTGGTGGATTCAATCGTATAAAACGATTATACAACCCTTGTTTTTTTGCTACTTCCATATCACTAACTCCCTTTATCAAGTGAAGCTTTTATCCCCTCATAAATAAAGACTCTTTAAGAACCTACAAGTAGCGGGATAAACCTTATATTCTCATAACATAGTTGAGCATAATCCTTTTTTTCATAGATTTCAACTTTTATTTATATTCAGACTCCTATCGTTTTACAAAAGAATATTTTCTATTATATCTCCACTTATACTATAACTCTTACAACAACTATTTTATCCCTTTTCAAATTCCCATATCTTTCACTCCAAGTTCACACGAGGGTCACATCTACCTTTTATAGTATATGTATCGGAGCTGTTCCTCCCTAATTTATAAGACATTCCCCAGTGTCTTGAACAGCTTTCCATCCCTAATTAAATTGACATAAATTGTCCCCTTCCCTTGACCATCATATATGTGATGGTCTTATTTTTTTATTCTTTCTATCTTTTATTTGAAACTCCCTCTCTCTTTCACTCCATGTTCACACGAGGATCACATCCACCTTTTATAGTATATGTATCGAAGCTGTTCCTCCCTAATTTATAAGACATTCCCCAGTGTCTTTGAATAGCTTCCATCCCTAATTAAATTGACATAAATTGTCCCCTTCCCTTGACCATCCTATATGTGATGGTCTTATTTTTTTATTCTTTCTATCTTTTATTTGAAACTCCCTCTCTCTTTCACTCCATGTTCACACGAGGATCACATCTACCTTTTATAGTATACGTATCGGAGCTGTTCCTCCCTAATTTATAAGACATTCCCCAGTGTCTTGAACAGCTTTCCATCCCTAATTAAATTGACATAAATTGTCCCCTTCCTTTGACCATCCTATATGTGATGGTCTTATTTTTTTATTCTCTCTTTCTTCTTACTTAAAACTCCCTCTCTCTTTCACTCTATGTTCACATCTATCTTTTATAGTATATGTATCGAAGCTGTTCTTCCCTAATTTATAAGACATTCCCCAGTGTCTTTGAATAGCTTCCATCCCTAATTAAATTGATATAAATTGTCCCCTTCCCTAGGCCATCATGTGATGGTCTATTTTTTTTCCAAATACATAAATGTATTCTTTCCACATATTTCAGCAAAACTGGACTATATACATTGAAACAGATAGTTTTATACTAAATATTTAGAAAATATTGTCAAAATAGGTATTTTTTGGTACAATTAATTTAGAAAGCAATTTTACAAAAACAAAAGGGGGGTTTTTATCGAAACAAACAAAGGCAATCTTAATTGAATTATTTCTCGGTCTAGTTGTCGGACTCACTTTAAATTTAGCTGCTCCATCTATTTTTGAGCCATTGAATCAATATGCGTTCAATCCACTTGGTCAACTGTTTATTCGCCTTATTAAAATGCTAGTTGTTCCTGTTGTGTTCATTTCTATCGTACTTGGGGCTGCTGGTCTTGGAGATCCGAAACAACTTGGAAGAATTGGTTTAAAATCAATTTCATTCTTTCTCGTAACAACAGCTGTCGCTATCTCTATTGCAGTTACATTTGCACTTATCATAAAACCAGGAGCTGGCGGTAACTTTAAAACAGACGGGCTTAAGTATGAAGGTGCAAAAACTGAAACATCTTTCGTTGATACATTGCTGAATATTGTGCCAGATAATCCAGCAAAAGCGATGGCTGATGGGAACATGCTACAAATTATTGTCTTTGCCGCATTGATCGGACTCGGTTTAGCTGTTTTAGGAAAACGAGTTCAAGGTGTCCATTCATTACTTGAACAGGGCAACGAATTAATGATGTATCTTGTTAATCTCGTCATGAAATTAGCTCCAATCGGAACATTCGGGTTGCTCGCTTCGTCCGTTGGTAAAATGGGTCTTGCAGGCGTCGCTGCGATGTTCAAGTATATGATTGTCGTTATGTTGGTACTCATTATTCACGGTGTCTTCGTATATGGCGGCTTATTAAAGGTACTAGCCAAAGAAAGTATTATTCGTTTCTTTAAACATTTCGGTCCGGTAATGGCAATTGGGTTTAGTACATCTAGCTCTAATGCGTCCCTTCCATTTGCCATGAAAACCGCCCAAGAAAAACTTGGAGTTCCAAAAGCGATAAGCTCTTTTGTACAACCACTAGGTGCAACGATTAATATGGATGGTACTGCTATTATGCAAGGGGTAGCAACTGTATTTATCGCTCAAGTATACGGCGTTGAACTT
The DNA here is from genome assembly GCF_008042285.1 of Bacillus sp. AR13-1. Taxonomy (NCBI): domain Bacteria; kingdom Bacillati; phylum Bacillota; class Bacilli; order Caryophanales; family Bacillaceae; genus Bacillus; species Bacillus sp. AR13-1. The sequence continues at coordinate 101,207 of NZ_QNUA01000018.1, forward strand.
ACATTACCACAATTAGCTATGGTCGTATTAACTGCTGTACTAGCTAGTATCGGTACTGCAGGTGTACCAGGTGTTGGACTAGTAATGCTTACGATGGTTTTAAATCAAGTAAATCTACCAGTAGAAGGCATTGCTTTAATTATCGGTATTAACCGCATTCTAGATATGTCTAGAACTGCTGTAAATATTTCCGGTGATGCAATTTGTGCAATGATTGTTGCAAAATCAGAAGAAAAATATAATACGGATCAATCTGCAGCATCTTAAATCAAAAAAGGAGTGAATCATTTCACTCCTTTTTTGATTTACTTCCTTTTTTCGAACGATATTCTTTTCCTTTATTATCATTTCCCGTTTCAAATTCAGTACTAAACTCCTGCTGGAATTGCCCTGATTTTGGTGAACCTTGATTTCCACTTCCTTGACTACCATTACGATTCGTCATATTTCTCCCTCCTTCCTTTATTAGTAGTATGGCGCTCTATCTTTTTTCATACACATTTTATTTTTTATCATCTATTACACACAGAAGAAGACCTTCCATATATGAGGAAGGTCTTCTTTTTAATTAGGTAAGCGTTTTCTTATTTGTAATTATTTAAATAAGTTTTTTAGAAATAGATATCATTATATCCATTTCATCTTCTGAAAGTGCGGAAAATCTTTCTTGTAAATATTTCTTTTTCTCACCTTCCATTTTCGCAACTAACTCTTTCCCTTGTTCTGTAATCTCTAAATATACAACTCGGCGATCTGATGTAGAACGTGAACGAGTTACAAAGCCTTTATTAATTAATTTTTCTGTAACAGCTGTAATATGACTATTCGACACATTTAACTCATTAGCTACACGTGAGACCATTTCTTTATTCGTACGGTTCAATATTCTAAGGACAATGAACTCATTCCACGGTATGTAACCACCAAATATTTTTCCAATATCATTACGCAACGTGCGAAACATTGCAAAAACATTTGTCGATAGTTCTTCCATTAATTGTTCTCGATTTTGAGACAACTTTGACAGCCCCTTTTATTTAATTTAGTTAAATAAAAACCTTATTAATAATTTTACACGAAATCTTACTTTTTGTCACCTTATTTCCCCATAATTCGTAGTTTTTTAATAGATATTTCATGGTACAATGAAATTGATTTTCCAGAAAAAGGAGTTGGGGCAATGAGTGAAGAAGACAAACTTTCTAATCTCAGTCTAAAAGATAAGACTATTATTATTAGTGTTGTTATTCTTATTCTCATTATATTCTTTGCATTTATATTTTTTGTATATGTAGGAATCTTTCATATTACAGGTATAGAATATTCATCAAGAACAGCTCTACTACTCTTTTTTTTACTCATTCTTTTATTAGACGGTATTACATATTTTATATTCATTTTCTTTAAAGTGCTCCTACATCCAATGATGACAAGTATGCCCAATTGGCTCTCAATTGCTCTGCTCTCTATAATTGAAATTACGTTAGATTGGTTTGTCATACATACCGCCGATGACTGGATAGAGAGTGTACAAATGCCCAACATAGCTGAATTATGTGTCACACTATTCCTTTACACACTAAATAAATTATTTAGTGATAAGAAAGAGTAAGAATACAAGCTTTTCTATATAAAAATTGGTACAATAAAAATAAATCATACTAAAGAGGTGTTACTTATGAACTTACTACAATGGGCTGATAAAGGCATGTCCTTTGATACATATGTGAATGAAATGGAAGTAAACCAATACGAGCTACTACACATTTACAATAACTTTTTAATTCCAAATGAATTACTTCCAGTTTTAGAAGAACGTCAAAATGATGGCTGGCGCGTTATCGTATTAACAGCTGACTGGTGCGGCGACGCTCTTTTATGTGTACCTGTTATGAAACGAATTTCTGAAGTTGCAAATATTGATATGCGTTTATTAATTCGCGATGAAAACTTAGAGTTAATGGATCAATACTTAACAAACGGAACAGCACGTGCGATTCCAATCTTTATTTTCATTGATAAAGACGGAAATGAACAAGCCGTCTTTGGACCACGCGCTCCAAAAGTACAAGAATTAGTAACTTCAATGCGCGCTACATTACCTGAAAAAGAAGATCCAACATTCGAAGAGAAACAAAAAGAAATGTATGCTAATTTCCGTGCTACATTAGCTGATGATACTTCTCTTTGGGAACATGTAATGGAAAGCATGATTGAGAAAGTAGTAAAATAAAAAACCTGCGGCAGGTTTTTTATTTTACTAAATTATAATCCTTTTTTCTGAGAATATACAGCATCTACGCACGCTGCTAAACGTTCCATTTCACCCATGTATATTCCACGTGTCATCCACCCAGTCAACTTGTACATAATCTTATATAAAAAATTCTTCGGTTCAAATTCTACGATTAAAGTAAGCGATGTACCTTCTTCATCCTCTTCTAACATATAAGTTGCAGCTGTATAACCTTGCTTCATCTCACATCCAACTGAAACGATATACGGTTCATCATACTCTAAAATTTCCGCCTCAAATTCATATATTTTCTTCCCCATCTTTTGCACAGATATATATTTGTCACCTTCACGAGGGTTTTCAACATCTATATTTGAAGGATACCTATTTTCTACCATAAAGGTACTCCATTCTAGTATTTTCTCGTCATTGTGTACATAATCAAATACAACATCAATTGGTGCTGGAATTACTATTTCTATTGCAAAACTCACTAAATTGCTCCTCTCAAATACCCTATCGATTTCCTTAAAATTATTATAACGAAATCATTATGGCATATTTCACATGGTGAAATACAAGTAATTGAAGGTAAAAGTTTCATTTTTCTCTCTCTATAAAAAAATACCCTACAGTGTAGACTTTTTTTTCAAGTGTCTATTCTATAGGGTATTGCTGATATTTTATACTTACATAATGAAGAAATAGAATACCGCAGCTAAAATGAAACGATAGTAAGCGAACGGTGTTAGTTTTACACGAGCTAATAATTTTAAGAATGAAACGATTGCAAGCAACGCAACAACGAATGCTGTAATAAATCCAGTTGCAAATAACGTTATATCAGCCGAGCTTAATATATCCCAGCTTTTAATTAAATCTAAGCCACTTGCAGCTACCATCATTGGTACCGCTAAAATGAACGTATATTCAGCTGCCGCTGTATGCGAAACGCGAGCTAATAAACCACCACTTATTGTTGATCCAGAACGAGAAAATCCTGGCCAAAGTGCTAAACATTGGAACATTCCAATTGTAAATGCTTGCTTATATGTAATTTCATCTAACGTTCTTGCTGTACTTGGTTTTGAAAACTTCTCAGCAACAATCATTAAAATACCACCAACTACTAAGCTAATAACAACCGGTCCTGGACCGAATAAAACTTCTTTAATTGTACTATGGAATAATACACCAAGAATTCCGGCAGGGATCATCCCGATAATAATATGTAATAAATTTAACGATGGCCCATCTGTTACTTTCCCTATTCCAACCAATGACCATAAACGCTTCCAAAATATAACAACAACTGCTAAAATCGATCCCAACTGAATAACAACTTCGAAAACTTTCGCTCTATCGTCTTCAAATCCAATTAAGTGTCCTGTTAAAATCATATGTCCTGTTGATGATACTGGTAGAAACTCTGTTAAACCTTCAACAGCACCCATGATTAATCCAATTAACCAATCAGCCACAATTAGTGCCTCCTTAATAACGCATATGTAATTTTTTCACACCTTATCATAATACCTTATCCCTTTTCAAAGTGCATCCTTTTTTTATTGATTTCATTTGTTGTATACGCTTATTTCTTTTCTATTTTTTGATTAAATTGTATGATAATAAGAGTTTGTTTTTTACGTTGAAAGGGGATTTTATGAAAGAAACTAATTCATTCTCACAAAAGTTAAAGCAATTTTTATTACTCTTTTTCCCGATTTTTGTAACGCAAATGTCATTATTTGCGATGAGCTTTTTTGATACGACAATGTCAGGACATGCGAGTCCTATTGATTTAGCGGGTGTTGCTATCGGAACAAGTATATGGCTTCCCGTTAGTACCGGCTTAACAGGAATTTTAATGGCTACTACTCCTATTGTTGCACAGCTCGTTGGATCAAAGAAAAAGGAGGACGTTCCCCACATTGTCATACAAGCAGTATATTTAGCAATTTGTGCTAGTTTCGTTGTTATCCTTATCGGATTCTTCGCTGTTTCACCTATTTTAAATGGCATGCAATTAGAAGAACCCGTGGAACGTATTGCAGCACAATTTTTAATTATTATCGCGATTGGAATTATCCCTTTATTTACTTACACCGTTTTACGTGGATTTATTGATGCATTAGGGAAAACTCGAACAACGATGATTATTACATTACTATCATTACCAATTAATGTAGTATTAAATTACTTATTAATTTTTGGTCACTTTGGCTTTCCAAAACTCGGTGGTGTTGGTGCGGCAATCGCTTCTGCAGCAACCTATTGGTGTATTTTAATTATTACGGTTATTATTATTCGTACGAAAGAGCCTTTCGCTTCTTTCAATATCTTTAAACAGTTATACCGCCCTTCCTTTACAATCTGGAAGGAATTCCTGAAACTTGGCGTCCCTATCGGATTTGCTATCTTTTTTGAGACGAGTATTTTCGCTGCGGTAACACTTATGATGAGTAATTTTAGTACGACAACAATAGCAGCACATCAAGCAGCTATGAACTTTGCTTCCTTGTTATATATGACTCCTTTAAGTTTAGCAATGGCAATGACGATAGCCGTTGGATTTGAAGTTGGCGCAAAACGATACAATAATGCGAAACAATATGGATTTATCGGAATTGGGTTAGCCCTTGCTTTCGCTCTTTTATATTCAATCCTTCTTTATTTCTTTGATGATGAAATTGCTTCTATTTATACGACAAATGCAAATGTCCATCATTTAGCTAAAGAATTTCTTATATTCGCGATTTTATTTCAAATTTCAGATGCGATTGCAACTCCAGTACAAGGAGCACTTCGTGGTTATAAAGACGTAAATGTTGCCTTAATTATGACATTAATAGCTTATTGGGTAATAGGTCTACCTCTTGGCTACATGTTAGCAACTTATACTGACTGGGCAGCAAAAGGTTATTGGATCGGTCTTATTATCGGTCTAGCATTTGGAGCAATCTTCCTGCTTATCCGTCTCTTTCAAGTACAAAGAAAATATACAACGCAAAGCAGCCGCTAATGATATAGCGGCTGTTTTCTTCATGCATATTTTTTCTTGTAACGTGTAACATAATGAAAAAGAAAGGTGGATACATATGGACGAAAAACAAAAGAAACAATCATTCGATGAAGAGTTCGCCCCTGAAATTTCACCTGGATATCGGCAAGATGTACATAAGCCACCTAAATATAAAAATACTTCTTTTTTAATGGGCATTACCATTTTCGCAGCTGTATTACTCGTGCTCATCATTTTCGTCTATTTTTAAAGAAGGGTGGTCTATTATATGAAGAAACAAGATTCAAATCGTTCAAAAAGAACTGTGAAAACGGAAAAAGGATATGCAGGAGATTCTGTTCATACACTGAAACAAGTTGAGCAAGGAAATTTATACATTGCTCAAAAAGAACTTGGTCAACAAAATGAAAATCTTTAAAGTCCCTCTGCTTCTAGAGGGTTTTTTATTGTACATATTGTTTTTGTTCTAACACCATGAATAAATTATTAACCTTTACAATTTTCATGTCATAATTTAATTTCATTTCACTTCTCTTGCCATTTTCAATACCAGTAACGTACGCTACAGCATGATAGCGAAAACTCTCATCTGTCTCTTCACGTATCTCTTCGTTTGTAAATTTATACTCTAAATCCCGAAAACGGTTTGGGTAATAATTTTCTATTAACTGTTCATACCCTCTACTTACAAATATTTCTTCACCTTTTCGTTTCACATCTTCTTTATTATTAAACTCAAACACTGCTAGTTGCGCTGTCACAAAGTGTTCTCCTATCATTTTCATTTCTTTATCAGTTAAAGTTTCTATACTTTTGTTCTTTAATTCCTTATTTAACTCGTAGCGATCTATCGGTTTAAAGGTGGCAAAAACCTCCTCTTTATATGGCCAAAACAATCCAAAAGCGATACATAGAGAAATGATTAATATTCTTTTCTTCATAATGCACCCCACCCTCCTCCATTAATGATAGTTATATTTTAACATATAGAAAGAAAATTCTGATATCATAAAATGGAATACCCTACCTTTAACTTAGAAACGAGGAACAATTATGGACTCTTACAAACAATATATAAAAGAAGCTCTACCAGATCTTTCTATACATTCATATATACAAAATGAAGAAGGGTGGGATAATATAACGGTTATTATAAATGCCGAACTACTATTTCGTTTCCCACGAAAACTTGAATATGCAAACCGAATTCCGTTAGAAAAAGAACTGTGCACAATTCTTTCTCATTCATTACAAGAAATCGAGATTCCTAAGTATCATTTATTGTATAAGAATGATTGTAATACGGTTCCATTTTGCAGCTATTATCCTCTCATTCATGGTGAACCGTTAACAACTGAACTACTTGCAAAGCTAGAGAAAAAAGAACTTGAAGTAATTATTACACAATTAGCCACTTTCCTTGCGGCTTTACATAGTATTCCTTTAAAACGTACTGAAACGCTAGGGTTCCCTATCGAAAAAACACTTACCTACTGGAAAGAACTACAAACAAAATTAAATCAATATTTTACTAACAATCTTACTTCATTACAGAAATCAGCCTTAAATCGTTTATTCGAAAATTTCTTTACCTGTATAGCTAAATCTACCTTTCAAAATACAATCATCCATGCTGACTTTACACATCACCACATTTTATTTAACAACTTGAACAAAACCATTTCAGGTGTTATCGATTTTGGAGATGCTCAAATTGGCGATCCCGCTTTTGATTTTGCTGGGCTATATTATGATTTCGGTCGTGAGTTTACTACATCTGTATATGAACAATACAGTGCACTTATTTCTCACCGCGATCCATTATTCATTCACCGCATCACTACCTTTTATCAATACAGCCCTTTACTACATAACCTTATTTATAACATTGAAACAAACAACGAAATAACATTAAAGAAGAATGAAGAACAGCTTAAAGCAATACTGCAGGGACGAGATTAAATTCTCTCCCTATACTCTCTCTCCTCATACATCATTAACTTTTTATCCATTTCAACAATAACTTTATACAATTGAAATGCCTGTAAAATTTGCAGTTGAATTCCAAAAGGAGCATTCTGTTCTTTTAACCATTGAAATACTGCCGTTTCATCTTTCATTGATTATTCCTCCCTTTATTAATCTGCTACAAATACACGGTAAATGATGAAAAGCTTTTCATGTCAATAACAAAAAAGGATGCAAAATTGCATCCTTTAATGTACTATATTTTTCTTCTGCTTCGCTTCTTTCTTTACTTCTTCCCTTTGGCATTCACTACGAAACGCACAACTCATACACTCAGAACGAAAATGACGCTCTGTATAGTGCTCAGGTTGCTGCAACATTTCTTTCATTCTAAATAAATCATCCATTCCAGTTATAATATCTTCCTGCTTTGGAATGTACTCATACTTAGTTCCTTCTATTAAATTAATAACTTCAATTTTCCCTGGAAGAATACCGAAAGCTTTATAACTGAATACTGTCATTAGCTTCTGACAAAGAGCAAGCATTTCCTCATCCGCATCGATAACATACTTTTTAATTACAAACGATTCAGTACTCCACTCACCAACTTCAAATGTCAATGACATGTGGACACCTAACTCTTCCATATATGTTTGAAACTTCTCATATAAAAATAACGGCGGTGCCTGACTATCATCCCTTTCAACAAACTGTAATAAGTGATCAGTTAGCTTCGCTAAAACAATATAGTACTCCGCCTTTGAAGCAAACATATTAATCCTTACTTTTTTCCAATACTTTTCTATTAATATTAAAAGTACAATTTTCGTTTGTTGGCCCGCAGGTAGCGTGTAATATTCATTAATAATTTGATTCACAATCATTTGCGCTATTTGTTGCCATTCAAATGAAGAAGGTTCTCTTCTTTTTATATGACGGAAATAAAATTTATGCGGACAACGCATAAAATCATACAAATGGTAATCTGTCATCGTTTTGATTGAGATATTCTCATGCAATTGCTCTTCATCTCCCTTCTGCCATTAAGAAAGGTGTTTTACGAATTCAGCTCCAAACTGTAAACATTTTTCTACCTCTTCATCTTCTGGCGTTAATTCTACTTTCAATCCTTCTAACACAACTGCTGCCCCGCGCTCCTGCAGCTTTTCTATTAAAATATCAACCGCTACCCCGTATTTCGGATAAGCCGAATCACAAGAACCGAATGCAGCTGCTTTTTTACCAGTTAAGTTAATAGAATCCATTGCATCATAAAAATCTAAAAAATCATCAGGAAGATCACCATCTCCCCAAGTATAAGCACCTAAAATAATCCCGTCATATTGCTCTAATATAGAAGCTTCTGGTGTATCCATAATATCAATTACTTCAATCTCATTTTCTGTTTCACGAATCGCACCCGCAATATGGTCAGCCATTTCCTCTGTATTTCCACTCATACTTGCAAAAATCATTACTAACTTACTCAACTGAACCTCTCCTTTTACCTTGTATCTCTTTTTCTGTTTGAAGTGTACTCTTCTCATCTACATATTCAGAACGAATTACATTTCGTTGCCATTCAATATGCTTATCAACATCTTTATTTTTTAATCCCCTTCGTAAAAGGTGAAATGTTTTTCTCATTAAGGTTCCTCATCTGTTTCGTTGATAATAATTATCAATTTCAATTATACCATTAGATTAATTGAAATTGATTATCAAAGTCAATAACTATTTTTTAAAAAATAGTTAAAATGTACAAGCTTGTCCGTTAGCTATTCATATACTATAAATGAGCATAGTTCTTTCTCAGCCCTCTCTGACGGAAGAAATAAAAGCAACTGCAATAGAGTGCAGTTGCCTTTTTTTATGCTTTATCAGTTTCTAGTAGTCTTATAGTTGTCTCTAAAAATAGTTCCACTCCATTAATTAAAGCCGATTCATCCACATCAAATTTCGGATGATGATGTGGATAACAAGTATCAATATTTTTATTCCCTGTTCCTAATTTAATGAAACAACCAGGTGCTTTTCTTAAATACGCTGAAAAATCTTCTCCTCCCATAGAAGGTTCAAGATGCACAATACGCTGATTTCCGAACAATTTTATCGCACTTTTTTCTACTATTTTCGTAATGTACTCATTATTAACAACTGGATCATATCCGTAACGATACGTATATGTATAATCTCCCCCATGTGCTTCTGTAATTCCTTTTACAATTTGCTCAATTTTCTCTTTTGCTTCCTCTCTTAATGTTTGATTAAAAGATCGAACAGTTCCCATTAAAGCTGCTGCACTAGGAATGATATTATCGGCCATCCCCCCATGAAATTGTGTAACTGACACTACTCTATGCATAAAAGCACTTGTATTTCTTGATACGATATGTTGTAAATTTGTAATAATTTGTGCTCCGATAGCAATAGGATCTATCGTTTCTTCTGGTCGTGCCGCGTGACCACCCTTTCCTAAAATTTCAATTGTAAATACGTCTGGTGCTGCCATCATAGGGCCATATACAATTCCTATCTTTCCACTTTCTAATCCAGACATAACGTGCAAACCTACTACATAATCGACGCCGTCCATAACACCGGCCTCCACCATTTCTTGTCCACCACCGGGATACACTTCCTCTGCGTGCTGAAAGAACAGACGGATTTCGCCTGCAAAATCTTCCTTCATATTTGCTATCGTCTCTGCTGCACTTAATAAAATAGCTGCGTGAGCATCATGCCCGCATGCATGCATTATTCCTTTATGCACAGACGTATAAGGTTTCCTTGTTTCCTCTTGGATTGGTAAAGCATCTATATCAGCTCGAATCGCAACTACTTTCCCTTGTTGCCTTCCTCTTTTAATTGCTAGCACACTGTACTGCGTTGGTCTCGTTACTTCAAAAGAAGAAAATGAGCATAATGTTTCATATATAAATTGCGAAGTTTCTTTTTCATGAAACGATAATTCCGGATACTTATGGAAATGCCGTCTCCATTTAATGATATTTTCCTCTGAAATAAAACTCCTCCACTCTCTTTTCATAATAATTACCTCCTTTTAAAAGGCTCTATACCTTGAAAATGTACTAAGTACCCAGTGATTATTAACCCACTCCAATTCAGGAATAACAAAACAAATATAATATTTTCCCGCCTTCTCACAATCCACTTTTATACATTCACACAATCCACTTCCTATTTACATGTCAAACCCATTACAAATTCATGCTGAATGTAATATAATTGCTAAGTTAGGGATTTTCTTTTTTAGTATTTAGTGCTAATATCAGAAAAGAGCCTTTTGACTTATTTTTACCTAAAATGTGGGATTTTGTTTTTTTCACAATAATGTAGGACATGATACCTACAAAGAGCTATTATTTCATTAAGCGAGGGAAAGACATGGAAAGATTAAAAGAGATATGGTCTCAACCACTCACACAATGGGTTGCAAAGACGGTTTATTACCTTGCAATTTTATTTGCATTGCTTTGGTTGTATGGATTCCATGATACAAACACAAGTACATTTATTTACAACGAATTTTAGGGTGGGAACGTTATGAAGTTATTAGAACAAATTGAAAAGTGGGCTGTAGAAACGCCTGATCAAACCGCTTTTGTTTGGCGAGATGCGAAAATTACGTACAAACAATTAAAGGAAGATTCTGATGCGTTAGCACATTGGATTTCTTCTGAGTATCCAGATGATCGTTCACCAATTATGGTTTATGGCCATATGCAACCTGAAATGATTATTAACTTTTTAGGTTGTGTAAAAGCTGGACATGCTTACATTCCTGTAGATTTATCTATCCCAGCTGATCGCGTACAACGTATCGCTGAAAATTCTGGTGCGAAATTACTTTTATCAGGAACTGAAGTAACTGTAACTGATTTACCAGTTCGTATCGTAAGTGAAGACAACTTAAAAGATATTTTCTTTACTCATAAAGGGAACATTCCAAATCCTGAACATGCGGTAAAAGGTGATGAGAACTTCTACATTATTTACACATCAGGAAGTACAGGTAATCCGAAAGGGGTTCAGATTACTTATAACTGTCTTGTTAGCTTTACAAAATGGGCTGTAGAAGATTTCAACTTACAAACAGGGCAAGTATTCTTAAACCAAGCACCTTTCTCATTCGATTTATCTGTAATGGATATTTACCCATCATTAGTAACGGGTGGCACACTATGGGCAATCGATAAAGACATGATTGCACGTCCAAAAGACTTGTTTGCTTCTTTAGAGCAATCGGATATACAAGTATGGACTTCGACACCATCTTTCGCAGAAATGTGTTTAATGGAAGCCTCTTTCTCTGAAAGTATGCTACCAAACATGAAAACATTCTTATTCTGCGGTGAAGTGTTGCCAAATGAAGTAGCTAGAAAATTAATTGAGCGTTTCCCGAAAGCAGCAATTATGAATACGTACGGTCCAACAGAAGCTACTGTTGCTGTAACAGGCATTCACGTTACAGAAGAAGTGCTTGATCAATACAAATCACTTCCAGTTGGCTACTGTAAATCAGACTGCCGCCTTCTTATTATGAAAGAAGATGGTACAATTGCACCTGACGGTGAAAAAGGTGAAATCGTAATTGTCGGTCCAAGCGTAAGCGTTGGCTATTTAGGAAGCCCTGAATTAACAGAAAAAGTATTTACCATGATTGATGGTGAGCGTGCCTATAAAACAGGTGATGCTGGCTATGTAGAAAATGGTCTTCTATTCTATAATGGTCGTCTTGATTTCCAAATTAAGCTTCATGGTTATCGAATGGAATTAGAAGAAATCGAACATCATCTTCGCGCGTGTTCTTACGTAGAAGGTGCAGTTGCTGTTCCAATTAAAAAAGGTGAAAAATATGATTACTTATTAGCGGTTGTTGTTCCTGGAGAGCATTCGTTTGAAAAAGAATTCAAATTAACATCTGCAATCAAAAAAGAACTCAATGAGCGATTACCAAATTACATGATTCCACGTAAATTCATGTATCAATCTTCTATTCCAATGACACCAAATGGAAAGGTAGATCGCAAAAAATTATTGAGTGAGGTTACAGCATGACCGCATATGGATCATTTTATTTTTTCGCTATAGTAGGCATTTTATTAATACCTACTATCATAGCTGGATTAAAAGGTAAAATGTTGCGTAAATATAATGCCGTTTTAACATTAGTAATGCTCGTTATTATCTTCTCTGATAAACCGAAGCAAGCAATCATGTTAGCCGCATTTATTATTTGGCAATATGCCCTTATTAAAGGCTATTTAATGTTAAGAAAACAAAATAATAGTACATTTAGGTTTTATATGGCTGTTATTTTGTCGATTTTACCGCTTGTTTTAGCAAAAATTGCACCGTTTGTACCTGAGCTAAAGTTTGTTGTATTTTTAGGAATGTCCTATGTAACATTTAGAGCAGTACAAATGGTCTTTGAAGTTCGTGATAACTTAATTAAAGAACTTTCCTTCTTTAATTTCTGGGAATTCGTTTTATTCTTCCCAGCTATCTCAACGGGACCTATCGATCGTTACCGCAGATTCCAAAAAGATATTCAAAAGCCACCTAGTGCAGAAGAATATCAAAATTTACTATATACAGGGCTAAACCGTATTTTCCAAGGTTTCTTGTATAAATTTATTATTGCTTACTTAATAAAGCAATATTTTATGGATCCGGCATTCGCTCAGCAAGATACAATCCTATCAAATATGATTTACATGTATAGCTATAGCTTATATTTATTCTTTGACTTTGCTGGTTATAGCTCATTTGTAATTGGTGTAAGTTATATGATGGGAATTAAAACTCCAGAAAACTTTAATAAACCATTCATTAGTCGTAACATTAAAGACTTCTGGAACCGCTGGCATATGAGTTTATCATTCTGGTTCCGTGACTTTATTTACATGCGTTTCGTCTTTTTCGCAACGAAGAAAAAGTTAATTAAAAACCGTTACACAATTTCGTATATCGGTGCATTTTTAAACTTTTTCATCATGGGAATATGGCATATTACTGGTGAGCATGTGTATCAATACATTATTTATGGTCTTTATCACGCTGCCTTGTTTATCTTATTCGATATTTTCGAGCGAAAAAACAAGAAGCATAAGTTTTGGCCAAACAATAAATTTACACACGTCCTTGCGATTGTAATTACGTTCCACGTTGTATGTTTCGGTTTCCTGATCTTCTCTGGACACCTTAACAGATACTTTTAATGCACCCTTCTTATACTATTAAGAAGTTGCACATATATAATATATTTCGGATATAAAGGAGATTTTAAAAATGGCAGAATTCAAAGAGCAAGTATTAGATATTTTAGAAGAAGTATGTGAAAACGATATTGTGAAAGAAAACTTAGATGTTCAATTATTTGAAGAAGGTATTCTTGATTCTTTCGCTGTAGTATCTTTATTAGTAGAATTCCAAGAGCGTTTAGAGATTGAAGTTTCTATTTCTGATTTTGACCGCGATGAGTGGGCTACACCAAATATGGTTATTAAAAAGTTAGAAGAAATCCGATGAACAAAGTGAAATTTGGTCCGATGCTTTTAGCATTGGCCCTTTTTGCTGTATTCTTACTTATTCCTACGCGCTTCCTACTCCCACTTTTAAGTGATGAGAAAGTAGAACAAGCTGCGACTTCTTTAAAAGAAGAAAAGATTCAAAGTATGATTTTACAGCAAAAGATGTTAGCAGACCCGAAATATCTTCCGATGTACGGTTCATCGGAATTCGCACGTATGGATGCTTTCCATCCATCGAATTATTTCAAAGTAAAGCCTGAAGGATTCACACCATTCCTACTTGGGCGCGGTGGAACACAAGACCTTGTACATGTATTAAACTTCACATCTACAATGGATCAATTGAAAGATAAGAAAATGATATTCGTTCTTTCTCCGCAATGGTTTGTACCACAAGGTATTGATGAGACACACTTTGCACCTAACTTTTCAAAACAACAAGGTTACCACTTCATTTTCAACGATGATTTAAAACCTGAAATGAAAAAACAAATTGCAAAACGCTTATTAAACTTTGAGATTGTAAAAAAAGAAACTTTATTAAAAATTTCGCTTGAAGGTATCGCCTACGATGATACAAAGTATAAAGTAAAAGCACTTGCTGCTAAACCTTTCGCTTATATTTATCGTAACATTCTAGATCGTAAAGATTTATTTACAGTTATGTTTAATATTAAGCCGCATAAAGAACAGCTTGATCCATCATTGAAACAAATGAACTGGGAAGAAGCTCGTAAGCATGCTGATCAAACAGGTGCAGTAGAATCAAGCTCTAACGAATATGGTATCGAAGATGATTACTTCAATAGCAAAATTAAGAAGAAATTAAAACAACGTGAAGGTTACTTAAAAAATGATGCTTATGACCAATCACCAGAATATGAAGATTTACAAATTGTACTTGATTTATTAAAACAATCTGGCGCAAAACCGCTCTTCATTTCTGTTCCTGTAAAAGGTCCTTGGTATGATTACGCTGGCTTCCCGAAAGAAAAACGCGAATTATACTACAATAAAGTTCATGAGCAAATTAAGCAAGCTGGCTATCCAATTGCTGATTTCTCAAATCATGAATATGATAAGTACTTCTTAAAAGATCATATGCACTTAGGTTGGAAAGGCTGGGTTTACATCGACGAAGCTATCCAACAATTTTATAAAGCAAACTAACGAAAAGACCGCTTGAATTATTCAAGTGGTCTTTTTTTATATACATCTTGTAATTGTTCAATTACGTTCTCTGCTTCTTTCATGACACGTTTCACTACGTGCTGAGCTGATTCCGTTCGTGCTAATGATGATGCTTGTCCCGCCCAAAGCGACATATACTCTTCCTTATTTTGCTTCGCTGCTTCTTGACGTATTTTTGAAGTTAATACGTTTTGCACTGGATACATCGGTAAATTCTCTTCTCTTCCTTCATGTTTCTCTATAAATTCATTACGAATACCCCGTGCATATTTCCCGGAAAACGCACGGGTTACCGTTGTACTCGTATCTGTACTATGTAAAATCGCCTCTTTATACACGTCATGCGTAATACTTTCTTCACTCGTTAAAAAGGCTGATCCCATTTGAACAGCTTCTGCCCCTAACGCAAATGCCGCAACAAGCCCTTGCCCATTCATTACACCACCTGCTGCAACAATCGGGATATGAGGTACTTCCGCTACTAATTGCGGGATTAATGCAAATGTACCAATCATCGCATCTTGTTCTTTCCCAATAAACGTTCCTCTATGCCCTCCTGCCTCGCTACCTTGCCCGACAATAATATCTACCCCTAACTTAGCAAGTGCTTTCGCTTCCGCTACATGGGTAGCTGTTCCGATAACTTTTATCCCTTCCTTTTTCAAATCATCTATTTCTTCTTTTTCTAACGTTTGAAATGCAAAACTAACGACTGGTACCTTTTCCTCTAATAATACTTGTAATTGTTCTTTATAGCTTTTTGGAAGTTTTAAAGTCTTTTCTTCCTCTATACCTAATTCTCTATTCACTCCACTAAGTAATACTTTCGCCTCGTTTACCTTCTCTTCTTCTATCTGTATCTCTTTCGTTAAAAGTAAATTAACACCGAAAGGCTTATTTGTTAGTTCCCTTATTTTATAAATCGCTTCACGGATTTGTTCTGGGCTCATATACCCTGCTCCAAGCGTACCTAATCCTCCGCTATTACTCACAGCTGCAACAAGTTCTGACGTTGTAATCGCTCCTGCCATACCTGCTTGAATGATCGGATACTTAATTTGTAATATATCTATTACTCGACTTGTAAACATCATTTTCCCTCCTACTTTCCCTATACCTTCTTTATATGACATGCTTTCCCCTTCTTTTACAAGGATTGAACTTTCGCTCAAGCGAATATATTGAAAGAGAAGGAGGCTGAGAACAATGATTTATCCAAATGCTTTGCAAAAAGGTGATACAGTAATGATTATTGCACCGTCTGGCCCACCAACACTTGAGAATATATTAAAAGGTGTGAACGTATTACAAGAGATGGGATTATCCGTAATAATTGGAAAGAGTGTTTATGAAAAATATGGATATTTAGCTGGAAGTGATCAAGTTCGTCTTGATGATATACATGAAGCATTTACAAATACTGAGGTCAAAGCAGTCTTTTGTGCACGAGGTGGTTACGGCAGCGCTCGTCTCCTCCCTTACATTCAATATGAAATCATTCAACGGAATCCAAAGATTTTTTGGGGATATAGTGATATTACGGCTTTACATACTGCCTTTTCACGTTATGCGGAGCTGGTTACTTTTCATGGTCCAATGATTGAAGAATTAGGAAAAGGTATAGATTCTCTCTCTTTATCTTCTTTCAATCAACTATTCCATCCGTATTCATCTATCTTATATGCATCAGAATGTATCGTACCTACCTCTCCATGTACAGTTACAGGCACATTAGTTGGAGGGAATTTAACTGTGTTAACAAGTATAATTGGCTCGCCCTATGAGATAAATACGTCAAATAAACTTTTATTGCTTGAAGATATTGGTGAAGAACCGTACCGCATTGACCGGATGTTAAATCAACTACTTTTATCTGGACAGTTTAATGAATGCAGCGGCGTTATTTTTACAAGTTGTCACGACTGCAACCCATCTAAGCCATCTCAATCATTGCAAACAATATTATATGAATATTTCAAGCCATATAATATACCTGTGTTATTCGGTTTACCGATTGGACATATAAGTCCAAATATCGGTATTCCCCTCGGAGCTACAGCAACAATAAATACAACTAACAAAACTGTTTCTATTTCTTCTGGTATAGCCACTCCATGTTCAAATTAAAAAGGAAAAGCTGCTAAGCTTTTCCTTTTACTTATAATAATTAAAGATTCGTCCTGATGCTATCTCTGCAATTTCTTCTGGAATAAATGTTTTACTCATATCTGTTCCAACATTTAATACAGCTGTCGCATCTTTCTCGATGCTACCCAATAATTCTTTTCCACGTATCGTAATAAGGGGTGTACCTTCTGGCAACACATCTTTTACAAATTTCAATTGTGTAAAGAACGGAACGATCCATCTACCCTCTCCTTGGAAATGACGCAAACGAAGTGTTCCTTCCGTTGCCCCGTCTTCTGCTTCAAGTGAACCAGCAACATAAAACTCCGTTGATAAGAGCAATTCATAAAATTCCTTTTGCTTTTGTTTATCATCTCCTGCTAAAACGAGTACTTCTTCTATTTTCTTTACTGGAATTTGCTCCATATGATGCCACCCCTATTTTCAAAATGATTATACTTAGATTATACGAAATATTCTTATTTTTTTCTACATAATTCCACAATTATTTTCTTAAAATAATTTTAAAACACCTTCAGTCGTAACGATTTTGGCAAATTCATCATGTAAGTTTACAAGTGTCATATTGTGAATGTCCTCTGCACTATACTCTGTCCCGTCCAGACCTTTACGATTGAATGTAGCCGTCGCATCGCTCACTAAATACGTTGTAAGCCCTAAATTACCTGCCATCCGTGTTGTAGTCTCCACACAATGATTTGTTGTTAATCCTACAATCACTACCGTATTACAATTTTGTTCTCTTAATTGTTCTTCCAAATTTGTCCCAATGAACGCGCTATTAACGGATTTCTGGATAATTATTTCATCTGGCATTGGTTGCACTTCTTCTTTAAAGTTTACCGTTTCCGCATGTTGATAAAACATCGATTGAACATTTTCTTTATTTACATGTTGAATATGAAAAACTGGTAGTTTTCTTTTTCTCCATTCTTCTAACAAACTTTTCATATTTTCTTCCGCCAAAAGGTTATTCCTCACGCCCCAGTATGGTAAGTTGAATGCTTCCTGTACATCAATGATTATAAGTGCTGCTTGATTAAGCATAATATCCTCCTAATTAATTGGGCTGTAATTGAAACAGAAAACCAAGTTGCTGCGAAGCAGTAATAAAACAAATATAGGCACAAAGCTCTACAATTTCTTTTTCAGTCCAATATTGTTTTAATATATGAAACATATTATCATCTATCGCCTTTTGGTCATGAACAAATGCATGCGCAAAAGTAACGGCTACGCTAATTTCTTCTATTTTTTGTATATCATCCGGCTTCCCCTTTGCCATACAGTACGGACATTCATTCCCAAACGCTAATGTTCTTCTTACTTGCTCCTTTAACTCTACGGAAAGGGCCCCTGTACTATACAGTGTATTCTCTAACGTACTCCACGAATTTAATATATCTGGATTATGACCTAATAATTTTTGAAACTTTGTATTTCCTACATTTGATAATGTAATTCTCTCCATCATTTCCCCTCCTATTTCCTTCTTTTTTATTGTAAAATAAATAAAGTTCACTTTACATTTCATATGAATCTTAATTTTAAATTTTTCTTTACAAAAATTATCATTTTACTGGAGGTATATTTACAAATGCAATTAGACCGTGTTGATCGAAAAATTTTAAATGAATTATATAATGATAGCCGCCTTTCGATGCGTGAATTAGCAAAACGAGTAAACTTATCGGCTCCGTCTACTACAGAACGTGTACGTAAACTTGAAAGTGAGGGGATTATTCAAAAATACACAATCGATATCAATTATAAAAAAGCAGGACTTGTTTTAGATTGTATTTTAGAAATCACTTTAAAAAATGGTGATACAACACGTATGCAACAGTTTATTCAGTCTTATCCATCTGCAAGTTTTTGTTACCGAGTAACAGGAAGCTTATGCTACATTGTAAAAATCTCTGTTCCTTCACTCGTTGAACTTGAAGAATTTATCAATGATGTTTCTTCATATGCAACGACAGTTTCTCATATCGTATTATCAGAAGTAGCTCTTACTCCGGACATTGAACATATATTCCCAGAAGTTTAATTCATCTTTATTCACAAAAAGAGTAAAAACCCCTTACATTAAGAATAAAAATGATATATCATGTATTAAAATACATAAAGTTCGAGAAAGGGGCTTTACATTGAAAATCTGGTTTTATGAAAAAACGGCACAATTAGATGACTTGCTTGGTATTTGGGACAATGTTCCGACCATCCCTCGAATTGGTGAAAAAGTTGAACTTCTAAAAACCGTTCGGATCGTTACAGATATTAAATATGTAAAGAACGGTAATAATTTTCGTGTAGAGATTATTACAAATTAAAAAGTAGCTCTTTAGGAGCTACTTTTTAATTATCTATTATGCGCTTTCTTTATAACAATTTTATCTTCTTCTACAGAAACTGTTACATAATCATTTTCTTCTAACCGAAGCTTATTTACAGCTTCATCAGGTAGTTCTACAGCCATCAATCTATCTGTTACTATCACTTGGCTATATATTTCATTTTCTTCTGATGTATTCACTACTTTTTCTTCATTTATGAAACGAATCGGTGGCACACCAACTTCTTTTACTGTACGCCATTGGTTCCAAGTAAAAGGAATGAACCATAATAAACCGATAATCACAAGACCAATGCCGATCCATAAATTACTTTGTGCTTGTAATTCAGTAATCGAGATTGCGTCACTTCCATCTCCACCTACAAATTGCATACTCGTTGCAATCAAATTATTTAGAGCATGCACAGCAATATTCGTCCATATATTTTTTGTCTTTATGTATAGAAGGCACATAATAACACCGAACATGAAAGCACCGATAACATCAAAATGTCCTAGTCCAAAAATAAGAGAGGATATAATAACCGCTCGTTTAATCCCCCATTTGTAAGCCATTCGCTGTAAGAAAAACCCTCTAAAAATAACCTCTTCCATTATTGGGGCTAATACACATGCTGAAATGAAAGTAAATATCGTCATGTATATGTTACTCGTATTAATTACATTTCCATCTTCTAACATGGTAACTAAGAAATTAGGTAAAGTATGTGCTAAAATATAAAATTGAATTTGGGATATACCGACTGCAAAAATCATTCCCATGATCGTTGCTAATACAATTAACCCCCAATGTAAACGTCCAGGCTTATCAAAAAAACTTTTAAAAACAACATTATTTTTACTTGTTTTTAAATATAGCCACAATAGTGGAAATGCAAAAAATATTGATATTTGTGACAGCAACTCTATCGTATTGTCAGAAGCACCTGATAAATTTAATGGAATCATAGTCAGGAACATCCCTATAATCATCCATCCAAAAAAACTACGTAGCCTTATACGTGAAAATGCATGTTGCATATGGAACACCTCCAGAGATGATATAAAGTGAAACTTTAATCAGTATTTTATGGGTAGCCCTTCTCCACAAATGGCCGGATAACTAAATTATAATATGAATATAGTTGAAAATCTTCCTATTTTTCTCACTTTATTCCGAATAATATACGTATTAAATTACATAATAACAATCCTATTTGATATACCATATCAATGTTCTTCAACTTAGTTACAATTATGTTCCTAAGTAAATATGTATCTGCCACACTTAAAAGCTACATAAATCAAAAAAGCTGGTTAATAAAAATCCCCGTTAACACGGGGATTTTTCTACTATAATACGTCACGTTTTTGGAATAATACACTTGATGCTACAAGTAATACAGCAAAATATGCAACTACAAGTAATAATGAAGTTGTAAACGTAAATTCTGTAAATGGTGGTTCCATTCCACCGCTTACTAATTTATTACTGTCGTAAACACTTAAATTTAAATGGAAAAACACCACAAATTTCGCTACACCTTTTGCAAACATCATAAGCACCATTGTAATTGCACTTTGTAAGAAGAATAAGAACAACGAAATAATTAATGGTAATACAGAATTTCTAAATACATTAGCTAAGCAAAATGAAAGAGTTGCAAAGAAGAACGGTGAAAGTACTTGATATAAAATGGACTTCATTACGATTCCTAACGTTACTCCTGTTTTACTACCATCCATTACAATCCCGCCAATAATCATTGCGATTAACGTGCTAGCAAATATGATAAATAATATAGTAAGTAACACTGTAATATATTTAGAGAACAAAACTGTAATTCGTTTTCTCGGACGGATTAATAGCTGCTTAATTGTACCTTTTTGGAACTCATCAGTAATTGTACGAGACGCAATCGTAATTCCAAAAATTGTTGCAAATAAGGTAATTAAACCAATCTCTGAACTTACAAAATCTAAATATGATCCTTTAAACTCATTTCCTCCTCCCCATTTCAGCATCGCTAAAACTCCCAAAATCTCCAATGCTGCAATTACACCTATTAAAATGTACATACCTTTTTTCGCATGTAACTTTAAAAATTCATTTTGAATTAATTTAAACATTACGCTTTCACTCCCCCTGTAATCGCTAAGAACTCATCCTCTAACGTTTTATTTTGAACAGTAACACCGTATACGAGTACATCAGCATTCACTAACTGTTTTACAATTTGCGGAATCTCTTCTTTCATTACAGATGCCACAGCTACATTTCCTTGTACTTTACCTTTAATAATTTCGTTCGCTTTTTGAACTTGATCTACTTCAAATGCAACTACAACTGTTTCATCATGCTTCGCTTGTTCATGTAAGTTATACTCTTGTACAAACTCACCTTGCTTTATAATAACTACGCGATCACACATCAATTCAATTTCACTTAATAAATGACTTGATACAATGACTGCAATATTTTCTTCTTTCGCTAATCGTTGTAAATAATCACGAATTTGGCGAATACCAGCTGGATCTAATCCATTTGTCGGTTCATCTAAAATTAAGATTTTCGGCTGATGAAGTAACGCCTGCGCAATTCCTAAACGCTGTTTCATACCAAGTGAGTATGTTTTCACCTTTTTATGAATCGCATGCTCTAATTCAACAAGCTTTACAATTTCAGCGATGCGCTCTTTACTAATTGGGGTAATCGCCATGTTCGCAAAATGCTTTAAATTTTGCATTCCAGTCATATAATCATATAGCTCGGGATTTTCTACAATCGCTCCAATTTGCTCTAGCGCCTTTTCACGCTCTGTGCGAATACTATGACCACAAATTGTAATATCGCCTTCTGTCATAGAAATAAGACCTGTCATCATACGAATTGTCGTCGTCTTACCGCTACCGTTCGGTCCAAGAAACCCGTACACTTCCCCTTCACGAACTTCAAATGATAAACCGCGGATAATTTCTGTTCTACCGATTTTTTTTCGGACATTTTCTAATTTCACTACTACATTTCCCAATGATGATTCCTCCTTTAAACTTCTAGTTTTTTGTCGATGATGCGCCCTGTAACTACTAATAATATAATTGTTAATAAACAGTTAAAACATAGATTTAAAACTGTAATATCTGTACCAGAATAAAATGATGTATTTAAAAAGCCGTTTTGATCTATAAATCCAATATTATTTATGGCAAACACATACTTTTCTATTTGCTGAAAGATATATGTTATTCCCCCATTAAATGCGATAAAAACAACGAATAAGATTACGCAAACAATCTTACTCATCGATGATTTCACATTGAATAGCTTCGTAATTACTATAATTAAATAAATAGAAACTAGCATATTAACAAAATCTAGTCCCCATAAGAAAATAGATAACATATGATGTAATATTCCATAATCATATAAACTGTGGATTGCTTGCTGAACACCTAAATCTGTTTTTCCATTGTAAATATTTAAAGAAAAATAGTATAGAAAAATGATTCCTATTCCTAGCAAAATCATAAAGAGTAGTACACAAAATAAAACATTTGCACATATATACTTTTGTGCTGAAATAGAAGTACAACGTAGCATAGAGTTTTTTAGCATTTTTCGAAAAGACGATATACCTGTTAGAAGAATTGCGAATCCATTTATACCTAGTACGATAAAAAATATAATAATGATTATATCTTGCCTACCTGAAATTCTAGCTCCTGAAACTCCTTTCATATTAAATAAAAGAATTAATGAAACTGTAATAAATCCGAAGTAAATAATGGCTATTTTTCTCTTATTACAATTATACAGATAAAGAAAAAGCTGACTCATTTCTCATAGGCCTCCTTAAACAGCTCATGTACTGCTTTCCCCTTTTGAAATCTTAGTTCTTCCACATTTTCATGCAATATTATTTCTCCATCTTTCAAAAAGATTACTTCATCAAATATATTTTCGATTTCTCTTATTAAATGAGTTGATATAAGCAGCGTACAATCTTCACGATAAAATTTAAGGATTAGCTCAAGTACATGCTCCCTAGAAACGAGATCAATCCCGCCAAGCGGTTCATCCAGTACGTATAACTTCGCTTTTCGAGAAAATGTTAAAATGATTTGCAGCTTCTCAATCATCCCTTTTGACAATGCTTTAATTTTTTCTTCTAACGGTATTTTAAATTCCGTAATCGTATCTACCGCTTTTTGAATATCGAAGTCTTTATAAAAATCTCGATAGAAAAATAAAGAATCTTTTACCGTCATCCAATCATCAAAGACTGGCTTATCAGACATAAATGAAACGATTTCTTTCGTCTCTAATCCTACCTTTTTACCATCTATTGTAATACTACCTTCAGAAGGGTGCTGCAAGCCTGCAATCATTTTCAATAACGTCGTTTTCCCGCTCCCGTTATCTCCAACAAGCCCAACGATTTTCCCTTCTGTAATCTCTATGTTTAACTCACGGATCACTGCTTTTAATCCGTACCGCTTCCATAGATTTTCTATTTTTAATAACTCTGTCATTCGCTCTCCTCCCTTTTCTCATGTAATGAAGAACGAAGGATTGTAAGAATTTCTTCTTCTGAAAAACCTAAATTGTCCATTCCATTTATGAAAGAATGAAGTAATTCTTTCGCCATATCTTTTCGCAGCTCCATAATTTTCTCCCCTTCATTCGTTACATATCGCCCCATTCCTCTACGTGTTACAACAACTCCATCCCGTTCTAGTTCTTGAAATGTGCGTTGAATCGTATTTGGATTTACTTGTAAATCACTCGCTAATTCACGTACGGAGGGAATTTTATCACCAGGCAATAAATGTCCTGTTACAATTTCCTTTTTTATGTATTCCATTACTTGAATGTAAATTGGTGTGTTTGGAGAAAACTCGATTTTCATTTCTCCCCTCCTGTCTTAGTGTGTTAGTTAAATAGTACACTAAGACGAATTATATGTAAATACTTACAACAAAAAATGTAATAAAAAGGCAGTGTAACTTTTCGTTACACTGCCTTCCTGTAATAACATACAGGTAAATCTATTCTAATTTTAGTTTCAATCGTTTGAATTCACATATAACCTTATACAAAATTTATTTTACTTTTACTTGATTTAGCACAGATTTAAACGTATTAATAACTGTATCTACTTCTTCATAACTAATTGTAAGGGATGGTTCAATACGAATTGTTTTTGAGTTAATTAATGTTCCCGCAACAAGAATTCCTTGATCAAACATCGCCTTTGACACTTCATAACCAATCTCGTCTTTATGGAATTCAATCCCAATCATTAAACCTTGACCACGAATTTCAAAGATTTTATCTTCGTGTCCTTCTGCAGCTTGTTTCAATCCATTTAAGAAATACTCCCCAACTTCCATAGCTCGTTCCGGTAATTTCTCTTCCAATAAAACATGGATTGTTGCAATTGCAGCAGCACATGCAAGTGGATTTCCTCCAAATGTTGTTGTGTGCATAAATGGATTTTCAAACCAACTTTTGAATACTGTTTCTTTCGCAACAATAGCTCCCGCTGGCATTACACCTCCACCAAACGCCTTCGCAAGACAAATAATATCCGGCACGACATCATATAATTCTGCAGCAAACATTTTTCCTGTACGTCCCATTCCAGTTTGTACTTCATCAAAGATAAGGAGTGATCCAAACTCATCACAAAGCTCTCGTACTTGTTTCAAATAATTTTCTGGAGGTAAAATAATACCGCCCTCTCCTTGAATTGGTTCTAAAATAACTGCTGCAACATCTTCTCCCACTAATGCACATGTCTCAAATGTTTTTCTCATCATATCAATATCGCCAAACGGAACATGACGGAAACCCGGAATTAATGGTAAAAATGGCTTACGGAACATTCCTTTTGCCGTCCCAGATAAAGCACCAAGGCTCTTACCATGGAAAGCACGCGTTGTAGCAATGAACGTTGTTCGTTCACTATACATTTTTGCTAGTTTTAGTGCTGCCTCCACACTTTCTGTACCACTGTTTGTAAAGAAGGCGTATTTCAAATCACCAGGTGTAATATCCGCTAAAATCTTTGCAAGCATTGCTCGAAGTGGATCCAGTAAATCCTGACTGTGCAATGCTTGACGTTTTAATTGATCTGTCACAGCTTTTACCACTTTCGGATTACGGTGACCAACATTATAAATTCCAAATCCACCTAAACAATCAATATATCTTTTACCGTTAATATCCATGAAACAAGATCCTTCATCTGACCATTCTACTGCTGCAAATTGTCCATCTTTTGTTACTGTTTTTCTATAAGCAAGAAAACCAGGGTTTACATGCTCTCTAAATCCATCTACTGTTTCTTTTTGAATCCAGTTTGCCTCTTCTTCAGTAACCTTTTCTTTTTCAATTAACTGTAGTACTTTCGTAATATACTCATTTACATTTGATTCTTTCTCATTCAATTTATTTTTCACGTTCGTTTCCATCTAATTCACCTCTACATTTTTTTTATTTGCAAACCAACCAATAGGTTCTACTTCTAGATTTATATTAATCTGCTTAATTTCTTGAAATTCTTCTAAACCAAACGTTCCTAGACTACGACCTATACCACTCTGCTTATATCCGCCCCAAGGCGCCTCATTGTATGTTGGGTGATAGCTATTAATCCACGTAATTCCTGCGCGAAGTTTGCGAATCACACGCATTGCTTTTGCACCATCGACTGTAAATACTCCTCCAGCCAAACCATAGTCTGTACCGTTTGCCAACTCAATTGCTTCCTGTTCGTCTTTAAACTTTTGAATTACTACAACAGGACCGAAGATTTCTTCCTGGACAATACGCATATCAGGTTTTACATTGACAAAGACTGTTGGTTCAATAAAGAAACCATCACCTTTTCCATCCTCCATTATTCGTCTACCTCCGCAAGCAACGTTTGCACCTTCGTCTTTCCCAATTTCAATATAACGTAATACTTTTTCCATATGTTCTTGACTTACAAGTGGCCCCATTTCTGATTCTGGATTATCACCAGGCCCAACGTTAATTTGCTGTGCTCGCTCTACAAAACTATTAACAAATTTATCATAAATCTTTTCTTCTACAAGGATTCTTGATCCTGCTGAACATACTTGTCCGCTACCTGCATAAATACCGAATAGAGCATAATCAATAGCGGTCTCAAAATCTGCATCTGCAAAAATAATATTTGGAGATTTCCCTCCAAGTTCTAACGAAATCTTTTTCATATTATCAGCCGCTGTTCTCATAATGTGCTTACCTGTTTTTGTTCCACCTGTAAAGGAAATCATATCCACTTTATTACTCGCTGCAATTTCATTTCCTACTATTGGACCAGCCCCCATTACCATATTGGCAACACCTTTTGGTAGCCCTACTTTTTCAAGGATTTCGAATAGCTTTGTTGCAGTGATTGGTGTCACTTCAGAAGGTTTAAACACAATTGTATTTCCAGCTGCTAAAGCAGGTGCAATTTTCCATACACTCATCAATAGCGGATAATTCCATGGAACAATTAATCCACAAACACCAACTGGCTCTCTTACAACCATCGCTTGCATCGGATCGGCTACATGATATGTTTGACCATCTGGCTTTGTAATCAATCCGGCATAATAGCGAAAACAAGCCGCTGCATCTCCAATATCTCCTTCTGCCTCACGGTACATTTTTCCATTATCCATTGTTTCAAGGTACACTAATTCTTCCATATTTTTATCAATTTCATCTGCTATTTTAAATAAATATGATGCCCTTTCAGCAGTGGATGTTGCTGACCAAATTCCGCTATCGAAAGCCGTTCTTGCCACTTCTATCGCGTATTTTGCATCCTCAATCGTTCCCTCAGGTGCATATGCTATACCCTTGCCATTCGCAGGGTTAATAATCGTTCTTTTCTCTTGATTACTAGACTCTCTCCATTCACCGTTTACATACATTTTTAAATCTAGCACTATATTGAATCCCCCTTCATCGATCGTTTATATATTTATAAGCAATTTTCATGCCAATCTTTAAAATCCAAAGGAATCATACATAAACTGACTATTTTCTTAAAAACAATAAACAATTTATGCACTCTCGCATACACTATTCCATTTTGCATAAAACGGAATGTTAATCATTTCTGCTACCGCCTTCACCACTCGGGACTTGACTCCTAGAGAATATGCACATGCTGAGCGCACACAAAAAGGAGAAGTCTATGTGACCTTCTCCTTTTTTAGGAATAAGAGATGATATCAGCCGCTATCCCTTTTTCACTAACAATTTTTTGATATTTACGACTCACTGAAGATTGGCTGATTCCAAGAGCTTTTGCAGCCTTAGTCGTTGTTTTATACTGCTTCATTGCAAGTAAAATCAATTGTTCTTCTACAGAATGTAGCGCTTCTTGTAATGGTAATACTCTTGTAATAACTGGTTTTGATTTTTTAAAGTCATAACCAGTTGTTAAAAACTTACTAACAAACTCTGCTTCAATTACTGGATCGTCTGCTGATACTACTAAACGTTCAATCATATTTTGTAATTCACGTACATTTCCTGGCCATGAGTAAAACTCTAGTAAGCTAAGCGCATCTGGAGTTAAATGATAATTTTTATTATATTTTTCATTTAACTGTTGCAAGAAATGAAAGGCAAGTACCGTAACATCTTCCATTCGCTCTCGTAGAGGAGGCACTCGCAACGGAATTACATTTAGCCGATAAAACAAATCTTCACGGAATGTTCCAGATTCCACCATCTTTTCAAGACTCTTATTTGTAGCAGCAATAATTTGTACATTTATTTTCGTAGGGATTGTACTTCCAATAGGAATTACTTCTTGTTCCTGTAGGACTCTAAGCAATTTCACTTGCAAATGTAAAGGCATTTCTCCAATTTCATCTAAAAATAAAATACCTTGATCCGCCCGCTTAAAATATCCTTCTTTTCCATTTTTATCGGCTCCTGTAAAAGCACCTTTCGTATAACCAAATAGTTCACTTTCTAACAAAGTTTCTGGAATTGCACCACAATTTAATTTTAAAAATGGCTTTGAAGATCGGTTTCCAAGTTGATGAATTGCCTGAGCAATTACTTCTTTTCCGACGCCAGATTCTCCAGAAATAAGAACATTGGAAGAAAAATCTGCTATTTTTTTAGCTTGGTTAATAATTTGCTCCATTTTCGGACTACAGTAAATAAGCTTCTTAAGAAAACGATCTTTATTTTTAAAGTCATCTAACTCCTTCTTATATTGCTCTGATATCTTCTTTATTTCATGTAATTCCGTCTTCAATCTCGTTGCTTCGGTAATATCCCTTGAGGCAATAATAATACGATGAAGCTCTCCGTTTTCATTAAATACAGGGTTTCCAACTGCTAATATTTTTCTTCCGCTTTTTGTTTCTTGTACAACTGATACCTTTTTTTGTTTTTCCAACACTAATCGCGTAACCGATGGACTAAATAATCCTTTCTTTTCTAGGTCTAAAAGATTTTTTCCTAACAAGTCCTTCAAATTACTCCCCCAAAAATCATTGATAACAGTTTCACTATAACGAATTAATTCCCCTTTATGATTAACAACTAATATTTCATCATAAATGCTAGACAAAATTGCATGTAAATCTTTATTTAAATCCTTTATATATTCAATTTCCATCGCCATGTCCTCGACCATCGGCAAATCTTGCACAATAATAACCATTCCTTCAATACTTTGATCAAAGTTTGGAATCGGACTATAGTCAACTAATACACCCATCTCATTTGTGATTTGTAATTGATTCAAAATCGTTTTTCCCTTTGTAAATACGTTATTAATGTGTTCTCCATTAAAAATCAGTTCTGCTGGTACATTCATAACTTTTTCAGGAGTCGATTTAATCATCTTCAAACCAGATTCATTACAATTTACAATTTTCTTTTCTCGATCTACTACAAAAATCCCCATTGGAATAGACGTTAAAATAATTTTCAATATATCAACACTCTGATTTTCTTGTTTAAATAGTTCTGCAAAAACATCCTCTCTTCTTATATATCCTGTTAGCTCATCCACTTCATTTTTTACTATGGCAATCGGCGCTCCAATAATTTGAAAAAGAGCTGTTAAAGAAATATCTTTACTAAGATGACATATTGTATCTAGTGAAACAGCATTTGAAAGTAATAGCTTAGAAGTTAATTCCTTACTATTTGATAGCAGATCCTTCACATGAACGTATGCAAATAATTTCTCTCCTCTTTTTAAAAATAGAAACGATTCTTTTATATTTTTAACATCTATATTCCATTCCTTTTCAGATTGATCGATAGGTAGAGAAACTATGGGTCTAATTTTTGTATGAGCGATGGAAAACATTCTGCTATTCCTCCTTTGAACTATTTAATTTGTATTGTATCATTAAATATAGATTTTTTTAATTAATCTGAAAATAAAACATTTCTTTCTTTATTTAATAAAAAAAGGAAGATGAGTGCCTCCATCTTCCTCATAGTTCTATCATTAATCACTACCACTAACGAAAAGATCTTCTTGAATATAAGCTAATACCATACCTGGAATTACTTTATCTCCCGCTTCTACTTCTAAAGATTGAACTTCTCCACTACATCCCATCTTAATTACTTCCAGTTTACCATTCATATCTTTAATAGCGAATAATGGCTCCCATTCATAAATTCGAGAATCCTTATCGATAGACACTTTTTCAATTATTCCATAACACGGACTCGTAATAATATCATAATACATAATCAATCATCCCTTTCTTTTATTCTATTAATATTGTTCTTCTAACCTTTGTGACTGAAGAATCATATAGAAAAAGCTTTGAAACTCTTCTATGTCCTCTACCTCAATGCCTAGCCTTGTTGCCCAATATTGTTCCTCTCCAATATCTTCTTGGCTTAATAAAACCATTCTCCCATTTTGAATTGAGGTAACCATTGCTTTTCCAAGAAACTGTTGCGAATACGTAACAGCTATATCGTAACGATGACTATTCGACACAATACAGTAATAACCGATTTGTTGTCTCTCCACTTCTTCTAATAAAATATCCAGTTTCATTTTAGCCCTCCCTTTAGGTTAAAAATGCAACCAACCTCTTAGGCGCGATGCTTCTACAATCTTGCGAACCCCTTCCATATAGGCAGCAATTTTCATATTTACTCCAAAGCGTTTAGAAGTATCAAGTACGTTAGAAAAACTAGATGTAATTTTCTCCTTTAAACATTGATCAACATATTGCTCCGTCCAGTAATATCCTTGGTTATTTTGACACCATTCAAAATATGAAACAATCACGCCACCAGAGTTTGCTAAAATATCTGGAACAACCAAAATTCCCTTTTCTTCTAACATGGTTATCGCCTCTTTTGTTGTTGGTCCATTTGCAGCCTCAATGATAATCTTACATCCAAGCTTTCCTGCATTATGTTTTGTAATGACTCCTCCAATTGCCGCCGGAATGAGTACATCACATTCTTTTTCTAACAACTCCTGATTAGAAATTGTTTTACTAAAGAGATTCGATACTACACCGAAAGAATCTCTGTTTTCTAGTAAATAAGGAACATCTAGACCGTCTGGATTATAAATTCCTCCTATAGCATCTGATACCCCGACTACTTTCACACCAATATCATATAAATATTTTGCCAAATAACCTCCAACATTCCCAAACCCTTGAATAATAACTCGCATATTTTGTAGCGGAATTTGTTTTAACTCACTTACTAACTGAAGTGTATACAATACACCTTTAGACGTTGCTGTTTCCCGCCCTTGTGATCCTCCTAGCATTAATGGCTTCCCGGTTATAAAGCCTGGAGAGTCAAACTCCCTGATATGGTCATATTCATCTAGCATCCAAGCCATAATTTGCGCATTTGTATACATATCAGGTGCTGGAATATCTTTCGTCGGCCCCACAATTTGACTTACTGCTCTTACATACCCACGACTCAGTAACTCTAGTTCTCTAAAACTCAACTCCTGTGGATTACAAATAATCCCGCCCTTTGCGCCTCCATATGGCAGTCCTGTCACTCCACATTTCAAGCTCATCCAGCCAGCAAGTGCTTTTACTTCTTCTGCCGTAACATCTGGATGAAATCTAATACCACCTTTTGTTGGCCCTGCTGCGTCGTTATGCTGAGCGCGATACCCTTGAAATACCTTTGTTGTTCCATCATCCATTCGAACAGGAATGCTTACTTCTAAAAAACGCATTGGTTTTTTCAGAAATTCGAATACTTCGTCTGGATAACTTAAAAAATGAAGCGCCTCTTTTAATATAGCTTGAAATTCCTCTAAAGGATTTTCAACTTCAACTGTATTTGTATGTTTTTCTGATTGAATCGGCACGATAACACCCCTCTTTATACTTTTACTAATTGTACAAAGCAATAATCGTGCCAAGTGAAAATACTACGTTAATCATATCGTGTCATCCCCTTTACTTATGAATCTTTGAGTGACTTATGCAATGCTGCATGATTATCAAATATAAAAAGAAAAAGACATCGGAACTTATCCGATGCCTTTTTCTTTTTATATTTCCTGTGCTTCTTCAAAATGCATTTGCGGAGGAGCTGAACGGAACATATTTGTAACATATAGAAGGTACCCAATTCCAATAGCAGCCCAGCAAAGTCCCAAAATAAGTGAATGGATATTGAGATTAAACCATAGTACGGCTACAGTAGCAGCACCCAAAATAGGCATAACTAAGTAATTTAAGAAATCTTTTATCGTCTTATATCTTTTTTTCTTGATTATATAGTAAGAAATTACAGACAAATTAACAAATGTAAATGCAATAAGCGCTCCAAAGTTAATAAGAGATGCTGCTGTTTCTAAATCAATGAATATAGCGAAGAGCGAAATAATTCCTACAAAAATAATATTATATACTGGGGTTCTCCAGCGAGGATGAATGTATCCGAATATTTTCTTCGGAATTACATTATCTCGCCCCATTACGTATAATAACCTGGATACACTTGTATGAGAAGCTAAACCAGACGCAAGT
This sequence comes from Bacillus sp. AR13-1, assembly GCF_008042285.1. Taxonomy (NCBI): domain Bacteria; kingdom Bacillati; phylum Bacillota; class Bacilli; order Caryophanales; family Bacillaceae; genus Bacillus; species Bacillus sp. AR13-1. The sequence continues at coordinate 133,714 of NZ_QNUA01000018.1, forward strand.
GTCCCCATAAGGGTTCCTACTAAAAAGAAAGCTTGAAATAATTTCCCGCCAACATATAGCGCAATTTCTGGGGATGCTGATTCTTGATTTTTAAATACAGATGTATCTGGAAAAATAGATTGTGTAAAATACGTTGTAGTAATGAATAAAACTCCGCCGATTAAAGCAGTAAGAAAAATAGCTCGAGGAATTGTTTTTTTGGCGTTTGGTGTCTCTTCTGAAAATGTAGTTACTGCATCAAAACCTAAAAATGAGAAACAAAGAATTGTTGCACCTGCAACTAACGGTGATATTTGTATATCTGATTGAAAAAACGGCTGAATGGAAAAAACTTCTCCTGTTCCCTCTCCCGCTAATAAGCCTTTTATAACTAGAAAAACAAATACGGCCATTACTAACACTTGAAATATTACTAAGAACGTATTGAAATTAGCAGTAACATTTACGCTAATCATATTTATTAATGTAACCAGGAGAACAAAGCCAATGACCCATACCCAACTAGGAACACTTGGGAAAAATGCTGACATATAAATTCTCGTTAATAGTGCGTTCACCATTGGTAGAAACAAATAATCCAATAACGCGGACCATCCAACAAGAAACCCAAGCCTTGCACTAATTGTCTTCTGTGTATACGTATAAGCAGATCCTGCGGTAGGAAAAGCCTTTACCATTTTTCCGTAGCTTGCAGCGGTAAACAACATCCCCGCTAATGCAATAAGATAAGCTCCTGGAACATGACCACCCGTTTTTTCAGAAACGATTCCAAATGTGTCAAACCCAACCATCGGTGTCATATACCCGACCCCTAGCATAACAATTGACCAAAGCCCTAATGAACGTTTTAAACCAACTACTTTCCCCACCTATCATTCCTCCTACTTTCTCTATCTAATTTCCATTTAAAAATCGACAATCAAAAGGAAGCGTTTTCAAATAACCATATATCACACCGAGTACTACCTCCCTTTTTGTTGCTTTTTAAATATTCATGCAATTTTCAAGCCAAAATTTCTAGAGTTTAAAAATTCAATATTAAAAAGAACGTATAGGTGGAATTAGACCTCATTTCTTCTCATTTTTTATTCATTTTGACATAAATTATTCAATCTCTCATACGACTAAATATGAAAATAAAACCTTAATCCGTGTTTTTTCTTGATTCCGACTTCCTCAAAAATTGGGCTTTTACAAGATTAAAATATTTCCATGAAATAATAACATTATGTAAACTATTCATAGCAAAAAAGCTGTCTTTTCTATAAAGACAGCTTTTTCTATAACACTATATTAAAAATTGAATACGAAGTCATCGTCTGCTAACTTTTCAACATTCGTTGCTTTTACGTAACCATTTCCTTTTACAGAGAAGAAGTCATGGTTTTTCGTATCTGTACGTAAACCATTTAAAACGATTGGGTTAATTTCTTCTTCCTCAAACTTCGGCTCAAGTCCTAAGTTCATAAGTCCTTTATTCGCATTGTAACGAACGAAACGATTTACATCCTCTACAAGACCGATAGAAGTGTAAATTTCTTCTGTATATGCCAATTCAATTTCATACAGTCCCATTAATAACTCTTGCGTTTCCGTTTGTACTTCTTGTTGCTCTTCTGCAGAAAGTTCTGTGAAGATTTGTTGTGCTAAAATACCAACGAATACGCCGTGAATTGACTCGTCACGAATTATTAGGTTAATAATCTCACCACTTGCCGTCAATTTACCTTGACCCGCTAAGTAAAGTGGATAGAAGAATCCACTATAGAATAAGTAACTTTCTAAGAACACACTTGCTACCATTGCCATGTATAACTCTTTTTTCGTTACTTCAGGCTTTAATAAGCGACGATAGTAACTAGTAACAATACCAGCTTTTTTCTCAAGTAATGGATGGTTATCTACCCATTCAAAAATATCATCAATTTCTTCTTCAGTAGCTAATGTTGTGAAAATATGACTGTAACTCTTCGCATGTACTTCTTCCATAGCGCCCATGAAAGCTAATACACTTTTCGCTTGTAAATTTTCAAGATGAACAAGTACAAGAGGCATCCCTTCGCCACCTTGTTTCGTATCTAAAAGTGTTAAACCACCTAATACACGCTTATAAGCAATTTGCTCTTCTTTTGATAATTGTGCCCAAGTATTTTTGTCAGAAGATACTGCGATTTCTTCTTCTGTCCAAAACTGAGCGATGTTTTGCTTCCAAAACATTAAACTAAAATCATCTTCTTTTTTGTTCCAGTTTACCGCACGCATTAAATCGCCCCTTCTCTAAATAAACATAAAAAATTGATAACTAAGCATGAGCAGGGTTCAGAAAAACCCTGCTCATAATGTCTCACTTTTTATATTAAACGGTACAAGCCACGCACTCTTCCACGCTTAATTTACGTGTTCTCGTATAATAAAGACTCTTCAAGCCTTTTTTATGTGCATAAATGTAGTAACGTGCTAACTCACGTGTTGAAATATCACTATTAACATAAAGAATTGTACTAATTCCTTGGTCAATATGTTCTTGAACTTCTGCGATTAAATCAATTAATTTAAACTGATTCATATCATAAGAAGATTTATAGTACCAAAACGTATCTTTTGATAAATACGGCATTGGATAATATGTTGTCGCATTCGCATACGTTCTTGATTCAATTTGACTTACGATTGGCATTACGCTTGAAGTTGCATTTTGAACGTAACTGATCGATTGTGTCGGAGCGATTGCAAGACGATATGAGTTGTATAAACCATTCTTCTGTACTTGCTCTTTTAAACTTGTCCAATCTTCTTTTGTTGGAATATGAATTCCTTCAAATAATTGCTGAATTTTTTCAGTTACTGGGCTGTAATCTGTCGTTTCATACTTTTCAAAGTATGTGCCGTTTGCATAATCAGACTTATCGAAGTCTTTAAATGTTTCGCCTTTTTCTTTAGCGATCTCCATACTTTTCTCAATCGAGTAGTAATTTAACATCATAAAGAATGTACGAGCGAATTCTTTCGCTTCAGCACTTTCATAAGCGATTTTATTTTTTGCTAAATATCCATGTAAGTTCATTGCTCCAAGTCCAACTGAATGAAGCTCATCATTTGCTTTTTTCACAGTTGGGGCATTCGGAATGATCGTCATATCAGAAACAGCTGTTAAAGCTTCCATTCCCGCATGAACTGCTTCACGAATTTCTTTATTTTCCATTACGTTTACGATATTTAACGATCCTAAGTTACAGTTAATATCACGGCGGATAATGTCTTCTGTACCGTAATCATTTATTTCAGAAGTTTCTTGTAGCTGGAAGATTTCTGTACATAAGTTCGACATCTTCACAGTTCCAATATCCTTCAGTGGATGCTGGTTATTTGCATTTGATTTAAACATTAAGTATGGGTAACCAGACTCAAGCTGAATCATAGCAATTTTAATCAGCATATCACGCGCACTAATATCTAATGGCTTCTTCTTCACTTTCGGATTGCTCATTAATTCATCGTACATTTCGTCGATATCTATATCATCTAAATGTTTTCCGTACTCTTTAAATACTGTATAAGGCGCGAAAACATGGAAAGGTTCGTTTTTCTCAGCAAGCTCAAAGAACTTACTTGGAACGATAATTCCGATTGATAGAGACTGAATACGGCTCTTCTCATCGGCATTTATTTTTTTGGTATCAAGGAATTCAATAATATCCCAATGGAAAATGTTTAAGTATACTGCACCTGCACCTTTTCGTTGCATATTGTTACTCCATATCGTCAAAACGTATGGGGGATAGTCATTTCTGCTATCCTCTCTATATCGCTATAGAGTTCAGACCATATCTTCTTCTCGCCAAATTCTTCATTTAACCATTTATCATATGTTTGATGCACATGAATATGGCATAAACTATAATAACTGTATACACCCTTTGAATTTGGTTGTTTTGAGAAGCCAGGTTCGAGCTACTTAGTCACCTACATAGCCACTTGGTCGTTGAACCTTCTCCTTATCTAATAAATTTAGGAGCTCGGCTGCTGATTTCCTGCAATCTTGGATTTTCAGGGTTCGCTACGTAATTTCTTCGTAGTATCCTACCTTGATATACTCAGGCGTTCCAGCAATTGACCTGGTTTTATAGTTGAGCCATAAAGTTAACCCAACTGATTCGCATACGAAAACGAATCTTCAAGTAATTTCATAACAGGTACTACACCACTTGCGGCGTTATCAATACCTTTAATTTGCTCACCACGTGCGCGTAGCTTAGATAAGTTTAAAGCTACTCCACCACCGATTTTCGATAATTGCATTGCAGTATTAATGTTAAAGCCGATTGAATTTAAGCTATCATCCATCTCTAACAAGAAACAAGACACCATTTCTCCTCTTCTGCTTCTTCCCGCATTTAAAAAGGTTGGTGTCGCTGGTTGGTAGTTTTGTTTTACAATCATGCTTGCGAAGTGTTTTGCCTTCGCAACATCACCGCGTCCTAAGTATAATGACACAATTGCTACACGATCTTCATAGCTTTCTAAGTATTGTTTTTGATCATTCGTTTTTAACGCATAATCTTTATAGAACTTAGATGCTGCCATATAAGATTGGAACTCGAAGTTTTCACCATAAGCGATGTTATAAACTCCTTCTACTTCCTCCAACCTATACTCGTCCAGAACGTTGTAATAGTAATCATGTTCTTTCATATACTCCATTCGCTCTGCCACGCTATTAAAATGAACGGTATTCTCTCTAGCTTCTTCCATAAAGACTTCTAACGCCTCTTTATCTTTATGAAGCTGATAAAAACCGTCCTGCATTTGCGTGATTTCATTATTCAGTTCAATGTGTCGCAATCTCCCGCACCCTTTCTTTAAAATATTCTACATCATTATTTGTTCCAGATAACTCAAATTTTGATACAATAGGCACTTCATATTTAGTAGAGATTTTGTCAGCACTTGCACCAAACATGTCTCCCCAATTACGATTGCCACTTGCAGATACGCCTTTTAATTTTTCATTATTGCGTTCTAAAAAGTCTAAAACACGTTCCGGTACATTTCCAAAACCTGTTGTATACGTAATAAGAATAAAGTCTTCATCTAATACTAGAGCTTCATCAATTTGAACGGCCGGCATATTTAATTTGTGAATGAAACGCTTCACGTTTCCTGTCATAGAATCATATGCAACTAACATTTCCGACCCTCCCTCTCCAATCTATATTCTCTGTATGTCGTTTCTTGATTTCTCTATATATTGTATTACGTTTCAAAATAAGACACAAGATATATGTATAAATTCTTTCTTTTTTTAACTTTTACTTTTCGACATGACCGTCGATTTTTTTCAATACAAAGACTATGAAACAACATTCTAAAACTCATGTCAATAAAGTGCTTTTCAAAAAAGTTGTCAACGAATTTAACCTTATTTTTAAAAAAGTTACCAATATTTTTTGTCATAAAACAGTAAATGCTGGAGTAATATATTTCTCCAGCATCACGCAAAAAAGAACAGATATTAAACGATAATCTGTTCTAACAAACGATTACATTTATCAATTTTACTTTATTAAATATTATACATATTCTTTCGTTCCTCGTTACATACTAAAAGATAACTATTATAGAAAAAGATTATTATTATGGAACTTCAATTTATTTATGAAAAAAATTATTCAGGGTGCTCAATACGCAAAATATCTCTTACAAATATATGATGTGGATTCTCATCTTTATCGAGCATTGTACATACAGGAGCTTCTTCATCAAAGTATACGATCATTCCTTCTACGTACTGATATGTATGTTGAACTTGTACCGTTACTTTAATTTCTACTGCTTGTTCATACGCCCTTTTTATTTTCTGAAGCATTTTTGCTGAACATTTTCGTTTCTCTGGATACATAACCATTCCCATAAACCTATTCCCAGCTCTATCTTTCCACATATAATCCCAATGTGGCAATATGCCTTGTTTAAAATCCCCCATAATTCCCCTCTCCTTTATCTTCTATTTATGAACGTGGTGTTTCTGAATATGTATAAATTACCTGTCCACCGCGCTGTGCGTTCCCGATAATATGTTTAAAATCTTCTCGATTTACAACAACTTCTCTGAACGTATAAAATACATCTTTCGTCGCAACATACTCCTTTATTTCATCATTTTTCAGCTGATCCAAAATTGTATTTGCTAATTGTTTATCCATGTATTTCACCTCTCTGCAATATTTTATTCTATCGCATCTTCTATAGGTCGACAACGGTAAAATTATCCCGTTACTATTATGTAATTCACTTTCATTATTTTTATATCTATATCACTTTATTATATTCGCACTAAATATCATATACTAACATAGCTACTTCTCTATATCAAACTTTTTGATACCCTGTATAACAAAGTTCCAAATCACTGTTTGATATTTTATTTTATGCTACAATATACATTTAGAACTAGGAGGGATACTATGATTCGGAAAGCAAAAAAGACAGATGCGGTAGAAGTAGCACCTTTATTGTATAACGCTCTGCACGAAATTGCTGAAAAAATCACAGGTAGCACAGTTGAAGCAAAAGTAATACTAGGACTTGAAACATGGTTCGTAAAAGAAAATAATCGATTGAGCTATGAAAACTGTTTAGTGGCTGAACAAGGTGGAAAGGTAGTTGGGGTTATTGTCGTTTATCACGGTAGTGACGCTGAACAACTTGATGCACCAATCATACACTACTTAAGAGAACTACATGAAGACGAATCCATTACGTTAGAAAAAGAAGCTGAACTTGATGAGTATTATATTGACACGTTGTCAGTTTCAAGTATGTACAGTGGACGTGGTATTGGCTCTAAATTAATCGATGCAGCTGAACTTCATGCAACTGAAAAAGGGCATGAAAAAATCGCCTTACTTGTTAATTTAGAAAACAAACGCGCTTTTTCACTATATGAAAAAATTGGTTACAAAGAAGATAAAACCGTTATGCTCGTCGGTGAATCGTATGCCCATCTAATAAAACCATTACGGTCATTGGTTTCTATATCTTAAAAGGACAATTCTTTTTTACTTGTTATGTAGAGAAAGAGGCTGCCAAAGGGACAGCCTCTTTTAAATTAATTTTGTATTTAATACATTTCCATCCATCGCCTCATGAAATGTATACGTTGTACATCCCCATGGCTTCCTATGAAAAATAGGCGAACCAGACCACCCCATTGCCCTCAGTTCAGTCCCAATCATCGCATTAAAATAACTATGACCTACAAGGGCAATATGTCCATGTACGAGCGCATAGCGGTGCAACATATTAGCGGCTTGCCTTGCTCTTTCTCGTACTTCCTTATAAGACTCAACCTCTTTACTATAACCAACTATCCATCGTGTACGTCCAATAAACATCCATACATTCGGTTTACATTTCAACCATTTTGGAGCATAAAAACTCGTTGGAACTTCCGCTTCCCTAAAAAGAGGATTTTGCACAAAAGATAGGGAATCCAATAACTCAGCCGCTGACTGTACAGCGCGCCTTTGATCACTCGTTACAACCAGTTTCGCTGATTCAATCGCCTCAATTGTTTCAATTGGTATAGGAGTTTCTTTTACTGTAGTCCCTAAATCATATTGCTTCATCCATTCACGAAATAAAATAATTGTCATTGGCTCTATAGTACTGTCCAAACGACCATGACGAATAAAAGAAATTCGCATTCTTTCCACTCCCCATTCATCACTTACGAACTATATTACGTACTATTTCTTCTTGCCATCATACCATGCATAAAAAGAAAGTTATATATCCCCACCACTATCATGTGTTATCGAGTTGTGCACACCATCCAGTCCATCAAAATATGTAGTTGTTTCATGATGACGCACTTTCTTCAACTGTATATATGAAAATAAAAATAATAAAATTGCTATAAAGCTCCCCACAATTTCAAACATCATTTTCCAGCCCCTAATTTCTCCCACTTTAGTAGGTCATTGTATCTTTTATTATACTCCCGTATAAAGATGTATGCATTTTCATCATTCTTCTCCTAAACAATATTTTTTACATATTTTCTTACAAAAAGTGAATATTTTTCGAATTTTTACTTTGGAAACATTTACAAAGTAGTAAATATAGTTCAAAATAAGAAGAAATAAAAAAGCCCAAATTATTCTTTTTTTGGGAAAACTGGAACAAGGAGAGTTGCTTATGCAGATCGCAGAAACTGGAGATATCATTGAATTTAAAGGTGGAATGCAAGGCCGTGTTCAAAAGGTAAATCAAAACTCCGTTATTGTTGATATAACAATTATGGAGAATTTTAGAGAACTAGATATGGAACCTCTTACAGTTGTAAGCCATAAAAACTATACTGTCATTAATCAACATGCATAATATATACATACAGATCCTTTCTTTCTATATTAACGATTATCGATCTTTTCTGGATATAAATCGTGATTCATCATGCGGTAGTCTGCCATTTTCTCATACTTAGTTCCTGGGCGGCCGTAGTTACAGTAAGGATCGATTGAAATACCACCACGTGGTGTAAATTTCCCCCATACCTCAATATAGCGTGGATCCATTAATTTAATTAAATCATTCATAATAACGTTCATGCAATCTTCGTGGAAGTCACCATGATTTCGGAAGCTAAATAAATATAGCTTTAAAGATTTACTCTCTACCATTCTTTGTTCTGGAATGTAGCTAATATAAATTGTTGCAAAATCTGGTTGTCCTGTTTTCGGACATAAACTTGTAAATTCAGGACAATTGAATTTTACAAAGTAATCACGGTTTGGATGGTTATTATCAAATACCTCTAAAATTTCCGGGCTATATTCAAATAAATATTTTGTATTTTGATTTCCTAATAATGTTACATCTTTTAAATCTTCATCTAATCTTCCTGCCATTTTAAACATCCCTTCTCATCATACCCCTCGTTTATTTCCCCATACTAACGCATGAAGCTGAGGCAGTACTTTCGCATCATTCATTTCTTTACAATTCACAGCTTTTTCAATAAGCCACTCATATTTTTCTAATAGTTTTTTTATAAGCACCGCATCATCCACTGTTTTCGTATCATCATTCCCTACTTGTAAGAAAAATGGTACATTCGGATAACGCTCGTGCATCTTAACTGCATATTCAAAATCTTGATCATCGAATACTACTACTTTTAAACTAAAATCTTTCCCTGCTAGTTTATGAATAACAGAATCTAACATATGAAAATCTGTTTTCATAGTTGAACTTGGTGGTTTTGGAGAAATCGTTACCTCATCAATTTGAAGCAACCAATCTTGCCATTTACTCCCTTGCGTTTCTACCGCTGTTCGCATTCCATTCTCCTTTAATATAGAAAGAAGAAATTGCATATTTTTCAGCAAAACAGGATTTCCACCCGAAATCGTAACATGAGAAAAATTTTCTCCACCAATTTCTACAAGCTCATTCCAAATGTCTTCCGGTGTCATTTGTTTAATTTGATCTTTGGCCGATCCATCCCATGTAAAAGCAGAATCACACCAAGCACAGCTATAATCACAGCCCGCTGTACGGATAAACATTGTCTTTTGTCCTACAACCATCCCTTCTCCTTGAATGGTTGGACCAAATATTTCTAAGACGGGGATTTTACTCATCGAGCATCCACTCCCGTCTTACTTCCGCATAACTAGTCGGCGTCTCAAAAAGACGAACAAATTCAACACGAGCTCCCTTATATTCGTTCGCACGATTATCTTTCGTTAATGCTTCTGCCATCTTTTCATAAATCCAAACGACCATATTTTCAGCAGTCGTATTCATTTCTGGCAATGTTTCGTTTAAATAACGATGATCTAAATAAATTTCTATTTCATTTTTCCAAATCTCTTTTATATCTCCAAAGTCAATTGCAAGGCCTATTTCATTTACATATCCGCTAATTCCAAATACGACTTTATATGTGTGTCCATGTAAATTTTTACATTTCCCTTCATAGCAGTGTAAATGGTGCGCTGCGTCAAATGTAAATTCCTTGCTGACCATTACTCTTTTATTATGATATTTGAGTTGTTCACGCTGAATATCCTTGTCCATTTTTTGCAAATTTTCTACGATGCGAAATCCAAAAAAGTTATCCATTAGTTGCTCGCTCCTTCGCGTTCTTGTAGATACGTATCTAATCCCGCTTTACGAAGTTGACATGCTGGACATTCACCGCAACCATCACCAATGATTCCGTTATAACATGTTAATGTTTTTTCTCTAACAAACTCAAATGCTCCAAGTTCATCAGATAATTTCCATGTCTCTGCTTTATCAATCCACATAAGTGGTGTATGAATAACAAACGGATAATCCATAGATAAATTTAATGTAACGTTTAATGATTTCACAAACACGTCACGACAATCTGGATAACCACTGAAATCAGTTTCACATACACCCGTTACAATATGACGTGCTCCAACTTGTTTTGCTAATACAGCCGCAAATGATAAAAATAGTAAATTTCGTCCATCTACAAATGTTGATGGCAATTCACCTTCTTCATGTGTAATCTCCATATCCGTTCTCGTTAACGCATTTGGAGCAAGTTGATTTAATAGGCTCATATCTAGTATCGTATGTTTAATTCCTAGCTCTTTCGCAATTTCCACTGCACAATCAATTTCTAATTTATGACGTTGATTGTAGTTAAATGTTACAGCTTCCACTTCTTCAAACTGCTGTATCGCCCAAAATAAACATGTTGTACTATCTTGTCCACCACTAAAAACAACAACTGCTTTTTCTTTTTTCATTTCACTCATTCTCCTTCTCTACTACGAATAAGAAGAAAGAACGTTCTTGAACTGTCACAATAAAAAAACAAAACAATACCTAATGATATTGTTGTTTCCATAGTTTTTTATAGAGGGAGTTCGCGAACCTCTCCCGTGCAGTGCACGGAATTTCTTCTTTCATTGACAAAGATTATTGTAACATATTGTATACTACCAGAAAAAATTTCTGATTTTTTCCACTATTTCGCATTTCATTTATTTCATTTTATAGTATGATTAATTTAATGTTAGAAGAGAGGAGGCATCCCACTGGAACTCTTTATTATTTACCTCTTTTTAAATATATTATCTATTCTCGTTACAATGCTCGTATATCATTTATTTTGGAATCAGAAAGGGAAACGATCTCCTAAATTAAATTCAGCCATATTTATTGTATTGTGTTGCCTCGCTACCATACTATGTATCACTTTCGCAGCAAAAACAAATAATGGTTTTCAGTTCGACATGCGACATATCGTATTAATTGTCGGCACGTTAACGGGAGGGCCTATTGCTGGTGGTTCTATTTTAGCTGTATTAAACATTTATCACTTTTTATTGGGAGGAATAGGTGCGTTTCCATCCTTTATCGCTTCTATTCTCCTATTTATTGTTCTACTATTAACATACAAATTTTTTAATCGAAGTTCTAATCATATAAAAATAACACTTGCTATTTTTTACAGTCTTACTTATGGATTTGGTTGGATACCATTTTTCCTTGCAAGTGTTACAAATGAGGCAGATTATATACCACATATCATTGTGTACGAACTATGTACGATGATTGGCACGATCCTTATTTTATATTTACTACACATATTGCAAATGCAAGTTCGTCTCCAAAATGAACTTATGAACGCTGAGAAATTTCATTTAATCGGCGAAATGGCAGCTTCTATCTCTCATGAAATTCGTAATCCTTTAACTGCAACGAAAGGTTTTTTACAACTTTTACAGTCAGATACATGTTCTGAGAAAGAACGAAAATTATATATCGACATAGCCATTAATGGTATCGAGCAAGCAAATCACGTTCTTACAGACTACTTAACTTTTGCAAAACCGAGTATTGAAAAAGAACAACAATTACAAGTAGAGGAAGAATTACTTCATGCGTTGTCTTTGATCACACCTCTCGCCAATTTAGCAAATGTTCGTATAAATTATATAAAACAAAGTACATCTTTCTTTATCGCTGGCGAAAAGCAAAAACTGAACCAATGTTTATTAAATATTTTTAAAAATTGTATTGAGGCTATGCCTACAGGTGGCGACCTTATTCTTACATTAGTTCCAGACCATAAACATATACAATTATATATAAAAGATACAGGAGTTGGTATGGATCAAGAACAAATAAAACGCCTTGGATCACCTTTCTACTCAACGAAAGAAAAAGGGACCGGACTCGGAATGATGGTCGTCTTCAGCGTCATTCAAGCAATGGATGGAAAGATTGATATTATAAGCGAAAAAGGGACAGGTACAACCTTCTTATTAACTTTCCCACTCATACAAAAAACGTGATGAACTTCATCACGTTTTTTCTGTTCCTTCAACTAATTCTGCAAAAGCTTTCACTTTCCCATGTGGCTTTTGATTTTCTTTCCGAGCTTTCCAGGCGCGCTCTTCTTCTCTCTTTTTCTTTGACATGCTTTTCAACTCCTTCTTTTCTTTTCTCCATGTAGTATTCCAAAATGAGAAAGAAAACTATGCATGAGTAAAAAAGAAAAGAAGCGGTTCCCCACTTCTTTCATTTTAACGCTGTAAAATTGCATGTTTCGCTTCTTTTAGCTGTGTAAGATGTCTTTGTTCGTGTAAATCTAGAAATTGAACCCATTGATATAAATTCAAATCATTAAAAATAGGATGTTTTAATCCATTTTCAAATAATTCTTTTTCATCTATTACACTATGAAGGGCATGTAATAATTCTTGTCGTGAATGTTCTAGTAATTGAATTCCTTGCAGTTTTTTCATTAATGTTTCTGTTGGTTTCATTTGTTGAGGAGCTTCCCTTTTATGTGTGCGATCAAGCGTAAGTTGGAGGTCTTTAAATGGAGCAAGTTTTCTTTCTTTTTTTTGCAAAGCATATACAAGGGCAGATGTGACAGACTGTTCAACTAAATGCAAATGATGCAAAATTTGAATAATACTCCATTTATCACGGCGTGGCTTTACATTCACCTCCGTATCATTTAACATTTCAATTTCTGATAACAGCGTGCTTCGTGTAGACTGTAATGAGTGGACTAAAGTTTCTAAACTAACATCCATATTAGATTGAAGCATAGTGCTTTCCCCCCTTTTGTTGGTGAAAAGGGGCGCTCCCCATTAGAAACACCCCTAAAATAATTCTGAATTTTCTTTTATTATCTCATCATTTTTCTATTATGTCGATGTTAAACATAGGAAAAAAGTGCATGTTTTTTTACAATTTTGTGTCGTCAACAGCACGTAACCACGCTTCAATTTCTGTAATTACACTTTTTACACACCCTTCAGCGAATGGTGATGTTAAATTTGCAACTTCTACTAATTCTAAGAATGATTTACTTCCACCTTGTTGACAAAGATTCACATAATCTTCCCAAGCCTCTTGTCTATTATCTCTTGCACGTTTCCAAAATTGCAGTGCACAAATTTGAGCTAACGTGTAGTCAATATAATAGAAAGGTGAGCTATAAATATGACCTTGACGTTGCCAGAAACCACCACGCTCTAAATAATCATTATCTTCATAATCACGATGTGGTAAATACTTCTTCTCTATGTTACGCCATGCTGACTTACGCTCTGCTGGCGATGCTTCTGGATTTTCATATACATAATGTTGATATTCATCTACAGATACACCGTACGGTAAAAATAGAAGTGCTGAACTTAAGTGTGAGAAATAATATTTATCCGCATCTTCTTCAAAGAATAACTTCATCCATGGCCATGTAAAGAATTCCATACTCATTGAATGGATTTCACATGCTTCATATGTTGGCCAATTATATTCTGGAATTTCATACTTACGACTTTCATATACTTGGAAAGCATGACCAGCTTCATGTGTTAATACATCAATGTCCCCAGACGTTCCATTAAAGTTTGAGAAGATGAATGGCGCTTTATAATTCTCGATATATGTACAATATCCACCACCAGCTTTTCCTTTTTTCGCAACTAAATCTAATAAATCATTATCGAGCATGAAATTAAAAAACTCATCTGTTTCAGCTGATAATTCTTTATACATCGTTTTCCCGTGATTAATAATCCAATCGGCATCGCCTTTTGGAGTTGGATTACCTGTAGCAAACTCAAAGTTTTCATCATAATAAGCGAGCTTTTCTACACCAATGCGTGCTTTTTGTCTATTTCTTAACTCGGTTGCAACTGGAACGATATAATCTAATACTTGCTGACGATAGTTCGCTACCATTTCAGCATTATAATCTGTACGATACATTCTTGCATATCCTAATTCAACAAAGTTTTTAAAACCAAGTGTTTTTGCGATTTTCGTTCTCACTTTAACAAGCTCATCATAAATACGATCTAACTCTTCCTCGTTCTCAGCTAAAAATCCGTAGTATGCTTCACTTGCTGCTTTACGTTCACTTCTTTCTTTTCCTTGCATAAACGGAATAAGTTGCGATAACGTTCTTTCTTCTCCTGCAAAGTCAATTTTTGCAGATGCTAATAACTGCGTATATTGTGAAGACAATTTATTCTCTAATTGTAAATCTTTCACTACTTCATCTGAATATGTTTTTAAATCACATTCAGCTAGAGCAAATAATTGCTTTCCATAATACGCCTCTAATTCTTCGCGGAATGGAGAATGAATTAACGCATTATAATACTTTGTACCATACCCTTGTACAACTGGAGAGAATTCATCAAAGAAATCCTGCTCATCCTTATAAAAGGCATCTGTCGTATCAACAGAATGACGAATGTAACAAAGGTTACCCATTGTACCAAAGTCATTACGAATTTCATTAATTGAATTGATAACTTGTTTTTGTTCTTCTACAGTTTTTGCGTTATCAAACTTCTCTAAAGCAACAGTAAATTTCCCTTTTAATTCTTCAATATTTGGCCGTTTATATTCATAGTCTTTAAATGACATGAACGAGCCCCCTCTCCATTATATGCATCATTATTATAATTCAATTCTTACTTACAAATCTCCTCTTATTCTTCAGCAAAATGCGGTAGATGATGTCATAAATACATGCACACAAAAAAGCCTTGGATTTCTTTATCCAAAGCTCCTTTGGAACATATCATCATTTTTCATACTTTCCAATTTTTTTCAATAGCTCGAGTAATTCATCCTTCTCATCCTTCGTTAACATTTCAAAAGACTGATATATAACTTGCTCATGACCTGGAAAAATAGAAGCAATAAAACTCTCTCCAGACTCCGTTAATTGTGCATAAATAACACGCCTGTCATTTGGACATGGAATTCGTTTTACAAGCCCTTTTTTCTCTAGCTTATCTACAACGTATGTAATGCTGCCACTAGCTATTAAAATACGCTCACCGATTTGCTGAAGTGGTTGGCCTCCTTTATGATATAGTAATTCTAATACAGCAAACTCAGTTGGATTTAATCCGTTACTTTGTATGGATTTATTTGTAGTATCCATAACAGAACGATGTACACGGGATAATGCAATAAATACTTTTAAAGATTGAGAAATGTCTTCTCGCTCATTATTTGATGTCATACCATTTCAACCCTTCACTTAAATTCTCCGCAACAAAAAGAAAAGCAACGTAGCACCTCATTACAACTTCCGAATGAATATTCACTCATTCCTTTTCCTTTCCCTAATGTAATGCAAATGATTCTTGAATAAAAACATGACAATTTTAACATAGTTTATATATAATGATAATAAAAAAGAAGGAGTACCAAATTTGAAAGTCAAATTACAAAGCATAGTTTTTTACATACTGCTTGTTATACTGCCAACGATAGGGATTGGTGCCACATTTTTTTCATATCACACTTATCAAATGAAACAGGCAAACAAACTATCTGCTCACACTGTTCTCTTTTTATATAGAGACTATTTAGACCATCACCTTGGTGAAGCTATATCTGCCTTAGAAATGCTCGCAAAAGTCGTAGGGACCGAAACTGGCAACATCAATGGGATTAAACAGATTGTACATGATACCGATGGAAATGATCAACGTTTTTCCGGTCTATATTACGCTACGACAGATGGGATGATTACACTCGCATCCCAAGGCGATTCGCCGCCTATTGACGTTTCTGACCGCCAATACATCCAAGATGCATTGCAATCTAAGAAAACAACTGTATCATCAGTTATTACAGATCGCGTTCTTGGACATCAAGCTATTATGATTGCGTCTCCAATATTTAATAGACAAAAGGAACTCTCAGGATTCTTATTAGCAAGTTTACGCTTTGACTACATTTCAGCCTCTTTAAATGCTATTAAACCACAATATCATTTCGAAGTGACTGATAAACATGATGTAGTTTTTCTAACCGATGATAATAACGAAACAAGCGATGGGCATTCTAACATGCTTACTACCCCACTCCAAAGATTAAATTGGAAAGTCTCTGTTTCTCCGTTACCTATTCATCAACAAACTTTATACCAGTTAGTTTCAATAGAGTGTATAGCTACTTTATTTTTAATGTCTATTTTATTTTTACTTGCTCAATATATGTTATTAAAACGTCAAACAAAACTAGAAAGACAACAAAATGAACTACAAAAAATTGAATTGGTTGGAACTTTTGCAGCTAGTACAGCTCATGAAATCCGTAACCCTCTTACTGGAATTAAAGGACTCGTTGCTCTGTTAAAAGAGAAATATAAAGATGAACAGGATCAGTTGTACTTTTCCGTAATCGAACAAGAAATAGAGCGGATTAATGAAATTGTAAGCGAATTTCTTATTCTTGGAAAACCAACTGCCATCATTGAACAAACATATGATGTAAGAACGATTCTTAATGAGGTCGCATTAATTATCCAATCTGAAGCGAATCTACATAACATTGTATTTCATTTACATTTGCCAGACCACCCTGTTCATATACGTTGCTCAAAAGACCATATGAAACAAGTGGTTTTAAACATTACAAAAAATGCAATTGAAGCTATGGCTTCTGGTGATACATTAACCATTGTAGTAACAAACAACGAAAAACACGCACACTTGCAAATTATTGATACTGGAAAAGGGATTCCTAAACATATTCAAAAACACCTCTTTCATCCGTTCTTTACTAATAAAGATACTGGAACAGGTCTTGGGCTTGTTATATGTAAACGAATTGTAGAGATGTACAATGGGCATATATTTATTGATAGTAAAGAAAACAAAGGAACGACAGTTCATATAGAGATTCCATTACACATAGTATAATTATCCTTATCCTAAAAGGGTAATTATACTTATTTCATAAAACCAGCTACAAACATTCTCCAAAAATTGTTTGATTTCCCTTCATACCCAATTTGAAAAATAGGAACCTTTATAATTGAAAACCATTTCGGTGTTTGTTTTTCTTTGTAACGCTGATACTGTACGATAAGCTTGTCCAATTCTTGACTAACTTGAATTGTCTCCATACTATTTAACCCACTTGTTAATCCTAAATGAATCATTTCTTCACGTTTCATATGAATATCATGCGAAAGCTTTTCTAATGTGTACTTCCTTTTTACAGTAAACATCCATATCCCCCTTATTTTTCTTCCATACTCTCAACGCCTCTTCTACTTTAGCCCTTTAAACACTTAATTCTATTTAAAATTGAAGAATCAGAAAATTTAACATTTTTCCCCTGTAATTTACAAATCCTTACCCTCACTTTGAGAATTATTACAAATTATTCTATCTTTGTAAATACATTCGCAATAATAGACATTTTTTTCATCTTCTTTTTTGTAAATACTCAGTAAACAGTGGATTCTCTATTTTCAATGTACTTTTCTTCGACATTTTTTGTTTAATTTATGTAAAAACGCAAAACATAATGATGATTGATAAAGTGAACTTTAATCAGTGGGGGTTTTGTCCATCCTCCACTAATTATTAGCCTTCACCAATCGGGCGTTTATGGGCAGTGGATTTTCCACCTAACTTCTTTACTCCAGCCAAATTTTGAGGTGGGAGTCTTACTGCCCGCAAATAGCGGGATAAAATAGAAAGGAAATATTTATATGCGCAAATATACTATTACAGTTCTTATCTTCACCCTGTTCATACCATTCTTCCTCTTTCCTATTCAAGCAAACGCTCATACGAATAAAGTTGCTATTGTCATCGATGATTTCGGCAATAATATGAAAGGCACAGATAAGATGTTATCACTTCCTATTCCACTCACTGTTGCTGTTATGCCATTTCTTCCTTCTACTAAACAAGATGCAATAGCTGCCCATAAAAAAGGGCATGAAGTTATTATACATATGCCAATGGAACCAATTAGAGGAAAAAAAGAGTGGCTTGGACCAAAAGCGATTACAACAGATTTAAGCGATGAAGAAATAAACAACCGACTCGAACAAGCAATTCAAGAAATACCTCATGCAATAGGAATGAACAATCATATGGGATCAAAAGTAACCGCTGATGAAAGGATTGTACGTCTTATACTTTCTGCCTGTAAAAAACACGGTTTATTTTATTTAGATAGTAAAACAAACCCTAATAGTGTTGTCCCAAAAATCGGTAAAGAATTAGGCGTTCCTATTATTGAAAACCAATTATTTTTTGATGATGTATATACGGTAAGTCACATTTCAAAACAAGCACAATTACTCATAAAAAAAATCCAAGACAAACCCATTATGGTAGCTATAGGACACGTTGGGGCTCCAGGTGAAATTACATCACGTATTATCGAAACTTCTATTCCTAAAATTCGTGAGCATGCAGACTTTATTTTTTTATCTGATTTAGCATTATCTCCACCTTCTGTTTCAAAATAAAATTCATTTCTCGCACTAAAAAAGATACCTATCTACACATAGCAGATAGGTACCTTTCCTTTTCAACTTAAATATAATCTACATGACTCACCCTGAATCCCTTTTTCTCTATCTTTTCAATTAATTGCTTTAATTTTTTTTCATTTAACTCATCCGATATATTTACGATAACACGGCGAATATATTGATCACCGTTATCAAGCGTAAACAGTCCACCGATATTATATGCTTTTAATAATGTCCCAAGCTCTTTAATTGTTCCCTTACAATCTTGTGTTGCAATTGTTAATATATAACCACCCGTCCGCATACCGAACGAATCCTCAATGACATCAAATACATTAGAATGTGTTAAAATGCCGACAAATTCATTATACTCATTTAAAACCGCTAAAAACGGGAGACGACGAATAACGTAAAAAGCTCTAAAAAAAGAATCCTTTTCAAAAATAAACGAATTTGGACTTTCCAGTACATCTTCTATACTTACATCCTCTAATCTGCTATTACACTTCTTTTCTAAAAGATCTACTTTATAAATAATCCCCGTGAATTCCTTCTCATTTTCTGCTAATACAGGAATTGCGCGAAATCCCGTTTCATTCATAATTTGTAACGCCTTTTCACCAGAATCATTCGTTTTGCAAAATGTCACCTGCTGTTTTGGCAGAAAATGATATTTAACTCGCAAAATATGTTCCTCCTTACATGTCAACATGTAATCTATATATAATAAGGAGACCTATATTTTATGAGTAAAATCTCTTTTTAAAACGCTTTCATTTTTAAGGGATGGTAATCTCTGTGAATACATCTTTATATAACAGAACTTTTTGCCCCTTTTATCATTAAAAGCTTTACGTGATAGTTCATTAAATACTCTATACCTTCCAACCATTTTTTCGCTTCTTCTGGAGTTTTCCCCCACACGATCATTCCGTAATTATGAACAAGGACTACTCCTCCACCTTCAATAAAATTCGGAACATTATTTTCTAATAAATTAGCGAATTTCTTTTCATCTTCTACAATTGGAATTGTCATTTCTGTAATACCGTCTTTTCCAAAAACACGTTCCACACTACGTTTTTCGAATGTTACTTCTCCTTCTTTCCCATATAGCTCTGACATTAAATGACTATCTACAGTCTGGACTTGTAAAATGCATTCTGCACTACTTTTTTTATAAATATCCGCATGCATAAATGACTCTATAGCTGGTTTTTCTTCGTTTTCAAATACTGGCTCACACATGCAATTTACGACAATAAAATCTTCTTCAGAAAATACCCCTTTATCTCTTCCCTCTACATTCACTAAAAATGTTAATGGCTCTTTTGACGTACACATCGATAAACTAATTTTCGTACCATAAAACCAATCGCGAAGTGCCAATTCTGCTTTCACATCTTTTAATTCGTTCCATTTTTTCAGAAAAAATAACATTTCGTCACCCCCGGCGTAATATTAATATAATATTCAAATCCTTTCTATATAAAAGGAATGTTTTTTGATTATTCTAAAAATTTAATTGAATTATCACACGAGAATGCCTTTTTGTCAATATGGTTTCAGCACCTATCGGAAAAATAGGCCTATCACATGTAAACACTCCTATCTATTTAGCACTTGATTTTGTACATATAAAAAATACGTTATTCTTCTTATTAAAGAATAACGTATTTTTCTCATTTATTATTTTTTTATTGCTTTATACAGAAATTGCGCATATTGCTCACGTGTTACGAAATCATCCCCTAAAAAGTTCCCATTCCCGTCACCTTTTGATATATTATTATCCACTAATGCTTTCACATATCCTTCTGCCCAATGACCTGTTGGTACGTCTGTAAAGTTCTCCAAATTATTTTCAGTTTCATTTAACTGAAATACTTTTTGTAATACTACTGACATCTCGTACCTAGTTAATACTCCTTCTGGACGAAACTTACCTGTACCATCTCCTTGCATAATTCCAGCTTGTGCAACTGTAGCAATATCTTGCTCAAACATATGCCCTTTCGTATCAGTAAACATCTCTTTCTGCTCTACTTTACTTTCTAATTTCAAGTACCTTTGTACTAAAGATGCAACTTGTCCACGAGTAATATTATCCCCAAATCCAAATTGTCCATTTCCATATCCCTTGAAAATATTTTCTTTCGCTAAATAATGAATTGCTTCTTCTGACCAATGTCCTTTTGGTACATCTTTAAATTCTACTACCTCTACTTTCTCATCTTCTTTAGAATTGTTGTCCCCTTTACTTTCTACTACATTTTGAATTACAGATCCTGTAAAGAAGATTCCTGTATCCGCAAATGGATCTTTCACTCCAAATTCATATACTTTCTCACCTGGTGTACTCCATTTCACTACACCATTACTATACGTACCACCATCACTCTTCAGACGGATTTTTGTAGATACCTCGCCGTCTTTTTCGTATATAGGTACTTTTACTTCTTTATTTACTTCTGTATCCTCTAAAAAGACTTTTTGGTTTTGGACATTAATATAAGCTTTCTTACTTAGTTCTATTACTGGTCTAACATCACGGATTTCATTTGCAACAAAACTTAAATATACTAACTTATTCAACTTACTAACTGGCGATAAGTCTGAAATATAATTTGCTTCTAAATCAAGTTTTTGTAAGTTTACTAGATTTGATAATGGAGTAATATCCTTTAACTCATTATTAGGTAAATCTAATTCTGTAAGCTGAGTCATTTTAGCAAGTGGTGTTACATCTTCAATTTGATTTTTACCGATAAATAATTTATTTAATTGATTCATTTGATCAATACCCGATAAATCTTTAACCTGATTACGCGTTAATACTAAGTCCTTTAAAGGTAATGAATATAACGGTTTAATATCTTCAATTTGATTACCTGCTAAAGTTAAGTATGTTACATTTTTCAATGCGCTTAATGGAGCAACATCCGTAATTTTATTATTTGCTAAATTCAAGTAATCTAGTTGTTCCATTTTCGCTAATGCTGTTACATCTTCTATTTGGTTGCCTGATAGATATAAACTTTTTACATTTTTCATTTCAATTAGTGGTGCAACGTTTGTAATTTTATTATTACTCAAATCAAGAGATTCTAAATTTTCCATCTTAACAAGTGGTGTTACATCTGAAAATTCATTACCACGCAAAGCTAAATGATTTAATTGCTTTAAATTCGCAAAGAACGACGGATCTGTTATCTTCGCATTCGCAACTGTTAAAGATTTTAAATTTGGCATATATTTTAATGCACTATAATCCAGAATCTCATTCGTGTTTAAAAACAAGTCCTTTACTTGTAATAACTCTTCTTTCGTAATTGGTGTATTTAAATCTTTTCTATTAAATACTTTTTTATTAACAAGTTCTCTTAATTTGTTATCTGTTATCATATTTTGATTATCAACTGGATTATCTGTTTCCGTATTGCCTGAATTAGAGTTATCATCTGGTTTCTCTGTTTCTTTTTCACCTACAGTTGGATCTTTAATTTCAAATTGAACTTGATATTTGTGATCATATCCAATAGCCGGAATAAATATATGCATTTGCATATTGTGCTTCTGCTCAAATTCGCCAATTTCAAATTGGACTACTTTCGTTCCATTTTTTCTTTTATCTTCTGACAGAACTTTCACATCATGAAATACACCAGGTTGATTTCTATCTTCTATTCTAAGATATTGAAAATAATCGCTATCTTGTATTGTTACAGTAACGATTTTTTTCCCATCTTCAATTGCTACTTTAGGATTTTTTATGTACTGAGAAACCATAGATGGCTCATCTTTTTGATCCTTATATATTTTAATCTCAGTATCATACGTGCGATCACTGGCTGCTGCTACCGACTGGTTTGCTTCAATTTTTATTGCTGCTAACGCTGTAGTAGAATACGCAGCAAATGGAATAGCTAATGTTGTTGCTACTACTAGAGCTTTAATATAACTTTTTTTCAAAATAATATCCCCTTATCTTATATATATTTCAATTGATAATTACTATCAATCGCTAACATAATAAATGATAATGAATCTCATTATCATTGTCAATAAGAATATTACATTACGTTTATATTTCCATAGATAAAAAATAAAAAACCCTTTACTCAAAGGGCTTTTTTGCCTATCGTATGAAGGATTTCACTTTTTTCTTTTTCATTAATAACACCAATTTTTTGCAAAATGTTTGCATACAATACAAGTTTATTATATATCCGTTCCGACATACTTTCCCTTCTTTCCTTCGACCAACTTTTTTTGTATTGGTAAATTATATGAACGAGATGAGAAAATGTGTCCACTTTTTGCATAAATACAAAGCTTTTATTTTTTTACTTGCTGATAGTAAAACTCCCACCTAAAAATTAGGTGGGAGTCTAAACGTATTCAATTCATTTAGCAAACTGTCCATTGAATATTATGCTTTTTGACTTCTTCTTCAAAACTATAGGGCATTTTCTTATCACAAATAATATGTTGAATACGAGAAAATCCTGCTATTCGGTAGTTCCCTTTGACGCCTACCTTTGTATGATCGCATAAAATATACGTTTTCTCAGCTAATTTCATCATCGCTTCTGACAGTTTCGCCTTTTCTAATTCAAAGCTAGAAACCCCAAAACCTTGCAACAACCCATCAATCGAAACGAATGCTTTATGAAAATGAAATTGATGAATTACTTGCTGTGAAATAGACCCCGACACACGTGAATGTTTTGGAGATACTTTCCCGCCTATAAATAAAACTTCACCGTGAAACATCTTTTTATTAATAGAAGAAATTAATTGTGTTGCTACTGGAAATGAACTTGTTACAATCGTTAAATTTTTACGATGAACAAGATATGGCACCATTTGAAGTGGTGTACTTCCATCATCAATCGCAATAACATCTCCATCTTCCACAAACGTTGCTGCTTTATACCCAATTCTTTTCTTCTCTTCTATATGCAGCATCTCTCGTTCTAACATCGGTGCCTCTATCCCAGCTCCCGGAAGTTGAACGGCTCCACCGTACACTTTCTTCAATTTTTTTTCACGATCTAATTCTTCTAAATACCGACGAATCGTCTCTGTTGATACTGCGAACTCTCTCGCTAATTCTGAAACTTTTACTTTTCCTTTAAACTCTACCTTCTCAAGAATTGTCCTCTTTCTCTCTTCACCTACTACAGACATAGCCTCACCCCATTTATATCTACCTCATAAACTGTCTTACTTATACAAAGTTATAATTTTCTTTTTCAGTGAAAATTTCTTCATGAATATAAATACCGCGCTTTTCTAGTTCGTCAAAAATAATTTGTGGATTTTCGAAAGCTTCTTCAGGAGTAATAACACCGACTTTATTAACTACTCCTTTTGCAATTAACTCTGTAGCGATTCCAAATGGGATACCAACATTTCTTGTATAGGCCCTTAATTTCTCCCAACCTACTACAGAACCGTCAGATAGCGGATGCGTATGGTATAACACATGCCTTTGTTCTTGATTATTTTTCATACCTACTACTTCTACATGAAGTGCATAACCATAAAGCTCTGTTGCTTGTCCTTCTTTCGATTTTAATAGATACTTCGAAATACAATCCATAATACCAATTTCTTTACCGTTTATTTCAATTTGATCATTACGCAATATACCATAATCATATAAAGCACGAACGAGCTGCATATTTTGCTCTGGCCAAGTTCCTCTTGTTTCAATAAGCTGTACACCTTTATCTTCCAGTGCCTTCGCTAACGTAATCGTTTCTGAATGCGGGATTATATACTGCATTGTTTTTCCGTAAGGTGCTGGTAATTCAATTTCTCTCGGGCGCGCAAACGGAGGTACTTGCTTAAATTCACCTTCCTCATACACTGTACGCGTCGGCAAATGTGGATCATATTCATATGTCGTTGTCTCTGTAATTGATGCAGAAAAAGCAATTGGACGATACGAGCCATGACTTACTCGAACTGACTCTACAGTATCTAACTGATTTGCTGCATACATGGCCATCATTTGCGTTACACCTGGTGTCATACCAAACCCAGGTAAACATGTTGTTCCATGTTGAACAAATTTGGAGTGGGATTCATTTTCTTCACCAAATCCATTTAAGTTCACACCGTGACAACCGGCATCTGCGATACAGCGAGTAGACAATCCATTTAACTTTATCGTCGTACCATCCATTACAATGTTATAGCCCTTCATTTTTGCGACCGTATCCTCATGATTTGTCACATCGACTTTCACAAAATCAACACGAGGATCATTTAACCACTCTACTACTTTTCGGCCTTCCTCTTCATTAAAATCGGCTACCGTAATCGTCTCAAAAGATGAAAATTGAACTAAATCTAAAATTGCTTCACGACAAATTTTACCTGCTCCACCTAAGCAAAATACTTTCACCCTATAACAACCCCTTTAGCAATACTATCAACTAAGCGATTAATATCGTCTTCATGTACATCACCGATATTTCCAATGCGGAACGTATCTACTTTCGAAATTTTACCTGGATAAATAACAAATCCATATCGCTTTAATTCATTATATAGCTGCAAAAATTCAAATCCTGCTTCTGGATAAATGAAAGATGTAATAATAGGAGATTGATATTTTTCATCTACTAATGGCTTAAAGCCCATTTCTTTCATTTTGTGCACTAGTAGTTTTTGATTGCTATAATATCGATTGTAACGGGCTCTTATCCCGCCTTCTTCTTCTAATTCAAGTAATGCCTGATAAAAAGCATGTACAACATGTGTAGGTGAAGTAAAGCGCCATTTCCCATTTTGCTCTTCCATCGTTTCCCACTGATCATATAAATCTAATGATAAAGAACGAGCTTGCCCTTTACATTTCAATAGTTCATCACGATTTGCGATGACAAAACCGAATCCGGGAACACCTTGAATACATTTATTCGCACTACTAATTAGAAAGTCAATTTGCAACTCAGCGATATCTATTTCAATACCACCGAAACTACTCATTGCGTCAACCAGTGTAACTTTTCCGTATTGTTTTCCCAATTTACATACGTCTACAATTGGATTAATAATACCTGTAGTTGTTTCACAATGAACAACTACAATATGCGTAATCTCTTTATCTTGTTGTAATAACTGTTCTACTTCTGCAATATTAGTAGGCTCCCACTCTTCTGTTTGACTGACCACCACATCTATATGTAACATCTCTGCCATTTGTACAATCCGCTTACCATACGCACCATTTGCACAAACTAGCAGCTTTCCGTTTCTAGGAATAACAGAACCAATTACTGCTTCAACCGTAAACGTACCGCTTCCCTGCATTAAAACTGTTGTGTACTTTTCTTCTTCCTTTGTCGCTAACGATACAAGCCTATTTCTTACATCTTGCACCATAGTGTTATATTCAACATCCCACGTACACCAATCGTATAACATAACTTCTTTTACAGTTTTTGTTGTCGTTAATGGTCCTGGTGTTAATAATAAATAGTGATTTTCATTCATGATCGTGTGCCCCCCTTTATGAAATAATAAGTTCTTGTTTCTCGATATGTTCAATTACGTTTTCGAGCTCCTGCATCGTTTCAATTGTAAAATGAGCCCCATTTTCAACGAAACGATTACGAACTACTTCTATTTTTTCACGAAGATCTAACGGATCCATATTCTCAACTTCCTCTTCCGTTAAACCGAGCTCACTACTACCGAGGATTACACCAACTGTCCACATTCCAGCATTTCTGCCCTCTTTCATATCTGACACGGTGTCTCCAACTTTTATCATATGATTCATTGGGTATACACAGAGTTCCATCGCATTTTTATAACACATCCACGGATATGGACGACCTGCTGGAACATCATTTGGCGTCACAAGAAAATCAGGTTTATACCCTTGTATTTCTGCTTCTTTTGCAACAATGTCCATCATTTCTCTCGTATAACCAGTTGTTGATCCAATTTTAATACCTCTTTCACGTAGTGAAGAAACCACTTCTTTTACCCCATCAATTGGCGTGGCATAGTACGGTAAAATAGCAAAGAGAATTTCTTCAAACTCTTCATACATCTCATGAATATCTTCTTCTGTTGGTAATTGTCCGAAGACATGCTTCCACTCATTCGAAATACGGGGCATTTCCGTTAATACCCTAACATGATCAATCTTCAATAACCCCATTGGTTTGCGAGCTTCTTCTGCTGTAATTTCAACACCGCGTTTATGAAAAATCTTCATGAATACTTCTAATGGTGCAAAACATCCGTAATCAACTGTCGTACCTGCCCAATCAAAAATAACTGCTTCAATTTTCATTCTATCCATCACCCTTCTTACTTATCTTTTTTGCCATTGTGACGTTCGGTTACGAAGTGCTTTCGTTCCCCATTCATATACAACCCTCACTACAATATTTGTAACAACAATAAGTACACTCATTGCAGCTGCTGGTGCTACATTTCCTGCATCGTCCATATTTACAATTGATACAGCAGCTAGTTTAAAATCAGCCGCATATAAGAACACTACTGCCGATACAGTCACCATTGAATTTACGAAATAGTACATAACCATTTCTAAAATAGCTGGTAAACACATCGGTACTGTTACTCGAAAGAAAGTTTTATAAAACGGTACGCTCATCGACTGTGAAACAAGTTCAAACTCTCGGTCTAGTTTCTTTAAAGCAGTCGTTGCGGTAACAAACGTTACAGAGTAAAAATGAATGATATTTACTAATACTAAAACAGCAATTGTGCCATATAAGGAATGAAACGGATTTGTTACTGAAAGTCCTAGAATTTGAATTGTTGGTTGACTAAAGAAAAAGACATATCCTAATCCAAGTACTAATCCAGGAATCGCTAACGGTACAATAGAGAAAAAGTAGCCTACTTTTCTGAAAAACTGTAGCTGTTCTATTTTTTCAATCGCATAAGCGAACACAAATGTTAAAATCGCCCCGATAACTGCCGTAATAGCTGAGACAATTACACTATTTTTAAATGCTTCAATTCCGTCTCCTGTCAAACTTGAAAAATTAAAATGCTCAAGTGTAAAACTCATATTATATGGCCATACTTTCACACTTGCAGCAATACCAACTGCCACAAATAAAAGAATGATCATAAACGTGACTATGCTACAATATACGAATGAAATAACATCTCTTTTCTTATTATTTATTATTCTGTAAGGTACTGCTTTTGAAGATAAGAGATTCGCCTGTTTTCTTTGCGTAATACGATCAACTGCAAATGCGAAAATAGCTGGGATCAATAAAATCATTCCGACAGTTGCGCCCATGGACATATTTTGCTGTCCAATTACTTGCTTATATACGTCAGTAGCAAGTACGTTATATTGTCCTCCAACAATTTTAGGTGCCCCAAAATCAGTGAAACTAAGTGTAAATACAACGAACATCGCACTAATTAATCCGTATTTCACACTAGGTAAAGTAACCGTAAAAAACTGTTTCACTTTACTTGCACCCAACATATTAGAAGCTTCATATAAACGATAATCAGAACCTTGGAGAGCAATTAATAAAATAAGGAATGCTTGCGGAAATGTATACATAACTTCAGCCATTACAATTCCTACTGGTCCGTATAACGGTATTTGTATTCCTTCAAATAAACCAAACATTCCTTTTGTTATTAACCCTTGATTACCAAATAAATATGTAAGCGCAATACCGTGCATCATCGTTGGTGCGAATAATGGTAATAATGCTATGTATTGAAATACGCGCTTTCCAAAAACATTTGTACGAGCGATCGCATATGCGTAAGCGAAAGCAAGTGTAACCGAAATAATTGTTGTAGCGCCCGAAATCCATATCGTATTTTGTAGTGATTGAACTAGCGTTGGTGTTGTGAAATATTTACTGAAATTCGCAACACCAACAAAAGCTCCATCTTTATCATAAAAGGCTTGTGTAAACAGTTGTAATAAAGGCAATACAAGCATGATAAAAAATGAAAGAAGCATACCAATAATTAATAGTCTTTGTATCCACTCTTCTTTACCGATACGTCTCTTAATCTTTTTTTTTGTACTTTCTGCCTTAAAGTTTTCTAACATCTCCATCTATACAATGACCTTCTTTCCATATGACAACATATGATTTTCTGAGAAAGAGATTTGAATTGGCTTTCCTTTTCTAATAGCAGTTTCCTCTACTTCTGATGCCAATATATCCACTACAATTTTCTCATTATAAAGGTGTGTTTTCTCTTCTATGACCCGCACTTCCGTCCGGTATACAGAACCGCGAAATTCCATGCTTTCTACAACTGTTTTAATACCATTATTTTGTACAACTGTTACATGTTCAGGACGAATCGCATGTTCTTCGTTATTTTTCGAAAAGAAATTAATAGAACCAATAAAATCTGCCACAAACGGATTGGCTGGTCTTTGATAAATCTCCTCTGGTGTTCCAATCTGCATAATTTCCGCATGATTCATTACAACAATTTTATCAGCCATCGTTAATGCCTCTTCTTGATCATGCGTTACCATAATAGTTGTTACTCCCACTTTTTCTTGCAAATCACGCATTTCTCTACGCAACTTTTCACGCACTTTTGCATCTAAAGCAGATAACGGCTCATCAAGTAACAAAATATCGGGAGACAGAGCGAGCGCACGTGCAAGTGCTACTCGCTGCTGTTGTCCACCAGACATTTGAGCAGGATATTTATCTTTTACATTCAGCAAATCCACAAGTTCTAACGCCGATAGCGCTTTTTCTTTTACTTCTGCTTTTCCATATTTTTTTGTTTTTAAGCCGTATTCAATGTTTTCAAGTGCAGTTAAATTCGGAAATAATGCATACGATTGAAAAACCATTCCGAAGTTCCTCTTTCCAGGTGGTAATGCTGTAATATCTTTTCCATTCACAGCAATACTACCTGTTGTTGCCTCTTCTAGCCCCGCTAAAATTCGGAGCAATGTCGTTTTCCCACAACCACTTGGGCCTAATAAACAAACAAACTCATTTTTTTTCACAGTAAAAGAAATATCCTTTAACGCTGTAAATGCATCAAACTGTTTTTGGATGTGTTGAATTGATAAATATTCGCTCATTTTTCTCTCTCCCACTCACTTACTTTTTCGGTTCTGCTTTTTGGCCAAACTCTTTTTCCCATTTTTCTAAAATTTTGTCACGATTTTCTGCTGCCCATTTAAAGTCATTCTTTTTATATAACTTTTCTGTCACATCTTTAGGGAATCCATCTGGAAGTTTATAATCATTTTTAATTGTCGCAAATCCATTTTTCTCGAAGTATAACTTCATTACATCATCTGTAATTGCCCAATCTAAAAATGCTTGCGCTAATTTATCATTTTTAGCATTATCTTTTTTAATAAGTGCGTTCGCTTCTACTTCCCAGCCTAATCCTTCTTTCGGTAGTACAACTTCAACTGGTGCACCTTTTTGTTTCTCTTTCAAAGCACTATAAACCATTGATACACCAACTGGATATTCACCTGCACCTGCTAATTTCGCTGGTTTTGAACCTGAATGAGTATAAGTTGCCATATTATCATGAAGTTTCTTCATGTAATCCCAGCCCTTATCTTCTCCCATAATTTGTAGCCATGCAGAAACTGTTAAAAATCCTGTTCCAGAAGAAGCCGGATGCGGCATAACTAGCGTTCCTTTATATTCTGGTTTCGTTAAATCTTCATATGATTCTGGCATCGGTAAATTTTTCTTCTTCAATTCTTCTTTATTTACAGCAATCCCCGTCATAAATGCAGTATTTCCTACCCATTTTTCTGGTTTCTTATCGTCTTTAAATTGCGAAAGGACACGATCTGCTCCTTTTGGAGAGTATCCTTTTAACATATCTTTTTTCTCTAAAGCTAATAGACTAGACGCTGCAGTTCCCCATACAACATCTGCTTGTGTATTTTTTCCTTCAGCTAGCAATTTCGCTGTAATAACTCCTGTTGAATCACGAACAATGTTCAACTTCACGTCTGGGTACTTCTGTTTAAAAGAATCAAGATAAATCGGTACAAGCTCTTCTTCAATCGCTGTGTAAACAGTTAATGATCCAGATAATTTATCATCTTTTACTTTTGCTCCAGCACTTTCTTCTTTCTTTGCACCACACCCCATTAATAACGAAAATACCATTCCAGTTGCTACAGCTTTAAAGATTGTTTTTTTCACTGTCTCTCTCTCCTTTTACAAATCTTATGTACAACTCTAATATAAACAACTAGTGTAAAAGCAGTATTAAACCAACATTAATCTTTTGTTTGTTGTTTGTTTTTGTGTAATACGTTGCTACTTCTATGTTTTTTCGCATTTTTCTGCTAATATCAAACGTGAAATTTACAAATAATTAAAAAAACCTTTATAATCCCACAAAAAAATGAGGCGTTTGTAAAAAACGCCTCACTTTTGTTTACCTTTTTTTGAATTACGATTTGCATACTTCGCACTATTTTCTCCTTCATACTCTAATGCAAATTCTGCATCTGGTAAGCTTTCTTTCGGAGTTTTATTATTATTAATTGCTGCATTTTGTTTTACTTTTCTTTTTACCAACATATTCACCTGCTCTCACGAAATAACTTTCTATTCTAGTTTGAAACAACTTACAGTAATTATTACTGGGAAGTGTTAACAAGTACATAAGAGCTTATAGATGGAAATACTACATACGAACAAGCCATTACAAAAAGGAGCGATTACTTTGAAAGAAAAAGAAACGATACAATCGCCAATTTTAGACGAGACGCTCCCTCATCAAATGAACTTTCCTTCTTTTAAAGGCACAGGCAAAAAGATGCAACAACCTTTTATAAATCAATATGATGTTGTAATTGGAGACAGTAAATACGATTCCACTAACAGTCCTCTTAATAATTGGAGTGATGAGGTAGATCCTGCCATTATGGCTGGGGAAGAATGGATCCATCCTACAAATGATATCGGATGGATTGCAGAAGAAAATCAAGAATTACTTAAAAACGAAGTTGATAATAAAAATGATGCTTTTATGCATCCCCAATTCGGAATTAACGACTAAAAAACCATTCTACCTAACATAGGTAGAATGGTTTCATACTATCCAATAATAATTCTCTCTTTCGGATATTTATAGCGAGGCGGTTGCTCTCTTCCGCCACTAGCTAATATAAATGTTAAAATACCGACGCGTCCGATAAACATAAGTACAATGAGTACAAGTTTACCAAAAGTTGTTAAATCAGGAGTAACACCTGTTGATAGTCCCGTCGTTCCGAAAGCAGAACAAACTTCAACGATTAAGCTCATAAGCGGTACATTTTCCGTAATAGATAAAATGAATAGCGCTGAGGCACATAATAAAATCCCCATCGTCATAACGACAGATGCTTTCAACACGTCCTCTTCATGTAGCTGACGTTTGAAAACTCGGACTGTTCTCCCGCCTCTTGCAAATGTATATAACGATAATATACTAACTGCAAATGTTGTTGTACGTATTCCGCCCCCAACTGAACTTGGAGATGCCCCAATGAACATTAATATACTCATAAATAAAAGCGTTGGTTGTGATAATTCACGTATGTCCATTGTAGCGAGTCCTCCACTTCGCGTCGTCACAGATTGGAATAATGTATAAAATACAGTTTCATGCCATGACTTTCCTACTAAAAAATGATTTCGTTCTAATAGAAAAATCATAATTGTTCCAACAATAACGAGTACAAAAAATGTCGTTGTCGTCAATTTTGTAAATAACGAAAAGCGAAATAGTTGTTGTCGCCTTTTACTAAGGAATTGTTTTACTTCCATTAACACTGGGAAACCGATAGCTCCTAAAATAATAAGCAACATATGAATCATTTGAACAATATAATCTTTTTTGTACGGAATAAGTGATTGTCCTGTTAAATCAAATCCTCCGTTCGTTGTTGCGCTCACAGCGGCAAAGAAACCGTGAAAATAAGCTTCTTGCCAAGTCGGGAAATATAGTAAGAACCTTGTACCTAACAGTATTGCTCCAATGAGTTCTATCGAAATAATTACAATTAAAATAGAACGCATCAATTCTACAAGGCCCGATAAATTCCCTTGGTTATGGTCTGCCATAATTAATCTTCTTCTTTGCAAACCAATCTTTTTCCCCGTTATAATCCAGACGAATGTACCAAGCGCCATAATTCCTAATCCGCCTAATTGTAAAATAAGGGCTAAAACAATAATTCCTGCCGTTGTAAACGTATCTGAAATCGTAACAACAGACAGTCCTGTAACACTTACCGCACTAACAGATGTAAATAGTGCATCGATAAATGTCCATTTCACTTCAGGCTTCGTAACAAATGGTAAACTAAGCAAAATTACCGATACGACTACTGCTAGTAAATAAAATACAACGATAAGTTGTACGGGACGTAACTTTTGTAAAAACTTTTTTATATCTCTCATTCCATCACTTCGCTACCTTTTTTCTATCGATTAAATAAAGAAAAATCATCACTTTCTTCATTTGTAAATAACTGCTGAAATAGTTTCGCAAATACCATTCCGTATACAGTTCCATTTCCCCCATACGGCAGTGCGTAATATAAATTATGTATTTTTTTATCTTCTTTTAAAATAGGAAGACCGTCATGACTGCCACCAAATGCTGCTGCCCAATAGTACTCTGCCCGTATATTTTTATACTGCGGGAACATTTCTTTTACAATGTTAATAAGAAGATCACGCTTATGCAATAATTTCGTATCGCCGATTTTTTGAATTTTCAGCGCCTCATCTAATCCGCCTATAACAATGCGATTTTGATACGTTCGACTATACAAATACGGACGTGCTGTTTCCCAAATTAACGATTGCTCATGCCAGCCTTCAAAATAATCTATCTTATTTGTCACAACGGCATAAGACGTTTCTACTGTTGTATTTTTTTCTTTCTTTCCAAAAATTGCTTCATAACCTGTCGCCATAATAATATTCTTTGCTACAATTTTATTTCCTGTTTTCGTGTAACAAATTAAATCATTTTGGATTTGTTTAATATGTAATGCCTCTGTATGTTTGTATATAGTAGCGCCCATTTGTTTCGCTTTATGCAAAAGACTATGCGCTAATAAATACGGATTCACTTCTGCATCACCGCTTGTATATAACGCTGCTTGTTTTGCAAATGAATAACGTTTCTTAATATCAGACTCTGTAAAATATTCAACCGGAAATCCATAATGGCGTAACGTATTATATTCTTCTTGTAAAAATGAAACATCCTCATCTCTACTTGCATAATACAAACTATTTCGCGGAATAAAATGGGGATCAATATCGAGAGTTGGCACAACCTTCTCCATTGTTTGCAGCGCTTCATAACAAAGTCTATATGCTCGTACCCCTTTCTCTTCACCAAATGTATGAATAAGAGAGGTTAACGATTTATCATGAACAAATTGTAATAATCCTGTATTTGCAGCTGTGCTACCACATGCAATTGCTCTTTTTTCAATGAGCATAACACGCATTCCAATTTTAGCTAACGAATACGCTATATGAGCACCTGCTTCTCCACTTCCAATTACTAGTACATCACATATCATATCATTTTCTAACGTTGGATAACAAGGTACAGAAACTCCAGCACTCCAAAACAACTTACCAGTCATAAGCTTCATATATTATACTCCTACCATGTAATTTTCTCCTTTCTATGTTTCGTCATTTTCCATAAAAAAATCCAACTAACATACGCTAGTTGGATTTCTTCTCTTTAATTAGAACGCTCTTCAAGCCAATTTCCAACCGTCGGATATGTTTGCTTTACAGCCGTTCCACCATACACAATAGACATATGTCCTGTCGGTAAACATACATACTCTTTATCTGTGCTAGAAATATGATCAAGTAAAGCTTCTACTTGACATGGCAGAGCGATATGATCACGCTTCGCAGAAATATTTAAGACATTCGCCTTAATATTTGCAAGGTCTACCTTTTGTCCGCGAATAACGAGTTCACCCTTCACTAATTTATTATTTTGATAAAAATCACGAATCCATTGTCTATACGATTCACCTGGGAACGGAATACCATCGCCTACCCACTTTTGAACTAATTTCCAACTTTCGACGAAGCGCTCATTTTCTGAACGATCGACTAAAGCAACATATGGACCGACAAAGTTTGTAATTGGTTTTAACATCTTATTTCCGAAATCAATCATTTCTGGCGGAATATTTCCGAATGTATCAACCGCTTTATCTAAATTGAAATATTTCTCATCTAATAAAGGACCGTATAATCCTGTTTCAGAGAAATCAAAAGGACTTGTCATAAAAATCAAGTTACGAATTGGCATGTCTGGATGAAGCGCTGCATAAATAGATGTTAACGTTCCACCCATGCAATAACCAAGTAAAGAAATCTCGTCCGATTTTGCAGTTCTCATTACTTTTTTCACTGCTTTTGCAATATAATCGAACACGAAATCATCAAACTTCAAATGACTATCTTCTAAACCGAATGTGCCCCAATCAAGCATATACACATCAAAACCACGATCTACTAAATATTCCACTAAACTATTTCCTGGAGTTAAATCCATAATATACGGTTTATTAATAAGAGCGTATATTAATAAGATTGGAACTCTCTGTGTTTTTTCTTGTTTTGGAATGTAACGATACAGCTTCGTTTTATTCTTCGTCCAAATAACCTCTTTCGGTGTTAAACCAACTTGTGGTTCTGGTTCGCGTAATAAAACTTCGCTCGCTCTTTTCACACGGCGATATGCTTTACGATATTCTTCTGGGTACAACTCCAATTGCTTTTCCCATTCCGTTACGAATGTAGTCATTTTTCCTATCTCCTTTTTGGTCAATTTCTTTCTAAAAAAAGAAGTGCATTCCTGCTATGGATATGCACTTTTTTCTTACTTCATTACATGTATAATCCGCCGTTAATGTTTAATTGCTGACCTGTGATATACGCACCGTCACGGCATAGATATACTACACCTTTTGCAATTTCATCAGCTTGACCAAAACGTTTTTTCGGGATTTTCGCAACGATTTTTTGACGCACTTCTTCTGGTACTTCTGCTACCATTTCAGTATCAATAAATCCTGGGCAAATTGCGTTTACAGTTACATTTGTTCTTGCAAGTTCTAACGCTAATGATTTTGTAAATCCTAGCATACCTGCTTTTGCTGCTGAGTAGTTTGTTTGTCCAAATCCACCAGCTTGGCCAATAATAGAAGAAATACTAATGATTCTTCCTTCTTCTGCTTCCGATATGTATGGAAGTACCGCACTTGTCGTATTAAATACACTGCTTAAGTTCACGTCAATTACGCGCTCCCAATCTTCACGATTTAACTTCTTGAATGTACGATCTCTTGTAATACCAGCATTATTAACAAGAATATCAACTTTACCAAAATGATTCACAGCTTCTTCTACAAGTCTGTTTGCATCTTCTACTTTAGAAACATCCGCTTGAACTGCATAAACGTCATGTCCTTCTTTTCCTAATTCATTTACTAAGTTTTCAGCTGCTTCTTTACTGCTGTTATAGTTAATAACTACTTTTGCTCCCTCTTCTGCTAATGCTACTGTAATTGCTTTTCCAATTCCTTTTGCCCCACCTGTTACGATTGCTACTTTGCCATTTAATTGAACCATTTCTTTTCCCCCTTAAATGAATTTGTGAACGATTGTTATGAATCATTTTGGTACTCATACTAATTGAGTCCATATATTAATTATGTTTCGTTGTTTATACATGAAAAGAGATTCTCCCTCTCTCTTTTACAAGTTATAAACAAACGCGATTATCATTTTTTATTTTCTGGCTTATTTACAGGCTTTACTTCTTCTTTTACAGGTACTTGTAGTTTAGCTAGTACTGCATTTTGCTTTTCTAGCAATTCTAAAATTTGATCAACTTTCGTTTCTAACGTGCGCATATCTTGTTTTACTTTCGTAACATCACGCTTTAATGTAGGAGCTTGTCCTAATGAATCCACTTTCTCTTCTAGAATTTCCTCGATGTTATCAACTTTATTTTCTAAGTTAATAACAAGCGTAGCTACTCTAGCGATATCCTCTCTCGTCGGCACATTCACCTGTTCTAAATAATTTTTTGTCGTATCATTTAATGCTTTTTGATAAAACAAATTCAAATCTAGAACGCTGCCCATCCAAGCAGAATATTCTTCTGTTTTAATTGTTTCATTGAGCGCTTTTCCCCAAAATGTTTCGGTTTGTTCATAAGCATTTTTCCATGCTTGCAATGGATCGAATTTTTGATCAATCACTTCGACTACACTCCCTTTTTCGTTTTTGAAACAATTCAACCTATTCACTATTTTCTAATATTCCGAATAAAACTTCAAGTATATATTTTATTTTTCTTTATTTTCTAACAAATGTATTGACATTAAAAACAGATAGGTGTAAATTGCACTTATAAGCAAAAAATTCCATCTAACTGATTCATGAGGTGATGCACAATCATGCTACATAATGAACCAGAACACCCAGAAAGTTTGGAAAAAAACCAAGCGAAACAACCAAACTCCATGCCAAAAAACTTCTTAGTTCCTTTCTTACTTCTCTGTCTAAAAGACTGGAGTCTTCATGGTTACAAACTTATTCAAATGCTAATGGACATCGGCTTTTCTTCTGTTGACCAAGGTAATGTGTATAGGACACTACGCAAATTAGAAAAAGAAAATCTTATTTCTTCTACTTGGGATACAAGCGAAGGTGGGCCAGCGAAACGAATTTATTCTTTAACAGAATATGGAGAGCAATATTTAACAACATGTGCGACTTCTTTTGAACATTATCAAAATATGTTGCGGACGTTTTTCACGTTATACACCAATGCATTCTTTCCATTTTCTACTTCTCCAGAAAAGGATGAAAAGGATTCTTCATCTTCACCTGGTGGTACAGCAGAGTAATCTGCGTTCACAATATGCAAAAAAACATTTGGAGGTCAAACAATGGAAACTAAGCCATACGAATTAGTCGATGCATTTTGGAAAAACTGGTCTCAATCTCTTTCCCTCTTCTCTTCAGCTGGGAAACAATTAGAGCAACTTACTTTAGAAACGTTAAAACAACAACAAGACGCTTTGCATAAATTAACATCAGGAGTAGATGAACTAGAAAAAGAACTACACCAATTCACTGCTCAGTTCAATAACCAATATACAGACTATGTGAAGCAATTAACTGGAAACTCCTTAAATGATCAAATTAACGAGTGGCAAGAAAAGTGGAATGAGCTTTCTAATCAAATGCACCAACTTACTGTTTCGCCTACGAAAACATCTTTGTCTATTCTTACTCAAACTAGCGGCCAATTTGAAGAAACAACAAAACACTTTATCGAACAACAACAGTCGCAACGTGAAGAGGTTCAAAAACAGTTAGAAGTTTTTTTGGGAGAGTTCAAGTCCAAACAACTAGAACTCGCAAAGCAGTTCG
The DNA here is from genome assembly GCF_008042285.1 of Bacillus sp. AR13-1. Lineage (NCBI taxonomy): Bacteria > Bacillati > Bacillota > Bacilli > Caryophanales > Bacillaceae > Bacillus > Bacillus sp. AR13-1. The sequence goes on from NZ_QNUA01000018.1 coordinate 172,027, forward strand.
AGGAAAACTCAAAAAATCTATTTACTTCCATCAAGTAAGAAAAATGTGGCAAATAACTGCAGCACAAACAAAACTCTTTCTTCCTCCTACTACATCAAGATGGCTTACATTTTTCGATATGGAAAAGAAGGAGGACAAAATGAATCCATTTCAAGAAGCACAAACTGTTCCGGAGCTTCGTTACGATGAGATTCAAGTCGGTGATCAAGCATCACTTACAAAAAAAATTACGGATGAGGACGTTATCAATTTTGCAAAATTGACTGGAGATGTAAATCCTATTCACATTCTAGACTCTTTTGCAAAAACGACAATGTTCAAAGAACGTATTGCCCATGGCATGCTCGTTTCAAGTTTTATTTCTACCATTCTTGGAACGAAACTTCCTGGCAAAAATACGATTTATTTATCACAAAACGTTTCATTCCGTGCTCCTGTCAAAATCGGTGATACAATTCGCGTTGTGGCAGAAGTTATTAAAAAACGGGACGATAAAAAAATTATCACATTGCAAACAAACATATATAATCAATCTGATGATATTGTCGTAGAAGGTACAGCGACAATACTGAAAAAAGAGTAGCAAATTTGCTACTCTTTTTTCTATCCAAGAACTTCTAATCACACCGTTTACTTCCGTGTATGAGTACGTCGTTTACACATAAAATAACATTACCAGATAGCACTTAGCTAAACTGGATTACTCTTTAAGGATGTGTATCAACATGGTGAAAACAAACAAATTACTAGTTCCGGGTGCAGAGCAAGCACTTGAACAATTCAAATATGAAATCGCACAAGAATTCGGTGTAAGCTTAGGATCTAATACAGCATCTCGTTCTAACGGATCAGTTGGCGGTGAAGTAACGAAACGTCTTGTTGCTTTAGCTCAACAACAATTACGCGGATAAATATATAACCTATGGCTTAGAGGCAGATATTCTCTGCCTCTTTCTTTTTTAACATACATAATAGTGCTTCTTCACATACTAGTAAGAGCAAATAGAAAGGAACGATATGTGAAATGAAACGGATTAACATTAGCATGAGTCCTCCCCGTGTTCTTACTGTATCTTTTATTATGCTATCAATTATCGGTACATGCCTAGTGAAATTGCCAATTGCTACAACAACGTCTATTTCATGGCTCGATGCTTTATTTACAACGGTTTCTGCTTGTACGGTTACAGGGCTTGGTGTTGTGGACACTGGTAAAGTATTTACCTTATTTGGCCAATGTGTCATTTTAACACTTATACAAGTTGGCGGGCTTGGCATTATGAGCTTTGCTGTTTTAATCGCAATTATGCTCGGCAGAAAAATCGGCCTTCAAAACCGGATTTTATTACAACAAGCATTAAACCAAACAAATGTCGGCGGAATCATTCGTCTTGCAAAAGCATTATTTTTATTTTCTTTTACTGTAGAATGTATCGCTACTTTACTTCTCTCTTTTGAATGGGTACCAAAATACGGGGTTGCCAAAGGTATATATTATAGCTTTTTTCATTCTATCTCAGCCTTTAACAATGCTGGGTTTTCTGTGTGGAGCGATAATTTAATGCCATACTCCCATAGCATTCTCGTCAATCTCGTTATTTCTTCCCTCATTATTTTAGGTGGGATTGGTTTTACGGTTATCGTAGATATAAAAAGAAAGAAAAACTTTAAAAACCTTACTTTGCACTCAAAGCTTATGCTCTCTTCTACTCTAATCGTCAATATTATTGCTACAGCTTTTATCTTTATATTTGAGTTCCATAATTCAATTTCCATGAGAGGTTTTACACCATTTGAAGAAGGTATGGCTGCTTATTTTCAAGCGGTTTCAACACGTACTGCCGGGTTTAATACTGTTGATATCTCTGCATTATCAAAACCTTCACTTTTATTAATGATGCTTCTTATGTTTATTGGTGCTGGCAGTGCTTCAACTGGTGGTGGGATTAAGTTAACGACTTTTTTGATTATGTTTTTCGGCGTATTTAAATTTTTGCAAGAACAAGATGATATTGTCGTGTTTAAAAAATCCATTAAAGATACGCTCATTGTCAAATCATTAACGATTACTATTATTTCAATTTCTTTTATTTTTCTTTCCATTTTAATTTTAAGCATCACTGAGAAGGTTCCTTTATTAATGAGTGCTTTTGAAGTATTTTCAGCATTTGGAACTGTCGGCCTTAGCATGAATTTGACGCCACACTTAACAATCATCGGCAAAACAATTATTATCTTTATGATGTTTTTTGGAAAGATGGGGCCTTTAACATTAGCCTTTTCATTTGCACGTAAAAAACAAAGAAAAATAAAATATCCAAACGAAGATATTTTAACAGGTTGACAACCGTATAAATTATCCATATAATGAGAGTACAATAGCATATCTCCAAAGGGGAGTAGCGTCCAAGAACTATTTCTTGGAAACAAAGTCGTCATTACGTAGAACTTAGTTCTTCCGGCTTTGTTGGCATTTTCATTACATATGTCTAGCAAGACCTTTGCCTATCAACGGCAGAGGTCTTTTTTGTTTTCAAATTCCTTCCACCGTTGATACGCAGGAGTATGGGGAAACTAAACAGTGGGGAACTTCTTCACTTGTTTAGTCTTTATAGAAATGAGAGGAGAATGTACATGGATGTATCATTATTATTGGAGTATGGTTGGGTATTACTCATCCTAATTGCACTAGAGGGGATTTTAGCGGCTGATAACGCTCTCGTTCTCGCAATTATGGTAAAACATTTACCAGAAGAAAAACGAAAGAAAGCACTATTTTATGGATTAGCAGGAGCGTTCGTTTTCCGCTTCGGATCACTATTTATGATTTCGTTCCTAGTAGATGTATGGCAAGTGCAAGCAATTGGTGCGATTTATCTTATGTTTATCGCGGGGAATCACTTATTTAAAACGTATGTTAAAAAGAATACACATGAAGAAACAGAAGAAAAAGAAGCAAAGAAAAAACAAGAGAACTTTTGGTGGACTGTATTTAAAGTCGAAGTTGCTGATATCGCCTTCGCAGTTGATTCAATTTTAGCTGCTGTTGCATTAGCAGTGACTTTACCGAAAACAGGATTAGGTACGATTGGTAGTCTTGATACAGGTCAATTTATCGTTATCTTTACAGGTGGACTTATCGGATTAGTTATAATGCGATTTGCAGCAACTGCTTTCGTACAAATATTAAAACGTAAACCAGGACTTGAAACTGCAGCATTTTTAATTGTAGGTTGGGTTGGTGTGAAATTAACAGTTTATACGCTAGCACACCCTGCTTTAAATGTCCTTCCGCATTCATTCCCAGAATCCACTCCGTGGAAGCTTACATTCTGGATTGTATTAGTTGGAATCGCAGTTTGCGGTTGGTTCTTCTCGAAAGAAGTAGAAGTAAAAGTAGAAAAGAATTTAGACGAAAAAGCGCTGTAATTACAGCGCTTTTTCTTTTTTCTCGTTTCAATTCCCCTCTCTATTTTCAAAAAAAATTCCATTATACTACCTTTTGTAAACGCTTCCCTTCTAGATGTATGTCCTTTTTGTGAAATATTGCACAAACTTATTGAAACTATGAACAAATCCATGTACCTTATTCATATAAGGAGTATTTATAGACGATGTATTAAAGGAGCGTATTACTCATGCTAGAACAAGGATTAGATTACGTTGTAAAACTGGCTAAGAGCAAAAAACAAATGCTAGATATAAATCCAATGCAATATTTCATTCGTGCTGCACTTGCGGGCATTTATATCGGTTTTATTATTGTACTATGTTTTAAATTAGGTAACTTTTTTCATATTGCAGATTCACCAGCAACATATTTAGCTTCCTCCATGTTTTTCGGAATTGCTCTCGTACTTATTATATATGGCGGCGCTGAATTATTTACTGGCAATACGATGTACTTCACAGTGGCAACTTTAAGAAAAGAAACAACGATTTCTGATACACTTCGCAACTGGGTTGCTTGTTATGCAGGTAACTTAGCTGGCGCTTTATTCTTTGCCTTACTATTTTACGCAACTGGAATTTTCGAAGCAATTGATCACAGTCATTTAATGAATAAAGTTGTTGAAGGAAAGATGAATACACCTACAATGCAATTATTCTTTAAAGCGATTTTATGTAACTGGCTCGTATGTCTTGCCTGCTTCTTACCTTCTCAAGTGAAAGGTGACACAGCAAAAATATTAATGATGATGATGCTCGTTTTCACTTTCTTTTTATCTGGTTATGAGCATAGCATTGCAAACTTATCACTGTTTGCTTTATCTTTAGTATCACCACATCCTGAGACAATTTCTTTTGCGGGCGCTATTCATAACTTAATTCCAGTTACAATCGGTAACATTATTGGCGGATCCGTATTTGTCGGTATGGTATATCATTACTTAACAAAGAAAGCACCTGTTGTTGAACAAGAGAAAACTCAATTAGTTGGAGCTCAAACGGAGGAAATTATTCCTTTACAAGCACATATGAAACATTAAAAACTCCAAAGTTTTACTTTGGAGTTTTTAGCTCCCTACATATTTCAAGGCAATATAAGGATTAATTCCCCCGTTTTCCTTCCCTCTCTCTATGCTCTTTTTCATCTGATGCATACCGATGACATCATTTGTATGAAGGTGGTGAATTTCATTAACATATAAACCTTCGTTGCAGAAAGCTTCTACGAAATCTAACCCACTTTTTTGTCGCCATCCCATATTATAATCGAGGGAAATAATATTCACCTCATTATCCCTAACAATTTGCAAGGCAGATTCTACTGTAGTTGCCAAAACATATCCGTATGGGCAACTTCTTTGATCATCCATATATACATTCATTTTCTATCTCCTCTCTATTTTGCATATGTGACCAACACATAACATATTGCTCCAAGGCTAATAAAGGGTCCGAACGGAATTGGAGTTCTTATGTTTATACGTTTTAGCGCTATACCTATCCCGAAAAAACAAAGACTAAAGCAAGATGCTAAAAATAAAGTTATAAAAACCCCTTTCACTCCGACTATACATCCGAGTAACGAAAGTAATTTCACATCACCTCCGCCAAGACCATCTGGATAAATCTTTTGCATGCAATATAACAAAATGAATATAGTTCCACTACCAGCTAAACTATCTATCCAAGTAACTAACGGTACAAAAATACATTCTAAAATAAGCAAAAGCGCAAACCAAATTAAAATACGATTAGGTATTAGCATATATACTAAATCTGTAACTGAAATAATTAGAAGTAACGAAAAAAGCGATAAAATGATGATGAGCTCTCTTTCCATTCCAATTACATATACAGTAAGAAAAAATAAACTGCCTGTAACAAATTCAAATACTATGTACAAACTTGAGATTTTGCTCTTACAATTCGTACAACGCCCTTTTTGTATACAAAATGAAATGATTGGAATAAGTTCTTTCGGCTGTAACGTATACTTGCAGTAATGACAGTACGAACGCGGTGTAATAATAGATTCCCCTACTGGAACTCTCATCGCAATCACCATAAAAAAAGAACCAAACACCATACCTATTAACAATGCATATAAATAAGTGAACATCCCTTCCTCTCCTTTCCAAAAGAACATAACAAAAAAAGGAGAGAACTTCTACTTCATATTATCTTTATTCTATTAAAAAAGCAGGCCGTTTTCCGGCCTGCTTTCCCCTATTTTATACGATGAAATATACTGCTTTTAACGGCCCGTGTACTCCGACAACAAGATTCATTTCAATATCCGCAGAGTTACTTGGTCCTGTAATAAAGTTAATACAAGATGCGACTGCTTCACCTTTTTCCACACGAGAGTTCATATGTTGAACTGCCTGTGTAATACGCGGTACAAGTGTTTCACGTGGAATAATAGCAAAGTATACAGTCGGTAAAAAGTGTAAAGAACGCCCTTGTCCTTTATGACTTTGTACAACAATCGTACCAGATTCAGCTAAAGTATAATCACTAAATGCAATACCGATATTCGCTTTTTCCGCTATACGCATATTCTCTTCTTTTTTCTCAGGATCCCATACATTTACCTCAACATTTTGCTTTGGAAGCTCTTCTTTAAATAAAGAAGTCAATCCATAGGAATCAAAACGTTCATCTGCTGATAATATAATAGGTCCTCCGCCGTTTTCAACGATTACTTTTTGAATATCTTCACGTAAGCGGTCGTTTGTCGTTTCCACAACAGTTGTATGAATGTTTGTACATTGCTTTTTAAATACTTCTAACAATTCTTCTTGTGAATAATCTTTTAACGTTTCAACATTCACATTACTTTTCCATGCTGGACGTTCTACGCCTTCTGTTTTACGCGCGCGCCCAAGTTCTTTTGCGATATTATCTAGAAAGGACTCACGGTTTTGAATTAATCCTGTCATTATTTGTCCCCGCCTTTCTTATGATCTTTATACCAATCACGGAATCGTTCTTTACTTGGAGCTGGGAATTCACGAATATCCGTCCAGTTTTTAAGTGGTCCAACACCTTTTGATACACGGTTACCAGATGTAAATGGACTCATTGCTGCCGGTGCCATTTTCGATCCCATTTTATATAAAGCTGCTGAAGAAGCACCCATACTAAACATTTTCATTGCTAATTTTTCTGCAAGTGGGGCACGACCTTCTTGCTCAACGATGACTTGACGATGTTTTAATAATAAATCATGTAATGGAATTTTTACTGGACAAGCTTCTGTACATGCTCCGCATAAACTAGATGCATAAGGAAGCTCTTTGTAATCGTCATACCCACCTAAAAGTGGTGTTAATACCGCACCGATTGGTCCTGAATAAATAGATCCATACGAATGTCCACCAACGTGACGATATACGGGACATACGTTAACACAAGCGGCACAACGAATACATTGCAATATTGAACGGAATTCCGATCCAAGAATTTGAGAGCGGCCATTATCAACAACGACTAAATGAAACTCTTCTGGTCCATCTACCTCTTCCTCTTGAATTGGTCCTGCTACTGTTACATAACTTGTTAATTTTTGACCTACCGCACTACGACATAGTAAACCAACTAAAACATCTAATTCTTCCATTGTCGGAACCATACGTTCCATACCCATTACTGCAATTTGTGTTTTCGGAATCGACATGACAAGATCGGCATTACCTTCGTTCGTCACTAAACAAAGAGAGCCAGTATTTGCAACAGCGAAGTTACAACCTGTCACACCAATTTCTGCATCCATAAATTTCTCACGAAGTTGTTTACGAACAAACTTTGTCATTTCGTATGGATCATCAGAATTTTCATATCCAAGTTTTTCTTTAAATACATCACGAATTTGCGTTCTGTTTTTATGAAGTGCAGGCGCAATAATATGTGATGGTGGATCGTTATCTACTTGCAAGATATACTCTCCCAAGTCACTCTCTAACACTTCACAACCAATCTCTTCAAGGGCATGATTCATACTAATTTCTTCAGTTACCATTGATTTTGATTTTACAACTTTCTTCGCTTGTTTCTTTTTTGCAACGTCTTGAATATACTTTGCTGCATCCTCTTTCGTTTTCGCAAAGTAAACGTGACCGCCTCTTTTTGATACATTTTCACTTAACTGCATTAAATAATAATCAAGATTTTCTAACGTATGTTGACGAATTTGTTCACCTAGTTCACGCCACTCTTCCCAGTTTCCCAACTCGTCAGCTGCTTTTAATCGATTTGTATATAAACGCGTTTGTGCAGAAGATACCGCTCCGCGCATAAACGAATCTTGAATTCCATCGCCAACGCGATCATTAAATTTTTTCTCACTGATTTTCATAGACATAGCTTATGTTCCCCCTTCATGAGCGACTATTCAAGACCTCAGCAATATGCATTACTTTTACTTCTTTTCCTAAACGCTCAATACGTCCGCCAATGTTTAACAAACACCCACAATCTGCACCGATTAAATAATCAGCACCTGTTTCCATTACACTATCTACTTTTTCATCTACCATTTGCTCAGAAATTGGAGTCATCTTAACTGAAAACGTTCCCCCAAACCCACAACAATTTTGCACGTTCGGCAGTTCTCTCACAATTAATCCTTTTACGCTTGATAATAAAATTCCTGGTGCCTCTTTTACTCCAAGCAGGCGTGTCATATGACAAGATTTATGAATAGTAGCTATCCCTGGTAAACTTGCACCAACATCTGTAACTTTTAAAACATCTACAATAAATTGTGTAAATTCATATGTTTTATCAGCAACCTTTTGTGCACGTTTAGCCCACTTCGGATCATCTTTAAAAACATGCGGATACTCATGAAACATTGTCGCACAAGATCCAGATGGCGTAACAATATATTCTGCATCTTCGAAAGTTTCAATCATATGTTTCATCGCTTCTTTTGCTGCTTCTACATGGCCGCTATTATAAGCAGGCTGACCACAACAAACTTGTGCTTCTGGAAATTCAATTTCACAACCTAAACGCTCCAATACTTCAACTGTTGCTTTACCGACGTTTGTTTCAAACATATCGACTAAACAAGTAACAAATAAAGTAACTTTCATAACTATAATTCCCCCTCATTACAACTCCGCCAAAAATCATATGGTCATCAGATGACTAAGATTAGAAGAAGTAGGCTCAACCATGGCCTATCCTCTCCCTCTTCTAAAGAAAACGCTTACTTAATCTCTCTCTATTTTATCAGAAAATTAGATTTTTAAAAGATTAAATTACGAATTTATATCGCTTTTACCTGTGACAATATGTTCTACATTTGTTAAATGATCTAGCATCGCTTGCTGCGCTAATTCCACATCTTGCTTTAACACCGCATCATATATAGATTGATGCTCTTCTAAAAGTCGTTCTGATGTTGTTTGTTCACCATATAAAATAATGCGTCTTGATTCACCAATCGTTTCAGCAATCATCTCTGAAACATGATTCATGAGCTCAAGCAAGATGTTATTATGCGAAGATTCTGCAATTCCCATATGAAAATGAAAGTCTGCTTTTTCGCCAGCCTTCTCATCTCCAATACTCTTTGCCATTTCATCTAACCACTGCTTCATATTTTGCAAATTAGCTTCCGTACGTTTTGCCGCTGCCGCTCGAACTGCCCCCACTTCGAGCACCTTCCGTACTTCTAATAAATTCAAAATATCCTCTTTCTTCATTAATAACTTGTTATTTAGTGATTTTGTTAATGAAGAAGGATCGAAATTCCTTACATATGTACCTTCTCCTTGTTTCATTTCAATTAAGCCCATTGCTCTTAGTGCACTTAGCGCTTCACGAACAGCAGATCTGCCAACTTGAAACTGCTCAGCTAATTGATGAACAGGAAGTAGTTTGTCACCAGGTTTTAACGTACCATTTTTAATCATTGTTAAAATAGCTTCAGATACTTCTTCGTAAATTTTTTTCGGTTTAATAGATTTGTACTCCAGTTAAATCACCTCAGTATCTTCCAAACAACAATTGTAACGTTTTATAAGAACTTAGCATCCATAACTATTTTAGAACGAATTAGTAAGAAGTACAAATGTTTTGTTCATAAAATAGTCAAATTTTTGATATTTGTTTGATATTAATTAATACATTTACGCGTAACTATTTACCTTCAATATGAAGAGCATATTCCAAAAGTTAGAATATGCTCTCCTCATCTTGTGCTTTTAATTTAATACTAACTGTCGTGCCCTTACCTTTTTCACTTTCTATTCTCCACTCACCGTCATGTATATGAACAATTTGCCTTACAATTGCAAGACCTAAACCTGTTCCACCGTGTTGACGACTTCTCGCTTTATCTACTCGGTAAAAGCGTTCCCCCAGATTTTCTAAATGCTCTCTATCAATACCTATTCCTGTATCTTTTATGTGCAATTCACAATAATCATCGATTTGCTTTAATGTTATTATGATATCCCCGTTTTGATTTGTATAACGTATCGCATTATCTAATACATTATGAAGTACTTGTTGCATACGATCCTCATCAATCATTACGATAATTTCAGGATTTAAATTCGTTGAAATACGAAGGTTTTTTTCTACAAACTGTAACTCGTACGTATTTAGTACATCTTCAATAAGCTGTGAAAAAACGATAGGTTGTTTCTTTAAGGGAAAGTGTTCACCTTCTAGCTGCGCTAGATCTAATAAATCATGAACGAGGCGCTGCATGCGACCTGCCTCTTTATGAATAAGTTGCGTTACTTTTTCCTGCTGCGGCCCCTTCGCTACACCGTCTAAAATAGCTTCACTATATCCTTTAATATAACTAAGCGGTGTTCTAAGTTCATGCGAAACATTAGCTAAAAATTCCTTACGCTTTACATCTTCTGTTTCTAAGGAATTTGCCATTTTATTAAAGGCTTTTCCCAATCGTCCAATTTCATCTTCTGAAGAAATTGTAATCCGCTCTGAGAAATCTCCAGTAGCCAAATGATTTGCAACTCGTTCCATTTGCGAAAGCGGTCTCGTAATGGCGATAATAATTTTTCTACCAATCCATATTGTAATTAAAATCATTGCAAGTGCTAACGGCGCTAAAATAAGACCCATATCAAATATTAAGTCTTTTATACTTTTTAAAGGAATATAAGAGTATACAATACCAACTAATTTTTTATTATCTAAAACAGGGATGACAACACCCATAATATTACGATCAAAATGTTCTTCATACCCTATCTTTGTCACAGTTTTCCCATCTAATAGCGCCTGTCTATCCCCTTCACTTATAAGAGAATGATGGTGAACATCAAAAGGCAAACATGCGCTTAAATCACGCGGATTGTATACGAAAAGGACATCTGAACTAGATATTTGATCATATGCCCTTACTTTCTCTTCAAAAGTGGATACTCCTTCACGTTTATCATATTGCGTGGCAAGACGTTTCCCTTCCATTACTAATGAATCTTTTAAATTATCAACGTATAACTTTTCATATGAGTATAAAGATACAAAATAAAGAAAGGAAACTGTTACACATACTGCACATACTACTGTAAGCCAAAGCTTTTGTACCATCGTAAACATACGTTACACCTCAAATTTATAACCTACACCCCAAACCGTTTGAATGTAGTTTCCACTTTCTCCTAGCTTTAGACGCATCGTTTTCACATGCGTATCTACCGTTCTTGTACTTCCTGCATAATCATATCCCCACACCTTTTCAAGCAATTGTTCCCGGCTAAATACTTGTCCATTATGTTGGCAAAGAAAATATAGTAAATCGAACTCTTTTACCGTAAGAGGAATCGTCTCACCATTCGTCTCGACCCTCCTACTTTTTTCATTAATAAGAATCGGTCCAAATTGAATCTCTTCTTGCTGTTCTTGCTTTGTATATCGTCTTAAAACAGCTTCCATACGAGCAATTAGTTCCCCGGGACTAAATGGCTTTACAATATAATCATCTGCTCCCATACGTAAGCCGTTCACCCTATTCCACTCTTCACCTTTTGCTGTTAAAAATATAATAGGTACATCCGACGTTTTTCGAATCTCTTTACAAACTGAAAGCCCATCCATCTCAGGCATCATAATATCTAGTACAACGAAATCGTAATGATCCGTCTCTAATTTTCGAAGTGCCTCTTTTCCATTTTCAGCTTCTCCCCACTCGTATCCGAAGTTATCTAAGTACATTCCGACAAGTTGCCTCATATCACTTTCGTCATCTACGACTAGCACGTTATATTTACTCATTGTCCTTCCCCTTCTCTCTCTATGAGTTGAAACGGTCCTTTTCCGACTTTAATTGTTTGTTTTATTTTCATATTCTTCATATCCATTACGCATACTTCATCGCTATCATAACTAGCTACATATCCTTCTGCACCGCTTTTCAAAAATGCAAATGGATTAGATCCTACTTCTGCAAATCCTACCTCTTGATACGTACTTGCATCAAACTTTCTAAGCGTATTTGAACCGTGACTTAGCGCATATACATACTTATCATCCTTTGTTATATTCACAGGCATAAACGGAGCATGTAAAGAACGCATCATCTCTCCGCTCTGTAAAGAATACACTAATACTTTCTCATTCACTTGACTTCCATCACCATGTCCACCAATCCATATTTCTTTCCCATCAGCGCTAACCGTTGCTCCTGTTGATGCTGGTGGAATCATAAAGGACTGTATCACTTCTTTTTTCATTGTATCAATGGTCGTTAGTTTCGTATCATAAAAGTTGAGTACAGATAACTGGTTATGATGCTCTACCATCGTTATCGGCCCTTTTCCTGTTGAAACACTCCCTGTCTCTTTTCCTTTTATCGTAAAGAACCTTACCTTTTGTTCATTTTGATCGGCAGCAAATAATTGTGTTCCATCATCTGATGCGATAACATTAGCAATTCCTTTTCCAATCTTATATTTGTCCACTTGTCTTCCTTCTGCTAGTGAATATACATACATATATTCTAATTGCTTACCATAAACAAGTATTTCCTCGCCATTTGGAAGTAGCGTAACCCCCGCAATCGGCTCATTTAATTCCCATGTTGTTAATAGCTTCTTTGTTTTTTTATCAATAAAACTAATACTACCTTCCTTTATATTCGTTGTTATAATAACACTTTTATCTTTAGCAATCGGTGTATACGAACTTCCTTGACACCCTACTAATAGAAATAAAAAACAGAGAAGAAAAACATACTTTCTCAAAAGATTCCCTCCATCTTCGGATGATTTCGTTATAATTGTAAAATAACAAATAAATGTGTGGAAAATGTGAAATCTTCCTTTATTAATAAACTTACATATATAATGTACAACAAATAGAATTTGAGGTGTGTAAATTATGCTTTTTCCTGATTTAGCGAATAAAATTGTACGTGAAGTACGCAGATTAATTACTGAAAACATTATTATTATTAATATACAAGGCGTTATTATCGCAAGTACAGATGCGGAAAGAATCGGTCAATTTCATGAAGGTGCACTCCGCTGTGCGAAACAAAAGAAAACTGTCATTATTACAAAAGACGATGAACGACGACTGCAAGGTGTAAAAGCTGGGATGAACCTTCCTTTACTATTCCATGACGAAGTAATCGGCGTGATTGGAATTACAGGAGAACCTGAAAATATTTCACAATACGGAGAAATATTACGTAAGATGACCGAATTATTAATTCATGAAAACTACTTTTTAGAACAACTAGAACTTGAGCACCGTTCTTATGAAGCATTTGTCTTTGATTGGCTTCAAAATACAGACTGGTCTCCAAGTTTTCTCGATCGTGCAAAAACGCTTGGCATTGATTTATATAAGAAGAAACAACTTATTTTATTATCAATCGCCCAAGATAATACGATGCTCCAGCGTAAAATTTGGCAACATATGCGCAACATTTTAGCAAAAGAAAATTTATTTGTTCGCTGGGGAAATGATCGGTTTATTTTGTTTACAACAATCCAATCCAAAGAGCAAACCTTTCAATTTTTAAAACGGTTAAAACAAGACTGTGAAACTTTATTTTCTATTACTTTATATATCGGGATTGGACAAACAGTTACGCCAAGCAATATGAACTTATCGTACGAACAAGCATTACGCGCCCTTTCAGTATCACTTGAAACGAAAAAAATTGTATTTAATGAAGATTTACGTTTAGAAATGTGCTTACAAGATATTTCTACTGAAACTCGAGAACAGTTTCTAGAGCGTACCATTGAAAACTTAGTATCATCTCCTGAGCTTATGCACACTTTACGTTTATTTATCGATTATAACCAATCTTATAAGCAGACAGCTGAGCAATTACATATACACATTAATACATTGCATTACAGGCTAAAAAAGATTGAAGAACATACAGGACTTGACCCGAAACAATTCAAAGATTTAAATGTTTTATACTTCGCACTCCTCTTATTAGATAATCACACAAAAAATAACGATAAAATAGATTAATCTTTAGATGATTGTACATAGAAAGAATCCTCCAACTTTTTTATCATTATAATGAAAGCACTGTTACAACGTTTTTTATTATGACGAAATACGTTAACAGTTTGAGGGGGATTTCCAATGTTAGAAAAGCAAATTATTGATTCATTCGTATCTATTGTTGGCGAAGATAATGTAGATACATCCAATATGGGGCGTTTAACTTATAGTTATGATGCCACTCCAAACTTCCAAGCGATGCCTGATGCAGTCATCGCTCCTCGTAATACAAATGAAATAGCAGACGTGTTAAAAGTGTGTAACACTCATAAAATCCCAGTATACGTTCGCGGGTCTGGAACAAATCTTTGCGCTGGAACGTGTCCACTTGAAGGTGGTATCGTCCTTATTTTCCGCCATATGAACAATATTTTAGAAATTGACGAAGAGAATTTAACAATTACTGTACAAGCTGGTGTTATTACACTTGATATTATTAAAGCAGTAGAAGAAAAAGCTTTATTTTATCCACCAGATCCAAGCTCTATGAAAATTTCTACAATCGGCGGTAACATTAATGAAAACTCCGGCGGATTACGTGGTTTAAAATATGGCGTAACACGTGATTATGTAATGGGGCTTGAACTTGTCTTACCGAACGGCGATATCATTCGTACTGGCGGTAAATTAGCAAAAGATGTAGCTGGTTATGATTTAACTCGTTTATTTATTGGTTCTGAAGGAACACTTGGTGTTGTTACGGAAGCTATATTAAAACTTGTCCCTATGCCTGAAACGAAGAAAACGATGCTTGCGCTATATGAAGATATTAACGAAGCTGCTCGAGCTGTTTCTGCTATTATTGCAAATAAAATTATTCCGGCGACACTTGAGTTTTTAGACCAACCAACAATTGAAGTTGTAGAAGAGTTTGCACAAATCGGTTTACCAACTGACGTTAAAGCAATTTTATTAATTGAACAAGATGGCCCGCCCGAGGTTGTCAATCGCGATATCGAAAAAATGGCTAACGTTTGCCGTGCTATGAATGCGGTCGATGTTCGCGTTGCAAAAGATGAAGCCGAAGCAGATGCGCTTCGTACAGCACGCCGTAGTGCACTATCAGCACTTGCAAGACTAAAACCGACAACAATATTAGAAGATGCAACTGTACCACGTTCACAAATCGCTCCAATGGTTGAAGCAATTAATGCAATTGCAAAGAAATATAATATTCCTATTTGTACTTTTGGTCATGCTGGTGATGGTAATTTGCATCCGACTTGTATGACAGATGCCCGTAATGAAGAAGAAATGCATCGTGCCGAACAAGCTTTTGCTGAAATATTTGCGAAAGCGATTGAGCTTGGTGGTACGATTACTGGTGAACATGGTGTTGGCGCAATGAAAGCTCCGTATTTAGAAATGAAATTAGGTAAAGAAGGTATTGCTGCTATGCAAGGGATTAAACAAGCCTTCGACCCAAACAACATTATGAATCCTGGAAAGATGTTCGCGAAAGACTCTCGTAAAAGAGTGGTGGTTGAGCGATGACCACATTAAATAAAGAAAACATTCAAAAGGAATTTAAAGAACGATTAAGTGAAGATGAACTACTAAACTGTATGCGATGCGGCTTTTGTTTACCAACTTGCCCTACTTACATTCAATCTGGGTATAAAGAAGCACATTCCCCACGCGGACGTATCGCCTTAATGAAAGCCGTCGTTGATGGTTTAATTGAGCCGGATGAAGATGTTGAAGATACATTAAATGTTTGCCTTGGCTGCCGCGCTTGTGAACCTGTTTGTCCATCTGGTGTGAATTATGGACATTTATTAGAAGAAGCTCGTGATATTATTAATCAAAATAAAAAGTTCTCCATGCCCGTGAGAGCTGTTCGTAAAGTTGTTTTTGAAGGACTATTCCCGCATCAAAACCGAATGCGAACATTAACAGGACTAATCGGATTTTACCAGCGTTCTGGTTTACAAACGCTAACACATAAAACAGGTATTATGAAGTTATTCCCTGAAACACTTGCAACGATGGACCTCGTTTTGCCAAAAGTCCCTAAAATGAAAGCAATGAAAGATCGTCCTGAATTTTTACCTGCTGAGGTGGCAAAGAAGAAACAAGTTGCATTCTTCACAGGCTGTTTAATGGATACGATGTTTTTAGAAACAAATAACGCAACGATGAAACTTCTTCAGTTAGCTGGTTGTGATATCGTTATTCCGAAAACACAAAGTTGCTGCGGGGCATTACATGGGCATGCTGGTGAAAAGAGTGGAGCAAAAGAATTAGCAAAACGAAATATAGAAGCATTCGAAGATTTAAACATCGACTATATTATTACGAATGCAGGTGGTTGCGGAGCTTACCTCGTAGACTATGATTATCTGTTAAAAGATGATCCCAAATGGGCTGAACGCGCAAAGCAATTTGTTTCTAAAATTAAAGATATTACTGCTATACTAGTAGAACTAGATTTCCATAAACGTAATGACTTACGACTCACGCCGCAAATCATTACGTATCAAGACTCTTGTCATTTACGCAATGTTATGCGAACATCTTCGGAACCTCGTATGTTACTAGAGGCCATTCAAGGCGCAACATACCGCGAAATGAAAGATGCGGACCGTTGCTGTGGTTCTGCTGGTTTTTATAATATTGTCCATTCGGAGTTATCAATGGAATTTCTAGATTACAAAATGGACCGTGTACATGAAACAGATGCAGCGACAATTGTTACTGCAAACCCTGGATGTCTATTACAAATGAAACTAGGTATTGAACGTGAAGGTCTTTCTCATAAAATGAGAGGAATTCACATTGTTGATCTATTATTAGAAGCAATTGAAACCAACTCGTAATAACTCGTAACATACGTAATAATAGGAAAACGGCTATCTCCTTCGTCTACGTAAAGAGATAGCCGCTTTTTTGTCCGCTACAACATTAAAAATATGTTACTTTATTATAAAAAAGAACAACAGAAACATTACAGTTTTGTAAAAATACATCCAGTATATTCCTCAAAAAAATGCTAAAATCATTGATACAATAGGATTCTTCATTTTTAATATAGGTACATTTATCCAAAAACCCCCTCTTAAAACCAAGTATAAAAATGCTAAAAATTCCTTTTATACTCTATGTTTCTCTTATTTCATCCCTTTCCTCCTCTTAGGATAAATTAGGAAATTTTTAAGTCTATGAATTTTTTTCCATCTTTTTTCTCGCAAATTGTATGCTACGATGAATTGGTCAGTCAGACAGGCTGTCAAAAACAAATCGTGTGAAAACAAATTAAAACTTTATATAGGGGGACACACATCATGAAAAAGCGTGTTTTATTATCTGTAGCTGCTGCAACAGCTCTTACTTTAGGAGTATCTTCTTTAGATGCACAAGCTGCAACAGTACAACCATCTAACATAAAGGTTCAAAATATTCAGCATTCAAAAATGATGATGAAGCAAATGAGCCAACAAGAATTACAAGCATTCTTACAATCTATGGGAGTTGAATCATTAGCACAATGGAACCAAGGACAATTCCAACAAGATTGCTTCATTCCTGGTCAACAGCCTACTGAAAATGTTGTTACTGAACAACCAACAGCTAAGCCAGAAGCTCAAAAGCCTGCTGAGGAAACTCAAAAACCAGCTGAACAAAAGCCTGCTGAAGAAGTTGCTAAACCAGAAGCTCAAAAACCAGCTGAAAACAACAATACTCAAAACGAAACACAAAAACCTGCTGAGCAAAAGCCTGCTGAAGAAGCAAAATCTTTAAGCGAATTCGAACAACGCGTTGTTGAATTAACAAACGCCGAGCGTACAAAACAAGGCTTATCAGCATTACAAATCGATACTGAATTAAGCAAAGTAGCACGCATTAAGTCTGAAGATATGCAAAAAAACAACTACTTTGATCATAACAGCCCTACATACGGGTCTCCGTTTGACATGATGAAAAAATTTGGTATTTCTTATAAATCTGCAGGTGAAAACATCGCCCAAGGACAACGTACTCCAGAAGAAGTTGTACAAGCTTGGATGAACAGTGCCGGACACCGTGCAAACATCTTAAATAGTGGCTTCACTCATATCGGTGTTGGCTATGTAGAAAGCGGCAACTACTGGACACAACAATTTATTACGAAATAAATAAAAAAAGAGTCTTCTAGAAGAAGACTCTTTTTTTATGTTTCATAGCTTTCTAATATGTATGCGTATAAAATGTAGAACATAAACAAAATAGACCCGCAGCTTATTACACTAATTAACAAGTAAAATCCCCACTTCAGGCTCAAAAGCAACGAAAATAATATGCTACATGCCATCACTTGAAAGATTCGCCTACTAACTAAACGGATTTTTTGTAATTTGATCGGTTCTTTCTCTCTATCCTTCACCTTTTTAAACACTTTACTAAACATAAAAAGAAACATACTAATTCCAATCGTTAGTCCTGTCTGAAAGGATATAATACTTCCCAAATTAATAAAGAGAATTAGTATATGGACAAACATCATAAATAAAGTAATACTCTTTATAAATCCATTTATAATGAAATACTCTCCTTCATTAAACTTATATATATTATGTAAAATAACATATACTAATCCATGTAAAATAATAATAAGGACAGGGATAAATAATACGACAACTTGTTTACTCATAAACTCGTTCGCTCCACCATTCTCGTTCCAATGCACTGCCATACGAGTTGGTAAATATGGATAAATACATAGAGTAAGTAAAAGACAAGCGAAAAATATCCCTAGCATGTATTTATATTTGATCAAGTAATTCTCACCTCTCTTTTCTCTTAACGGCTTCGCCTCTTTCAGAGAAATCCCTGCAAAAATCTACCTTTTTCAACTTTAAACTTACACTTTACCTATTTTCTCTTTCAAATTTTTTCATTGTATCGTTTAAATTTGTAGGGAAAGGTACGTCAACAACGATCTCTTCTTTCGTAATCGGATGCAAAAAATTAATCTTCATCGCATGTAACGCTTGCCCGGACATATATGTTGTTTGCCCACCATATAATACATCCCCAACTAATGGATTTCCATTATAGCTCATATGAACGCGAATTTGATGCGTTCTACCAGTTTCTAACTGTAACGTTACGAGCGTCGCATTTTGTTTTTTAAAATATTTCTCTACTTTATAATACGTTATAGCTTGGTCTCCCTTTGGAGAAACACGACGCCTTGTAGCATGATGTCGATCTCTTCCGATAGCTGCATCAATTGTCCCCTGCTTCTTTTTTACTTTTCCTTCAACAAGTGCCATATACGTTCTTTTGATTTTCCGTTCCATTAATAAACGATCCATAATTGCACCCGCAATTCTATGTTTTGCGAATACAACACCACCTGTCGTATCTTTATCTAATCTATGGATATGCCGAACCTTCGTCTCTAAACCTTGCATTTGAAAATGAAAAGCAACAAGATTAGCAAGTGTTCCCGTCCCATTTTTTTCAGAAGGATGTGTATCCATTTGCCCCTGCTTATTTACAATGAGTACGTGATCGTCTTCAAACACTACATTTAATTCACCATATTCCGGCTCTACGCCGTACTCCTCCTCCATAAACATATGAACTTGTAACTTATCTCCTTCTTTTAAAAGTTCATTCCATCTCCTTTGTTCTCCGTTAACCGTAACACCTTTTTCCATACGAAGCTGATGTAATAACTTTTTTGGTACTTCCCATTCTACTTTTAACAACGACTCAATACTTATACCATTCCACGTCGCTGGAACCGTAATTTCGCACCATTCGCCCTTTTTCTTTGTTTCCATACTATAATCACCTTATTTCTATTGATTCTCTCATTGTAACGGAAAACATAATTTGATGCACCGTCAAAAATAGAGGACAGCCTTATAATCGACTGTCCCCTCACGCTCTAAGCCTTTTCATTTCCTGCAACACTTCTTCAGCTTTTTGTTCATACAATAAATCTTTAAAGAAATCCGCCAATCGTTTATAGTCGTTGTACGTATCTAATAAGTCGTCTATTTTCTCTCCTTTCATAACTTGTTGCTTTTGCTTCATTTTTACTGGATAGCGATACCCCGATACTTCTTGTATTTTGTAATACTCATCCTCTACTTGAATGACTTTTACAAGTTCCTCTTCTTCCGCATCCATCGTATACCCGTCAAAGTCTCTAAGCAGTTCATAAATAATATGAGTCCATTCATCTTTTGGGTAAAACCCTTTTTCCAACCGATAACCGACAATGCGATACATATGCCCATCGTTTTCAGCAAACTGTACTGTATCATTTAGCTTAAACTTAAAATAACGAAACATTGCCTTCACCTACTTGTATGTAATGTTCTTATCACATACTATGCGCAAAATATGGGCCCTGCTATTCATAAAAAAAACTCATCTTATAGATGAGTTTTTTTATGATGATTTTTCTCTTTTCTTTCGAAATGGTAGCCACCAGTTCCAATCCCCAAACAATTTCATTAAACTTGGTACGAGCATAAGACGGATAATTGTTGCATCAAGAAATATTGCTAATGCAACCCCAAGCCCCATCTGCTTTACTGGTAAAATATCAGTAAAGGCGAACGCACCGGTAACAACAATCATAATTAAAGCGGCGGACGTAATAATCCTACTTGTCGAAACAAGCCCTTCTAACGTTGCTTGATCGTTATCCCCTGTTTCTTCATAGAGCTCATGAATACGTGAAATAAGAAATACTTCATAATCCATGCTAAGCCCAAATACGAGGCCGAAAATAAAGATTGGTAATACAAATAAAACTGAACTCTCTTCTAATCCGAAATGACCACCTTCAAATAACCAAATTACAATTCCAATTGTTGCACTTAAACTAAGTACGTTCATAATAATAGCTTTAATTGGAATGAGTATAGAGCGGAATGCGAATAATAAAATGACAAAGGTTGATCCAAATATAACAGACATACCAATTGCAACTTTATCTTTAATTTCATCTTCTAACTCTTGCTGGAACGTCGTCATACCGCCCAAATAATAAGTAACATCATTTTCTTTATAATTCTTTTTGAAATCACGAACCCATTGTTTTGCGGTTTCTGTACTTGGCTTCGTATCCAAAAAGACTTCCATTGTTGTTTTATTCCCTTTCGTATACGCTTCAAATACAGGAGCTATTTTCGCAGCCTCTGGCGACTGTAACATTCCAGCAACTTGATCTGCTTTCATTCCATTTAGCCCGTCATATACACTTTTCACCTTATATACTTGCTTATCGTCTTTTAACTTTTGAACAACAGCTTCTATCTTTTGTAAACTTTCTTTTTCTGTTATATCTTTCTTCGTCTCTACTACTAATGTCACATCAGCGTGTGTTTGGACAGTTTTATTAAAGGCTTCTTCATACTTCTCAAATGCAACTCTCGTATCACTCTTTTCAGGTAACGCTTCAACACCAGGAAACTGCAAGTTAGCTGTACGTAGCGGTAATAAACAAATAACAATAAATGTTGTAACAACAATAATCATGACGATTGGATGTTTCATTACAAACTGTGCAAATTTACGCCATACATTTGATGGCGTAGGCGCCGCCTGATTCTTTTTTAATATCCTTTTACCAATTAAAGATAATAGCGCCGGAAGAAGTGTGAGCGAAAACAAAATGCTCATAATAACGACAATCATCCCGCTAATAGCAACAGACTGAATATAATCTATCTTAAAGAAAAATAAGCCTGATAAACCGACGAATACACATAACCCTGAAAATACGATAGCACGCCCTGCCGTTTGATACGTAATCGCTATCGCTTCTTTCACTGTTCTCTTCGCAACTTCCTCTCGAAAACGATTTACAAATAACAGTGCGAAATCAATTGATAATGCGAGCCCAATCATCGGTGCAACATTTAACACGAAAATAGATAGCTCTTTATCACTACCTATAAAATATAAAATCCCCATCGTACTAATGACACTAAGCGCGCCATTTACAATCGGTAAAATAGACGCAATCAGACTACCAAATGAGAATAATAGTACGAGAAAAGCAATAGGTAATCCAATCATCTCTGCTACTTTTAAATCATTTTGCGTTCTTTCATTAATCTCTTGATTAATTTTCGGATATCCTGTCGGTGTTACTTTTAATACGCTATTACTTTCCTTCTCGATTTTCCCGGCAAATTGTAATGTCTTTTCCATTCGTTCTTTATTTGTTTTCCCGGAAAATAAAATCGTCGCATAACCGATATCATCTTGTAACATCTCTTTATTTTGCATTGGATGATGGAAAGATTCGTATTTTTCTTTCTCTTCAATTTGATTTATTATCCCCTCTATACGCTTTTGGAACTCCTCATGCGAAGTATCCTTTTCCTTCTCAAAAACGAGTAAAAGTGTATCTTGAGACTGCTTAAAATCCTTATCTAAAATTTCTTTCGTCTTTTGATAATCCCCTTCTGTTTGGAAACCATCACCGCCCAATACTCCTGGAAGTTTTGGAGCAAAAATACCGAGCACTATCGCAAGTAGTAGTAATGCTACAATTACTGTATAACGAAATTGATACAAAAAAGTTCCTAACTTCCCCCACTTATCAATTTTATGTACATTTGTCTTCACACATTTTCACCTACTTTATATAATTCACTTGTCATTTAAACAAAAAACGTCTAGAAAAACTATAATACTAGTTTTTCTAGACGTTTTTTTATCTCTCGTTATTAAGTCCCAATCTCTCGGTAAGTAAACGATGACAATAAATTGCGATGATTAACAAAATGCCACCTGCACAGTAACCAGCTAAAATATCAGTCGGGTAATGAACATTTAAAATAACTCTACTTAATCCAATCAATATAATTAATATGCCCATCGAAATCGTAATACCACATTTTCCAGCTACACTCTTCAAATTGGCAGCAATGATATAGGCAAGAAAACCGAATGTTATAATAGATAGCATTGCATGTCCGCTTGGGAAGCTATACCCAAGTGCGTCAAGTGCCTCATTTAATGATGGGCGGTCTCTTTTTACAATTTCTTTTATTCCCTTATTAACAAGGTGTGTCGTTAATATAGCCATTGGATACACAATCATAGCAGCATAATAACGCTTTTTCCAAAAAACGAGCAAGCTTATAATTAGTGTCGTTATAACTCCAATTGCAGATCCTAGCTTTGTAAAGTATGAGAAGAATGTAAGTGAGCTTTCCGTTTGTAATCCTTTTACCATATCACGTACGTATGTATCCATCATTGTAACACCACCTACATGTACCCTCCAAGCGATGATGCTAAATAGAACAAACAATAAAATGATACACATTAACTCATACTGATGTAACTTTTTCTTCAATCGACTTCCTCCTACTATGAAAAAATGCGATTTCTACTTTAGAAACCGCATTTTCTTACTTATTTACCTTTTGTTTTCAGCTCTGTCCAGTAGCGATCGTAGTCTTTTAACTTATCGTCTACATCAACAAGCCACTCTGTACGATCTAATTCTTCTTTTGTTAAGAAGATCATGTGATTATCACGATATTCTTTACTATGAAGAGGATGAGCTTTTTCATTTGGATTACTGTAACCAATTGACTCGTAGTTTTTCACACTTACTTTTTCATCTAATAAGTAGTTCATAAACTTCTCTGCAAGTTCTTTATTTTTCGCACCTTTTGGAATTGCTAACGTATCAGCCCAAATTGTGCCACCTTCTTTTGGTACAACGTATCCTACATCTTTATTGTCTTTCGCAATGAATGCTGCGTCTCCAGACCAAACTGTCCCGATCCAAGCATCTTCTGTAATGAATTTTTGTTTAATATTATCTGTATCGAATGCTAATAAGTTTGGAAGTAGCTTCTGCAAATCAGCAGACGCTGTCTTTAACTGTGCATCCTCTTTCGTGCTATTAGAGAAACCGTTTTTCTTAAGTCCCATTCCTAATACTTCACGAGAATCGTTTAATAAAGTAACATGTCCTTTATATTTCTCGTTCCATAAATCATTCCAGCTTGTAGGTGTTTCTTTCACATACTTTTTATTGTATGCAATTCCTGTTACACCCCAAGTATATACTAGAGAATACTTATTCTCTGGATCAAACGCAGGTGTTTTAAAGTTAGACACAAGGTTCTCGATGTTCGGGATATTCTTCTTATCTAAAGGCGCTAATAAGTCCATCTTCGCCATCGTTTTCACCATGTAATCAGATGGCTGAATTAAATCATATGTCGCGCCACCAGCTTGTAATTTCGCAAGCATTTCTTCATTACTTGCATATTTATCGTAGTTAATTTTCACGTTATATTTCTTTTCAAAATCTTTTAAAACTTGCTCATCAAAATTGTCCGCCCAGCTATAAATGTTTAATTCTTCTTTTTTCTCACCACAACCAGCAAGTACACCTGCAGCAAGACTGAAGCTAATTGCTATACCAGCTAATCTCTTCACTAATTTCATCGGTTTATTACCTCCTCGTTCTTTCTATATCATTCGTATTATAAAGGAAGGTGTCCTCCAGAGTTCTCTTCACCGTCTGCACCTTTATTACGGAAAATTTCCGATAGCACCATTAATCCTACAATTACAACAATTAATATTGTAGAAAGAGCATTAATTTCAGGCGATACTCCACGCTTAACCATACTATAAATGTATAATGGCAATGTTGTTGATCCTGGTCCTGATACGAAAAAACTAATTACAAAATCATCAATCGATAATGTGAATGTTAATAATGCGGCTGAAATAACTCCTGGTGCAATTGCTGGAAACGTTACATAACGAAACGTTTGCCACGGCGTTGCTCCTAAATCGTTTGCAGCCTCTTCTAAATCACGTCCCATACCAGAAAGACGTGCCGCTAAAATAACAACAACAAATGAAATACTGAATGTAATGTGTGCAATAATAATTGTTGTTTTTCCAAGTTCCATACCTAATTGACTAAATAGGATAAGTAAAGATAATCCCATTAAAATATCAGGAATTAAAATTGGTAAATATACAAGACCGTTAATGGCCCCTTCAAAACGATATTTGTAACGGTGTAATGCAATAGCAAAAATCACACCAAGAACTGTCGTCACAATTGTCGTTATAACAGCAATCGTCATACTATTTACAAACGCATCAATAACATCTTGTTTTTGAAATAAATCTGTATACCAATGGAGTGTAAAGCCCTCCCATTCCGCATTAATGCGAGAATCGTTGAAGGAATATACCATTAAAACCATCATTGGAAAATACAAAAACAATAAGATTAACCAAGAATAAGAAACTAAAAACTTCTTCATTTTTGCCTATTCCCCTCCGTTTCCATCATATTTATATACTTTCGTTGCACGATAATATAAGTAAATTAACAGAACAGAGAATAGAACAACAATCATAGATAACGCGGAACCAAATGGCCAGTCACGTGAACCTAAGAATTGGTTTTGAATTACGTTTCCGATTAATGCTACTTTCGATCCACCCATAACGTCTGATACAACAAACATTCCGATAGAAGAAACGAATACTAAAATAGAACCAGTTGTAATCCCTGACATCGTCATCGGTACTGTTACATTCCAAAATGCCTTTACTGGTGTTGCTCCTAAATCATAAGCCGCCTCTAGCTTACGCTTATCAAGCTGCTCAATTGCTGCATACACTGGTAAAATCATAAATGGTAATAAAGAATATACCATTCCGAGTATTACAGAAGGCGTATTATATAGCAGATTTAAAGGTTCACTAATAATACCTAGTTTCAATAGCAATGTGTTTACAAGACCTTGTGAACGTAAAATAACAATCCATGCGTATGAACGAACAAGAAAGTTAATCCAGAACGGAATCGTTGCCAATAATAGAAGGATAGAACGATATTTACGATCAACAATTGTAATTGTATAGGCGAATGGATAACCGATTAATAAACATAGTACTGTCGTAATAACAGCTATCTTCACTGTTTCCCATAACGTCCCCATATATAATGGATCAAACACACGTGCTATGTTATCTAATGTAAATTTCATTTCCACTGTCCCGTATGCTCCGCGCTGCATGAAGGCAAATGCTAATACGAACAGAAGTGGAATTAGGAAGAAGAGTAACAGCCATACGACTGTAGGTAATGCGAGTAATTTCCCTTTCTTCAATTTAAGGTCACCTCGTCCTCTTGCTCCCAGCCTACATATACATTATCTCCAATGCTCCACTGCGTTGCTTCTTCAGCAGTTTGGTATGCCATTAGTAATTCCGCTGTTTTCTCCTCACGTACATATAGCTTTTCCATATTTCCAACAAATTCAATATCTTCAATATGTCCAAGATGGTATTCTTTTAAAATTGACTCTTCAACCGAGCGAACTTTTACATTTTCAGGGCGAACTGCTACGTAGTTTTCCCCATTTTTCACGATATTATTTTCACCGATAAACGTCGCAACAAACAATGTTTTCGGCTTATTGTAAATTTCCTTAGGCGTGCCGACTTGTTCGATATGCCCTTTATTCATAACGACAATACGATCACTCATACTCATCGCTTCTTCTTGATCGTGCGTTACATATATGAACGTAATTCCTAAATTACGTTGTAAGTTTTTCAATTCACGTTGCAAATCTTTTCTTAACTTAAAGTCAAGCGCTCCAAGTGGCTCATCTAATAGTAATACACGTGGGTTGTTTACAATTGCTCTTGCAATTGCTACACGCTGCTGCTGTCCACCAGAAAGCTTCGAAGGTTTACGATTACGGAACTCAAGTAACTGCGTTAAACGCATTGCCTCTTCCGCACGTTCTTTCTGTTCTGCTGCTGATACTTTTTGCATTTTCATACCGAAACAAATATTTTTTTCAACATTCATATGTGGGAATAGTGCGTAATGTTGGAACACTAAATTCATATGACGCTTGTATGGCGGCAAATCGTTAATCTTTTCATCATCTAATAAAAGATTCCCTTTAGTTGGGGTTTCAAATCCTGCGATCATACGAAGTAAAGTCGTTTTCCCGCAACCACTCGGTCCTAAAATTGTTAAAAATTCTCCTTCTTTAATATCTAAAGAAAGAGGGGGGATAATCACTTGATTTCCAAAATGTTTTTCTACTGCTTCAACTTTAATAATCTTTTTCATTTTCCCGTCCTATCTACCTTAAATTTTAATTTTTATATTCATGAATAAATATTTATGTTCTATAGACTATTTTTTTGTTTCGATCCAAACAAAAATGGTTGTTTAGCAGCGTTCTCTTCTATTCTTTATGTAGTATGTTTGATTCATTTTCGCATGATACATATGTCGAACAGAAAAACCCCTTCAGTTGCGAAGGGGTTTTTATCATACGGCTACGCCTACTGATAAACACCATCATCATTTTAACAACTTTCGTATGAATTTTAAAGCACTTTTTGTAGAAGAGTAACGAATTTTCATGTCGAATGCTGTAGATTGGGACAAAATGCTTTTATAATGGGAAAAAGTCCGAAAACTTTGTTCACCATGATAGCTGCCTAATCCACTACTTCCAACGCCCCCAAAAGGTAAATATGGCGTTGCAAGATGATATACGACATCATTTATACATCCTCCGCCATATGAAATATTACTCGTCACTTTCTTTTGCACTTTTCTATCTTCAGAAAATACATATAGTGCTAACGGCTTTGGATGGTGCTGAATCGTTTCAATTACCTCTTCTATTTTGTCATATTCTATAATTGGTAAAATCGGCCCAAAAATTTCATCTTCCATAACAGCACTTTGCCATGTAACATTCGTTAACACTGTCGGTTCGATGTGTAATGTTTCTTTCGTATAATTCCCGCCAATCACAGGTTTACCATCTTGCAAAAATGTACATAAACGTTCAAAATGACGCTCACTCACAATTCGCACATAATTGTCATTTTGCAAAGCATCTTTTCCATATTGCTCTGCGATTTCATGTCTTAATGCCTCGATTAACTGCTCTTTCACTGAAGAATGAACGTACATATAATCAGGCGCTACACACGTCTGCCCAGCATTCAAAAACTTGCCCCAAACGATACGTCTTGCGGTTACATCTAGCTTTGCATCTTTATGTACAATACATGGGCTTTTCCCGCCAAGCTCTAACGTAAGAGGCGTTAATTTTTTCGCCGCTGCTTCCATAACAACTTTTCCGACACCAACACTACCTGTAAAGAAAATATAGTCAAACGATTCCTTTAAAAGTGCAGTGCTTTCCTGAGCACCGCCTTCTACTACCGATACAAGCTCTTCTGGGAATAATTCACCTAACATTCTCGTAAGCACTTTTGAAACGTTTGGCGTTAACTCTGACGGCTTTAAAACGACTGTATTGCCAGCTGCCAATGCTCCTACAAGTGGTGCAATTGCTAATTGAAACGGATAGTTCCACGGTGCGATAATAAGCGTCACACCATACGGTTCTGGCACCACTTTCCCCTTCGATCCAAAATGAGTAAGAGCTGTGCGAACACGCTTTGGTTTACTCCAAGATGAAATATGCTTCATTTGAAAAGAAATCTCTTTTAGTACATATCCAATTTCTGTTGTAAATGATTCGTGAACTGATTTATTCAAATCTAATTTCAACGCTTGAAAAATCTCACCTTCAAAACGCTGAATTCCATCATAAAGCTTTTTTAAATTATTTTTTCTTGTTTCTATACTTCTCGTATATCCATTATAAAAATATTGCTTTTGTTTATTTACAATAGAAGAAATGCTCATCTATTCACCTTCTCCCACTATTTTTATCCAATTCTTTCATTATTTATATAGAACTTTTTTACTCGTAAAATTACATTATATATAATTTTTTCTTTTATATAAAATTCATTGCTCACAAAAAACTACCGAAAGAAAATCTCCCGGTAGTTTTACTGTATTAACGGTATAAACGAACAGCACCTGCAGAATTATCATCAGCTTGTCCTACTACTTCAAACTTCAGACCAAGCTTCGGTAAAATACGTCCTGCATCTGGAATCTGCTCATTAATATACTTTTTAGAGTCATCGAACTTCGGTACCCCTGGTAATCCATCGTATACGAATGTTCCACGCGTTGGAGATACAACTTTCCAAGCTGGCGTTTTGTCGAATGAGAACGCCGCATCAGCAATTTGGAATCGCGTACTGCTTGTAAATGTTGGTTTGCCATTTAAAGTTCCTGCAATTGCTTCTGGATGAGAGTCAACTACACCAAGGAAACCATGTCCTGGATGTACGCCAACCCAGTTATCTGTGTAAGCTGAATCCGCATACCATACAACCATACCAGTGTTATATACTGGACCGCGAGCAAATTTCAATGCGTTATCTGAACCCGCATAGTTTCTCCACTCTACATAGTAGTTATGCTTTTTCTTATCCATTCCGTTAGATGCAACGAAACCGTCCAATTTGAATTGTGGTGTACCTTCTGCATCATCAGAGAATGCAACATTTCCATCTACAGTTAGTGACGCATTATCAAGTGTAAATCCATTTAACGCCAATCCACCGTCTGTAATATATTCAAATACTAGTTTCACTTTCTTACCTTTGAATTGACTTAAATCATATGATTTATCAACCCATTTTCCATTTGTCGTAGCTGCATTTCCACTATTTGCTTTCTCACCAATTCTTTCAATCAACGTTTTTTGTCCATCTTCTGTTACAGCGTGTACTTCAAGGAAATCGTACTCTGCTTCGATTTCATACAATGACTTATAATCGAATTTTGCAGTCGTTGCTTTCGTTAAATCGAATAGTGGCGTTTCCATCGTTGTATGAAGGTCATCACCTTTTGTGCTGTAGTAATACTGTTTACCAAATGCAGGCTGAATTCCTTTTACATCTTTATCTGGTAAGTTAACACGAATCAGACCTGGACGATCTGACTTCGTAACACTTTGGTCTAAGTATGTTGCCAGACCGATACCTTTATTTAATTTCTCGTAATCTACTTCTACGATATTCGCCCAGTTACCACCGATTGTTTTTTGGAAAAACTCTTTATTTTGTGGTGATAAACTCGTTGGCGTTGTTCCTGCGATTTTACCAGCCCAGCTTCCGCCACTCATAATAGACCAAGCTTCAACCGGTTCACCATCACCGCTATACTGTGTATCATACTCATCTGGAAGACCTAAATCATGGCCATATTCATGTGCGAATACACCAACCGCGCCATCTTCTGGTTCAATTGTGTAGTCGAATGCTGCCATATTTCCGCCCCAATATGGAACTTTCGCTTGTGTACCTTCAATTGCGAATGGTTTTGGTCCAACTGTCCAGCGATGTGACCAAATTGCATCATCACCTAATTTACCACCGCCAGCTTCTTGTCCAACACCCGCATGAATAATCATTAAGTGATCGATTAAACCGTCCGGTTGATTTTGATTCCCATCACCATTTACATCATATTGATCGAACTGATCAAACTGTGATAAATCAAGTCCGCTATCTACAGCCGCTTTTAATGCATCTTTTACTAGATCACGTGGTCCTTTTGGTCCTTTATTATCATGACCTGTACCAGCATCTGCACCGTAATCAGCAGCTTTACCTGGAACTGTTAACCATTTTGTGACTGTTCCGTCCACTGTGTAACTACCACCTGATTGCTCTTCGTAATATTGTTTAAACGTTTCGATTTTGCTTCCATCCTCTAACGCGAATGGCTCATTACCGAATAACATTTTTTCATAATGTTCTTTGTTAAAATCGTTAGAATACATGTAGCCAGGCTCTTTATCAATATTGTTATGCTTGAAATCAGCGTACTCTACAAGTAAAACAAGTACTTTATCTTTACGAACTTCACCGTTATACTCTTTTTGCTTAGCAGGTGAAGTTGGTACTTTCCCATTTAAGCCTCCTCTAACTGGACCTGTTCCTGCTGTAGTCCCGTTTGCTGGCTGCTCTGATTTTTCTTTCGTATCTGCCTTTGCATCTTTCACTTTCTTTAAAAAGTCAGATGCATCTTTCGTAAGTTGGTCCCCACTTGCCGCTTCTTTCCCAGGATTTTCACCCTTCTTTTTCTCTACATACTTTTCGACAGCTTTCTTTGTTTCTGTCCCTGAAGCAGATGAATCAATTACCCCACGTTTTTTTAGCGCATTTGCTAATCTCTCTTCTGGGATTAAGTGATCATCAACTGGGCTTGTAGCTGTCTTGTTCTCCGGCGTTTCAGCATATACAGACTGGCTTCCAGCACCAAACGACAAGCCTAGAACAGCTGTCAAAGCAATTGATGATAACACTTTAAATGGTTTCTTTTTCATCCCTTATTGCCTCCCCTAATATAAAATATGTATTACACACTCTATATTATTAAAAATTCAATATATTTTCAATATTTAGTTATATTATGTAATTTTTTTAATATATTTGTAAAAATTTCATAGTTAGTATACGAATATATCACAATTCAACAATGTTTTCAGAAAATATTGAAAATATTTGTCAGAAACTTTATAATCGCCATAGAGGGAATTTGATGGGGATTTTATCTTTGTTTCATCTACAAAATATTTGATAATTCACTATATAAAATACAAAATCCGATTGCATTATCATATATTCTGTAGCAGCGATTATGACCACTAATTAGGGAGGAATTACATTTGTACAAAGATAAGGCTGACTCACTAGATCAAGAATGGATTGATTTAATACTTGAAGCTCTAGATGCTGGCATTGCCCTGCAAGATATTGAACACTTTTTTCAACGTATGAAGCATACGAGCCAGGCTCAATAGCCTCGTTCTTTTTAACGAAGTTTATGTTATAATAATCACATCATAAGACGACTACATATTGATAGAAAGGTGCGCAAATATGATAGGAGAACGTATAAAACGCCTTCGTTTACAAAAAGGCATTTCATTAACAGAACTCGCCGAAAAAGCTGGTGTCGCTAAATCTTACATTAGTTCTATAGAACGGAATTTACAAAAAAACCCTTCTATTCAGTTTCTTGAAAAAATTGCAGCTGTTCTACAAATTCCAGTTGATACTTTACTTCACGATGAAACAACAACGGAGGGTCACCTAGACTCCGAATGGACACAGCTCGTTAAAGATGCGATGAGCTCTGGTGTCTCAAAAGAACAGTTTCGTGAATTTCTCGAATTTACACAATGGAAGAAAAATCAACAATAATACATATAAAAGAGTGCTTAAAACGGGCACTTCTTTTTTTCTTTATAAAAAAAAGCGGGGAATCCCCCGCTTTTTTTATTTATTATTTTTCTTCTCCATCTGTTTGGTTAGCATTGAATGTCCATTCTAAGTTCAATGAATCGCCTTGGAATTTGTTTTGATCTTGACCATTCTCTTCGAATACAAATTGTACCCATAGATAGTCCTCTGTACCAGCTTCTAAGCCACCTTTTTCTCCCCACTCAGGAGCAAAGATGTCTTTAGCTAAAAGATCTGGATCAGCATTTTGTAAATCAGCTAAAGTTGTTTCATATACAGGCTCGCTTTGTTTATCCCAGTTCCAAAGGAATTTCACTTTAATATGCTTACCGAAGTCTTCACCAGCATTATCACCTTTTGCATCTTTCACAGTATACTTTGTCGCTAATTTAACATCTTTAATTGCTAAAGTACCGTCGTTCTTTAATAAGAACTCTTTCTTAACAGAATCCCCTGGTTTTAAATCTTTAATATCTACAAGCGTTTTAGGGTTTAATGTAAGATCTAACGTCCCAGCTGCAAATGTATTGTTTGATACTTCTTTATCGCTAAAGTAAGCGAATGTTCCTCCACCAATTAAAGATAACCCCAATGCTGCTGATGCAACTCCCATACCTAATTTCTTTTTCAGACTCACAATCAATTCCCCCTAGCTGTTTTTTGTATTTTTATCTCTTATTTCAAAATAAGAGGTGTAACTAAAACTATATTAGCTTAGCTAATATTTGTTCTTTTTTTAAAACCTTAAGTTCATTATAACGAACAAGACTATATAAATACAATATATATTTTGATTATTTTTATTTCTCAACATTTTTTCCTTTTTTTCAGAAAAGTATTGAGAAATAAAGTGAAACCTTAATCAGTGTTTTTCTGTCCATCCCCACTGATCATTAACCTTCACCAAGCGGTGGGCTGCCAACTAACTTCCTCGCATTCGTTAAATTTTTAGGTGAAGACCTATACCCACGAATAGTGAAATAAGAAAAACAAAGCAAATAGGTGAGTCGTAAGGCTCTCTCACCTATTTGTCTTATCATTGTATTTATTCCTTCCGAAATGCTGCTGTATTTTACTTACTATTCCTTCTGTTCTTCCTGCTTCTTACTCTCTTCTACGCCTCTTCTTGCTTCTTACTCTCTTCTAGTTTTTTCGCCTCTTCCTGCTTCTCTCTCTTCTAGCTTTTTCGCCTCTTCTTGTTTCTTGCTCTCTTCTAGCTTTTTCGCTTCTTCTTGCTTCTTACTCTCTTCTAACTTTTTCGCCTCTTCTTGTTTCTTGCTCTCTTCTAGCTTTTTCGCTTCTTCTTGCTTCTTACTCTCTTCTAATTTCTTTTGCTTCTCAGCCTCACTCACTTGCTTTGCTGTTTCATCTACTAATAATTTTTCAAAAGCTTGAATTTGTTTATCAATCACCTGTAAATTAACCTCTTTATCAACATACTCACAGTGCTCTTTAACTATATGAAAACCAGCATTCACATACGAGAATACTTGCTTATTAGATTCACTTTTATTTCCCTTTAACTCTTCTTTCACTTTGTTATAAGGATTTTCTATTGATACATATACCTTTTGTAACAGTTCCCTCTCAGTAACAATTTTCTCACGTCCTTGCTTCCACGTAACAAGCGCCTGTTCTAATTCTTGAGTGGAAGTGAAAGTTACTTTCGATTTCATCTCTTCATACTCATGCAAAATTACTTCCTTATGTTGCTTAGCTTGTTCTGTCAACTGATCAACTGTTTTTGGAAAAATACTTGCTGTAGAAATAGTAGCCTGCACTTTCGTCTCATGAATGAAAGCTGCCTCTGTATAAGTCATCATTTGAGAACCTAAATAAAAAGTAATAGAGCACAAACATGGCAATATAAGCATCTTTTTGAATTTGCGAGGTGCCTTCAGCATTTTAATCTCTCCTATCGAACAACTTGTTCTTTATCAAGAACTATACCTTTATTATAATAAAGTGAATTACAAAATGATATAAAAATTATGTTTCTTTTTACATTTCTCTTTTAACACAAAAAGAGACTACCACTTTTGATAGTCTCTTTTTGTTGTCATTATTATTTCGTTTCACCATCGCCTTGCTGTGCATCAAACGTCCAAGTTAATTGTAACTTATCGCCTTGGAATTCATTTTGGTCTTTTTTATTATCAACGAATTCAAATTTCACTTTGAATTTATCAGATTTACCTGCAGAAATACCTTTTTCATCCCAGAACCAAGCAGCTAAATCATTATTTACTGCTGTAAGTGTATCACCCTTCAATTTATCTAATGTAGTTTCTTTCACAATCGTCTCATGCTTATCTACATTTTTTAAGAATGTTACTTTAATATGTTTACCAAAATCATCTTTATTATCTTTCTTCGTATCTTCTACATTATAGTCTGTTTTTAATAGAACCTTTTTAATATCTAAAGAGCCTTTATTTTCTAGTTTAAATTCTTTTTCAATTGTATCACCAGGTTTTAAATTCGATACATTAACAACTGTTGATGGATTTAATGATAAATCAAGCGTACCAGCCGCAAATGTATTATTTGACACTTCTTTATCGCTAAAGAATGCAAATGTTCCTCCACCAACTAATGCTGCTCCTAATACTGCTGATGCGATACCCATTCCTAATTTTTTCTTTAAAGTCATGTCCATATCCCCTTAATATATATATATTTGTTAACTTCCTAAACGGAAAGTATAACCAAACGAACTAGACGGATTGTTCTACTTTTTTATCTTTCTTTTCTCCGTCAATGCTACGAATAGCGCCAAAAATAGAAATTGCGGAATAGCCAAGTAAAAAGACTCCAGGAATAATGAGAAGTAATGCTGCTCCCGCTTTTGAACTCGCATAATTCAGTCCATAACCAACGTATGGAACTGTAATATCTGCATACTTTCCAATTACATTCTCTGCAAGTACTGGTGCTAAATCTGGTCCGTTGTTGTTATCCCCTTTTGTTTCATACATTACTTTTCCATTTGTATCTTTCACACCGATAATACGGTGAGTGATAATTTTGTCATCTTTCTCTTTAAACGTAATAACATCACCTTTTTTATATTTAGAACCATCTTTCGTTGGCTCTATCGCAATGATTGATCCTGTTAAAAATGTTGGTTCCATCGATCCTGAAAGAACGCTCTTAAACTGATATCCCATCACTGTTGGATCCCCGCCACTCGCTTTTGAAGAAATAACTACAAAAGCTAAACAAACCATTACCGCAAATAAAACAAATGAGATAACGTTGCTAATCACCTTCCAAATTAATTTCATCGTCTCTCTCCCTCTCCGTTGTTTTATGTTATTTGAAGTATACAATATTCATTTAGTTCTCTAACAAGAACACAAGTAAATAATATAACGAACGATTTGGAAATGCAATAAGAAAATTTACAATTATTAGTTAAATCATTTTTGAAATGCATACAAAAAAGACCGTGACAAAATCTCATCACGGTCTACTAGCAATTTATTTTTCTTCTGATTTCATCCCTTGGTTATTTCGGCGCAGCACTACATATAAAATCGCTCCAAATAATAAAATCGCACCTATTCCAACACTTATCACTTTCACATTCGATTCCTTTACTTCAGGTGCAACTGTATCTTTTTTAGGCATCGCAAAAGTAACATCTTCTTTTGAAAGAACATTTATAGTCGCAATCGTTTGATTATTCTTTATGATATCTACCGCACCAACTACTTCACCGCGATGAATTCCTTTTTGATACAAAGATTCTTTATCCACTGAATTAACCCGAAAAGCCGTTTTTATATTTTTCCCTTCATCTTTCTTTAGCATAAGCTCTGCACTTTTTTCCAGCTCAGAATCAACATCTTTATTTAAATACTTTGCCTTTTGGTGCCAACTATGTTTATCTAGTACAGTTTGCTTCGTAAATTGCCCAAAAGAATATTCCGCCATCTGCTTCAAATCTTCATAAATTTCAGGTCTTTGAGAAGCCATTACTACATTTATAATACGATTACCATCCTTCTCATTTAATAAAACGAGCGTATTGCGTGCTTCATTCGTAAATCCTGTCTTACCACCCATACTATATGGATTTTCAAAATAAGTAGACTTATTAAAAATAGAAACTGTTTGCGTAGATGTCGTAACCGTCGTTCTTTTCGTATTCATCGCTTGTAAAATTTCAGGATACTTTTGCACACCTCTCGTAATCATGGCCATATCATATGGCGTCGTATAATGATTTGGATCATGCAATCCATTTGGCGTTACAAAATGACTATCTTTAGCCCCTAATTGCTTCGCCCTTTCATTCATCATATTGGCGAAGTTTTCAACACTTCCTCCAATACGCTCCGCAATCGCATACGACACATCATTCGCACTCAGCACCATTAAAATCATAAGTGCAGTATTTCTATTAATAGTCTCACCAGGGTGAAACTCAATTTGATAATTACTCTTCTCTTGATCTAATGCTAATTGTGAAAACGTAAATTGATCCTCTGGCTTCGTATGCTCCATCAGTAAAATCGCCGTTAACACTTTCGTCATACTAGCAGGGAACGCACGATGATGTGCATTTTTGTCGTACAACATATCTCCTGTTTTCGCATCAATCGTAGTCGCAAACTGACTAAAAACATTCGGCCCTTCCGCAGGTGGAGGTGCCACTTGCTCCGGATTTACTCCAATATTCGTCTCAGCATATAACGTCATAGGTGTCAAAAAAAATAAACAAATAACCATAACAAAAACCGAAATTTTCTTAAAATTTACCATATG
The DNA here is from genome assembly GCF_008042285.1 of Bacillus sp. AR13-1. Taxonomy (NCBI): domain Bacteria; kingdom Bacillati; phylum Bacillota; class Bacilli; order Caryophanales; family Bacillaceae; genus Bacillus; species Bacillus sp. AR13-1. Next base: position 208,936 of record NZ_QNUA01000018.1, read on the forward strand.
ACTCTCCCTTTTCCCTTTACTTTCACATTCTATAAAATACCTCTACCAACCTATATGTAATTTGTATTAATTTGGAAGAATATTCACTTTTTTTACTATATCACACTTTTACGATTAGGAACATAAATATACAACAAAAAATAAGAAGGAATTACTCTTTCTTATCCTTCTCATCAATCAATGAGTCTATTAAATTTTGACTAGCTTCCTCAGGTGTAATCTCATCTGTCATCCCCATAAACGACCAACCTTTAGAATCGACCCACTCAACAAACTCTTGTAAAAACTCATCATGTGTAACATCCACATCAAGAATTGAGCCATTAATCGAAATCGTTCTATTTCTAGATACGCGCATCTTGAACGTTTTTCTTACCATTACAATAATTCTCCCTCTACTTCTGAATATTTATAAATATCTTGTACTTCTTTTATACATGATTTCTTGAAAATTGTAAAAAGGATATATTGGCCAATTTGCATATTAAAAATGAAAATCTCTTATTATATAACCCTCACACTACATTCATTTAGTCATAAATTACGGAATACATCCATATAAAAAAACAAACCAACTTATATTCTATCACACCAACTACACTTGACTTTAGTACGATCAAATAGAATATATTAGAAAACACCTTAAAATGAGGAGGAACTCCATGGCGCGTTGTACATATTGTAAAACGAAGTGGAAAGTAAAAGATGTATGGTCGATACTCATGACATTTGAAAAAGATTGTCCGTATTGCTTCGGAAGACAATATCTATCAAGGAAAACATTGAACGCTATGCCAGAACTTATAAGCTTACCTTTACACTTCTTATTCCCTTTTCTTGTTGACTTAAGCGATGAAGGTCCTTTGGATTGGTATCGAAAAAAATAATAGAACCGCTTTATTCGAACTCACTTTTCATTAAATTCTCTACTTATATATTCCTTAATACACTACTAGCGTGATTCCAACTATTTTCCCATCAAAACATTAATATAAAATATTGTAAAATTTCAGTTAATTATATATAATTACTTTAGCATAAAGATTAAAGATGCTGTTACATACGCATTTTTGAAGATTCCGTAGCTCAGCAGGGAGAGCGCCACCTTGACAGGGTGGAGGTCGCTGGTTCGAGGCCAGTCGGGATCATATGAGAAACCCCTTGATAGTTACGGGGCTTTCTTTATGTAGCAAATCAATATATTATTTTTATAATAAATTTTTTATATACTGTTCAAGATTTGATCAATAGCTCTCTTTTGGTTAACGATTAATTTTTCATATGAAAATAGACTTATGATTTTAAATCTCTTATTAGATTTGAGTCAATATTTTAGACAAAAAAATTCAATCTAAGCTAACTTTATTTTATGTGATTTACTTCTATTTATAATATCGTTCACCGTGATATAGCAAAGTGCGATTCTAAACTTGTAATATTCAACATGTCTTCAAAAAGCAGTAAATATATCAACTTCTTTCAACTTATATTCATTTCGATTGAAACATTGCGTAAGATTCTGTGAAACTTCCAGTTCATCAATCGCTAATATTATATTTATACCATTTCCCCTACTTCTTTTCCTCAATTTTTGAGAAAGACATAAATTATATCAATCATAGCTCTGCGTTGTTCGCCAGAACTCAATTCTTCACTCTCTTCTTGGGAGCTTTTTAAAGTTTTCTTTAAAAAATAGTCTAATACAATAATTTATATATATAAATTATTGTATTAGACAAAGAACTACATAGATTAACTATGTAGTCTTTTTAAATATGAATAAGCCAATCTTATTTTTTCCCTAACTTGATTGCCTTTTTTATATTACTGAATGCACCTTTACCATATAATAATACGCCACCGCGGTAAACACGACTCGTTAAACCAATCATCATACATATTGTTGCTAATAGAATCGCTAATGCAAGCGCAATCTCCCATACTGGGATATTGAGGAATCCAATTCGTACGAGCATAACAATAGGAGTAAAGAAAGGTATATAGCTAGTAATGGTAACAACCGTGCTGCTTGGATTTGACATTCCATAAAGTGCGATATACAAAGCAGCAATTAACATAAATGTCAGCGGCATAACAGCTTGAGAAGATTCCTCTATACGACTAATAACAGAGCCGAGTAGACAAGATAATGAGCCATATAATAAGAATCCTAATGTGAAGAATAGAATCCCATAAAACACTAGAGTAGGAGCAACAGAATTTAAATCAATACTATTTAAAATATCATTTTTCGATTCATTAATTGCTGTTTTATACCCTACAGTTGCGACCAAGCCCCAAATTATTATTTGTGTAATACCTGCCAATAATGTTGAGAAGAGCTTCGCATATAAATGTTTTGTAGGCGAAATACTTGAAACAACTAACTCCATTACACGAGAAGATTTTTCTGTTGCAACATCTGTAGCTAATTGTGCAGCATACATTAATATCATTACATAATTTAGCATGATAAAGGTATTAATTAAAATTCCTACACCCTCTGTATGTTCTCCATCTTTAACCTTATCTGAAACAGTTTTGGTTTGTATTTCTACTGGCGTTGTTAACACCTTTAATTCATCTTGCGATAGATTCAATTGCTGAGCGAAATTAGAAGATTGTATTTGAGATAAAATAGTTTGAACCTTGCTAACATCTTGCTGATTTACATCTGTCTCAGTTATATACGTAGCCTTTAATTGTTTATTATCCAATTCCTCTACAACGATTGCATATGTATAATCACCATCTTTAACACCTGATTCTGCTTTTTGTTTATCCGTACTATGTTTAACATGTATCTTACTATCGACATTTTTAAACACTTGTTGAATTGTTGTATATAATTCTTCTTTTTCTGTAACAACGACAACTTGCTCTTCCTCGTTACCTACAAAATAGTTATAAATTTTTTCAAAATTCATCATTCCTATAATTAACATAGAAATCATGATTGTAATAACAATATATGATGTAGCTTTTACCTTAGATTTATAGTTTTGTAAAAAAATCGTCCAGAAACTATTCATGCTGTGCACCTACTTTCGCAATAAAGATATCATTTAATGTAGGCTCTTCTACTGCAAACTTTTTAACATAACCTAATTTCGTTATCTCTTTAAATAAAACATGCGAAACTTCTTCATATGAAATTTTAAGGGTAACTGCATTTTTACGTTTCTTCATACTTTCTACACCTTTTATTTCTTTCAAATGTTCAAAGTCATGATCGCCAACGATTACAACGTTCTTTTTACCAAAATCACTTTTAATTTTGGCAATGTCACCCTGAACAACAGGTACTCCTTTGTGCATGATACAAATGTGTTGGCATAACTCTTCCACATGTTCCATACGATGTGAACTAAAAAGAATCGACGACCCTTGTTTTTGCATATCAAGAACAGCGTCTTTTAACATTTCAACATTTACTGGGTCTAAACCACTAAATGGTTCATCTAAAATTAAGAGTTCAGGCTTATGTATAATCGCTGTTATCAGCTGGATTTTTTGCTGATTCCCTTTAGAAAGTTCTCCTACCTTCTTGTTCAGATGCTCAGTTATATTAAAACGCTCCAGCCAATAGTGAAGTTCTTTTTCTGCATCTTTACTTTTCATGTTCTTTAGTTTTGCAAAAAAATTAACTTGTTCTTTGACAGTCATTTTCGCATAAAGACCACGTTCTTCTGGTAAATACCCAATCTTATCCGTAACACCATAATTTATAGGTTTACCATTCCATGAAATGGTTCCGCTTGATTTCGATAAAAGGCCAAGTATCATTCGAAATGTAGTCGTTTTACCTGCTCCATTCCCGCCCAAGAATCCAAAAATTTCACCTTTTGGTATCTCGATATTCAAATTATTCACTGCAACATGCTCGTCAAATTTCTTTGTTAAATCTTTAATTAGTAAACTCATTATCCACACCCTTAATTCCCAAGATGATTTATTTATACAATTGTATATCCATAGTCAACCACAATATTTTGCCCTCTAATGGCATCACTTTTATCAGACATTAAAAATAAGATGACATTTGTAACATCTGAAATTTCAACAAATTTCCTATATGGAATCTTTTTTAATAACTTATTTCCTTCAAAAATCATTCATTACCAACAAATGTTATATTTTTCATTATAAGGTTAGCATAAGATTTAGAATAACCAATATGCAATTTTGCATATTTTAATATTTTCATAAAGTGTTTCTTCGGAAAAATTTTCGTTATGTACTTTAAAATAACTTATAGGCACATTTAAGCTGCTCAATAGATAAATCATTCGCTTCTATCTTTTCAAAAGTTCCTGCTTTCCATCTCATAACGCTCACTACTCTCTATTAAAAATTTGTTTCTTCATTATTATAGTACTTACTTTAACATCGGCCTTACTACTCTACATTCTTCACTATGAGGCTCTTTTACGAGTATGGGCAGCCTTTTATCCTCTTCTTCTAAAATCATTTCAAATACTTCTGTTTTTTCTTCAAATATGCTGGATTCACTATCTTTAGTAGGCTTTTTGCTTGTTTCAATTTTCTTCGTCACTTCGCCAAGTTTTTGCCCAACTTCTTCTGCTTTGGCAGGTTCATTCGTAACGTAGTATTCTTGTTGCTCCCTTACTAACATAGGTGGCACTTGTTCTCGTTTGTTACATATGATATAAGTAATACTAGCTATCAGTAGTAGACATATTGCTATAAAGAAGATAGCCTTTTTTTCATATACTATTCTCCTTATCTATCATTTTATTGGATTATATAATACAATATATAGATAGAAAATGGATTTTATGGTAATTTTTAGTTTTATTTTCAAAAAGAAAAACCTTACAAAAGTAAGGTTCCATTTTTAAATTCTATAGTGACTGATTTATTAAAACGATCATTACGATAATCGCTATAAACATAACAACTAAACAGCCGATCATTTTATAAAATCCTCGTTTCGTTAACGTTCCGCCTTGAACGTCTTTACGAATAAATAAGAATACCGCTAAAAATAATACAAGCCCCATGCCAAAAGCATACATCATTTGCATATGTTAATCTTCCTTTCTCTTTTACATCTTAATATCTTTTCGATAAAACAACAAACGATATAAAAACTGTACTCATCGTAAGTGCCATAAGTATGTTCAATAGTTCAGTAGCAGATAGTGTAATTATTTTTAAGTTTAAGCCGAAAGAGAAAAGAAGATAATATGCGGTTAATGCAAAAAAGCTGAAGAACATTCCTTTATAACGAATAAGTTTCATTCGCTCATCTTTTTCTTTAAATTGCGGGTGTAAGTAACTTAAGCAAAAACACATAATCATCATCGCAAGCAATGTATACGTTGGAGCCGGTGGTGCAGAATGCGTCATTATACCTGTTAATATCATAAATCCACTCATAAATAGAAAAATAATTCCCATAATAACGAAGTACTTTTGTGAATAATTCATCCTTTCTCCCCCTCTTCTTTTCCTTCATAAATAAATACATGTTCTATCGTTGTCTGAAATGCTTTTGCAATTTCAAATGCTAATGGAAGTGATGGATCATATTTTCCCTTTTCAATTGAAATGATGGTTTGTCTGGAAACTCCAAGTTTCTCAGCCAATTTTTCTTGAGATAATCCAAATTTTTTTCGGTATTCAACCATTTTATTTTCCAAGGAAATTTCTCCCTCCTTCCTTATACCGAGTATATATGTAAAGTAAACTTTACGTCAAGTTTCCTTTACATTCATTTCGTCTATTTTTCATTCTATTTATATAGAAGAAACTTTTTCAAATTCAGCACGTCTATTTTGAAATGAAACATGGAACAATGTATATAGCCGTTACTATATCTCCTCTCCGTTTTTATGAAAATTTAATATCTCCATATTTGTTTTATCCTTTTAAAATGTTTCATTCTGCTCTTTATCGGGTGAAATGCGCTATTGTTTTTACGTTGTTTTTCGCCATATTTATAGAAACTAACGATTTATGAAGCATTTTTTATGTATAGCCACTTTTTTTGTAGAAATCCTTCATTTTCCTTTCGATATTTAACACTATCGAGATAAAGTTTATGGTAAATTCATAATTTTTTATTTTTTATACTATATTCCGTTATATTGTTGTATAATATCAATGAAAGCGCTTATTATTCCAATATACATAATTCGAACTAAACTTTATCGAAACATTCTGATAGTTATACTTATATTTAAATGCAACAATTATAGGTATTAATGTAGGTATACCAAATATATCCACCCCGTTTTCCCGTGAAATTACTTTATAACATGAAAGATTAACTTGGGTGATAAGTTATTGTGAATGTTTTTTTACAAAACAGATAAGTAATAGTGTTTGGTATTATGTAAATTATTGTAATAACATAAGAGTAAAGAAAAACATTTACATTGATTATTGGTTCATCAATTATTGAAAAGAGCAAAATGCACCTTTTTGTATGGAAAAAGGATTATATGCATTGGGAGGTTTAAACAAATGACGAGGAAGAATACAACGACAAACCCTTGGGCCAAGTTCCATGGTCCGAACCTTGGTTATGTTATTGAACAGTATGATCTTTACGTAACTGGAGCAGGTTCTGTTGATCCGGAATTACAAGAGCTTTTTGAAATTTTTGGAGCTCCTTCGTTTCAAGATGATGTCGTAACAGGGGACAACACAGCAACACATTTTTCTCCTCAAAACACAGGGAACATTGAAAAGATTCTTAAGGTCGTTCAACTTGTTGAACAGATCCGTTCTTTCGGGCATACATTGGCTCACATTAATCCGATGGAAGATGCTGCAAACGGACAATCTCTTATCGAGAAAACAATGAACGAACTGAGCGATGCTGACTTGAAAGCGATTCCAGCAAAAACAGTATGGCAAGATGCACCAGAGGGTATTCACACTGCACTTGATGTAATTCATAGATTAAAAGACGTTTATACAAAATCTTTAGCTTATGAATTCTCACATATACAAGATAGTGAAGAACGCGCGTGGTTGCATCAAATGGTGGAATCAAATTCATTGCGTCAACCATTATCAAATAAAAAACGAACTGCTCTTTTAAAACGTTTAACTGCTGTTGAAGGTTTCGAGCAATTCTTGCATAAAACATTCGTTGGTCAAAAACGTTTCTCAATAGAGGGCGTTGATATGCTTGTACCTGTACTAGATGAAATTGTTTCAGAAGGTGCTAAAGGCGGCGTTGAAGATGTCATGATTGGTATGGCTCACCGTGGTCGTCTAAGCGTACTCGCTCACGTATTAGAAAAGCCATATAATCACATGTTTGCAGAATTCAAACATGCAAAAATAGAAGGTGCAGTGGCAAATGCTGGCTGGACTGGCGACGTGAAATACCATTTAGGTAGAGAACAAGTCGTTGGTAATGAAGAAGTTAGCACTCGTGTTACATTAGCAAATAATCCGAGTCATCTTGAGTTCGTTAACCCTGTTGTTGAAGGTTTCGCACGCGCAGCTCAAGAGAATCGTAAACAATCTGGTCTTCCAGAACAAGATACTACAAAATCATTCGTAATTTTAGTTCATGGTGATGCTGCATTCCCTGGTCAAGGTGTTGTGTCTGAGACACTCAACTTAAGTAGATTGAATGCGTACCAAACTGGCGGAACTATTCATGTTATCGCAAATAATGCAGTCGGCTTTACGACTGATAGCTATGATTCTCGTTCTACTAAATATTCAAGCGACCTTGCAAAAGGTTTCGATATTCCGATTGTTCACGTAAATGCTGATGATCCGGAAGCTTGTCTTGCTGCTGCAAACCTTGCGATCCAATATCGTACGCTATTCAAAAAGGACTTCTTAATCGATTTAATCGGTTACCGCCGATATGGTCATAACGAAATGGATGATCCAGCAGTTACACAACCACAAGTGTACAAAAAAATTAAAAATCACCCAACTGTAAGAGCAATTTATGCAGATCAATTACAATCTGCTGGCGTTCTGAATGCAGATGAGGTTGAAACAATTACTCAGTTTATACAAGAGGAATTAAAGGCTGAATACGCACAAGTGCCACCAGCTGATACGAGTGCTGCAACAATTCACGTTAAAGTTCCAGAGGTTGTTGCAAAAGGAATCCAGCCGATTGACACTGGTGTTTCAATTGAATCACTTCGTGCAATTAATGAAGGACTATTATCTTGGCCTGAAGGCTTTAACGTATATCCAAAAGTGAAGAAAATTCTTGAGCGCCGTAAAGATGCTCTTGAAGAGAACGGTAAAATTGAATGGGCACTTGCTGAATCGTTAGCATTCGCTTCTATTTTGCAAGAAGGTACGCCAATTCGTTTAACTGGTCAAGATTCACAGCGTGGTACATTCGCGCACCGTCATATCGTATTACACGATACTGATACAAACGAAACATATTCACCATTACACCGTTTACCGAACATTAACGCATCATTCTCTGTTCATAACAGTCCGTTATCAGAAGCTGCTGTTGTTGGTTACGAATATGGTTACAACGTATTTGCTCCAGAAACTCTTGTGATGTGGGAAGCTCAATACGGTGACTTCTCAAATACTGCGCAAGCATTATTTGATCAATATGTTTCAGCAGGAAGAGCAAAATGGGGTCAAAAATCTGGTTTAGTTCTTCTATTACCACACGGTTATGAAGGTCAAGGGCCAGAACACTCTAGTGCACGTCCAGAGCGTTTCTTACAATTAGCTGCTGAGAACAACTGGACAGTTGCAAACTTAACGAGCGCGGCACAATACTTCCATATCTTGCGCCGTCAAGCATCTATCTTAGGAACAGAAGCTGTTCGACCGTTAGTGCTTATGACGCCAAAGAGTTTATTACGTCACCCACTTACGCTTTCAACTGCTAGTCAGTTAAGCGAAGGACGTTTCCAACCTGCTTTAGAACAAGAAAACCTTGGTGCGAAACCAAACAAAGTAAAACGTCTTGTTTTAAGTACAGGTAAAATGGCAATTGACTTAGCAGCAGAAATCGAAAGTGGTAAGCATGAGTACAGCCTAGATGAAGTTCATATGGTTCGTATCGAGCAGTTGTACCCATTCCCTGCTGAAAAAGTTCAATCTATTATTAAACGCTTTAAAAACTTAGAAGAAATCATTTGGGTTCAAGAAGAACCTCGTAATATGGGCGCATGGCATTACATGGCTCCAATTCTGTTCGAACTAGCTGGGGATAAAGTGAAAACAGGTTACATTGGACGCCCAGATCGTTCTAGCCCATCTGGTGGCGATCCATTCGATCACAAAGCTGAGCAAGAATTAATCGTTGCACACGCTTTAGATGTGAAGTACAACTTCCGTCAAGATAAACAAGAAATTGAAGTTTTCAGCAACTGAAAGTAACAATGAGTTTTTCAGGCTTGGCTATGGCAGATAGTCTGCCACAGCCAGGCTAACAAATGGAGATTACCGAAGATTAAAGAAGACAAAACACACCGTTAGGCAAATAAGGGGAGGACATTTAAAATGATCGAAATTAAAGTACCTGAGCTTGCAGAATCTATTTCAGAAGGAACTATTTCACAATGGCTTATCAACGTAGGCGACAAAGTTGAGAAAGGTGGCAGCGTTGTTGAGCTTGAGACTGACAAAGTCAATGTAGAAATCATTGCAGAGGATTCAGGTATTGTATCGAAGTTACTAGGCGAACCTGGAGATACAGTTGAAGTTGGTGCTACTATCGCAATTTTAGATGCAAACGGCGCAGCAGTTGAAGTAAGCACACCAGCACCACCTGCTGAGCAACCAAAACAAGAAACTACTGAAGCACCGAAAGCAGCAGCTCCAAGTGCTGAACAAAATAAAGCGTTGCAAGGTTTACCAAATACAAATCGTCCTATCGCATCACCAGCTGCTCGCAAAATGGCTCGTGAATTAGGAATCGATTTAAACGAAGTACGTAGCACAGATCCACTTGGACGTGTGAGACCACATGATGTACAAGCTCACGCTGCAGCGCCAAAAGAAGCACCAGCTGCTCCAAAACAAAGTCCGGCTCCAGTTGCAAAAACTGAATTTGAAAAACCAGTTGAGCGTGTGAAAATGTCCCGCCGCCGTCAAACAATTGCAAAACGTCTTGTAGAAGTTCAACAAACATCTGCAATGCTAACTACATTTAACGAAGTTGATATGAGTGCAATCATGGAATTACGTAAAGAACGCAAAGATGCTTTCGAGAAAAAACATGATGTACGTCTTGGCTTTATGTCATTCTTCACAAAAGCAGTTGTTGCAGCATTAAAACAGTTCCCATTATTAAATGCTGAAATTCAAGGTGATGAGCTTATCATTAAAAAATTCTATGATATCGGTATTGCAGTAGCAGCTCCAGATGGATTAGTTGTTCCAGTTGTACGCGATGCTAACCAATTGAACTTCGCTGAAATTGAAAGCGAGATTCGTAATTTAGGTCTGAAAGCACGCGATAATAAACTTTCATTAAAAGAGCTACAAGGTGGTACATTTACGATTACAAATGGTGGCGTGTTCGGTTCTCTAATGTCAACACCAATCCTAAATAGCCCACAAGTAGGTATTCTAGGGATGCATAAAATCCAAGTACGTCCAGTTGCAATTGATGCAGAGCGTATGGAAAACCGTCCAATGATGTACCTTGCACTATCTTACGATCACCGTATTGTTGATGGTAAAGAAGCAGTTAGCTTCCTTGTTGCTGTTAAAGATATGCTTGAAGATCCAAAATCATTATTATTAGAAGGTTGATAGATTATTAATCTATTAAAGGCTGTAGAATGAATCATTCTACAGCCTTTTTTCATTATGTTCATACGGGACAAATCACACTACATAGACTAATAATGTATGCCTAAAACGTAAGGGGGATAAACATGAATAACCTTCCAGTTCATGCAAAACTTAAAGCAAATAAGGATACTTTCTTCCTCCCCGATTCAAACGGGGGTGTTTACTTTCGAAATAACTCCAGTTCATTCCGTATGGATGGTGATGGAATTTATGACTGGATTGAGAAATTAATGCCTATGTTTAACGGTAATCATTCTTTGACAGAGATAACCGATGGTCTCCCTCTCCCCTATCAAAATCGTGTATTTGAAATTGGAGAGATTTTATATGAAAATGGTTTCATTCGTGATGTAAGCCAAGATGCTCCCCACGAATTAAACAGTGTATTACTCGACAGATACGCTTCGCAAATTGAGTTTTTAGAAGCTGATTCCCATTCAGGCGCTTTAAAATTCGAAACGTACCGCGCAGCAAATGTGCTTATAATTGGTTCTGGCGATATGCTTACTTCCCTAGTTTCTTCTTTATTAGAATCTGGTTTACCTACATTCCATTATCTTGTTACAGATCGTGCTGAAACAAACTACGATCGAATTCATGAACTAAGCGAACGTGCATATGCAAATGATGACAATATACTTATTCAAGAAATAGATATTACAATTGATCGCCCTTTACATGAAGTATTCGAGCCTTTCGACTGGATTTTATACGTTTCCCAAAATGGAGATATTGAAAGTTTAAGAGCAATCCATACTATTTGTAGAGAGTTTAAGAAAAATTTCATACCAGCTATTTGCTTATCAAGAATTGGTTTAGCTGGACCCGTCGTAACCGCAGACCGTGAAGAATGCTGGGAATCAGCTTGGCATCGTCTACACGAAACTACTTTACAAAGTGAAAATCCACATGAACTTTTCTCACCAATTGCATCTGCAATGTTAGCAAATGTTATCGTTTTTGAGTTATTTAAACATGTCGCTGAAGGTTCACATAGGCAGCATAATCCTCAATTCTTTTTATTAAACTTGGAAACACTTGAAGGAAAGTGGCACCCTTTCATAAAACATCTTCTCGCAACCGATGAAATCTTTACAATTGATACGGTGCAAAATCTTCAAGAAAACCTTGCCCAACGTTCCGGACAATATACTTCAACTGAACTTTTTCGTTTTTTTGATACGTTAACTTCTAAAGAAGCTGGTATATTCCACATGTGGGATGAACAAGATTTACACCAATTGCCTTTATCACAGTGCAATATTCAAGTTGCAAATCCATTATCAGACGGACCTACCTCTCCCCTTCCTACTATAACTTGCGGTGGATTAACTCATAATGAAGCACGCCGCGAAGCTGGTTTAACAGGAGTTGAAACATATGTAGCTGAAATGATTCATCGTCTTATCCCCGAACATACTGATATCGGTATTGGTGCTGGGGAAACGATGACAGAAGGTGTATACCGAGCACTCCAAAAACATTTAAATAATAAGTTATATGAACGCCAATCACATATGCTAGAAGAGATTACAGAGCTTGATTTAACCGAAATTCATGATAAACATTGTAGGTTTTACTACGATGCTCTCTCTACAATTCATGAAATACCTAAAGTAGGAATGAGTGAGGAGTTACTTGGTTTTCCTGTCGTTTGGATCGGTATTAATGATAGATGGTATGGTGCGGCAAATATTAATATAACACTCGCATTAAGAAATGCTCTGCAACAGGCACTCCTTCATATTCAAAATGAAGAGATTCCTTATAAAGCTAATATGTTACCGGAATCATCCATTGTTTTATATAGTACGGATTCTGTTAGAGTAGCAATACAAGAAGAGGAAGAAATTCCAGGCGTACAGTCTTTACAAGTTGCTTTGCAAAATTTAGCGGAAAACAACTTGTATCCATTCGTTTTTGATTTAGCTATTGAGTCATTTTTAAGAGACAGCTTAGACGGTATATATGGAGTATTAATTGCAAAGGAGGATGACCAATGACTCAAAACATACTACTTATAGGAGATGGCCTACTCACAGACTATGTACATGAGCAATTGTGTAAGCAATATTCACTCATCCGCCAGCATACAATTACAGAAGCTCTTCCTGAAAACATTCATCTTGCTCTCGTTTTACATGACGGGTCTCCTTCTTCCGTACATCACGATGCTGAGCTTATCTTTCGCTCAAATAATATTCCGTGGCTTCGCGCGTTTACTTCGTTTGGTGAAGGTATTATCGGTCCTTACGTGAAGCCTCTTACAACTGGATGTTCCCACTGCGCTGATGGACGCCGGTTTATAGCTGGCTTTGATCAAAGAGAAATGTGGGAACTACAACGAAAATATGCATTAAAAGCAGAGAACGTGACGAGGCGTGATGTACGCGCCACCCAAAATGGAATGCTACAAATGTGCCAGCTCATTCATGCTGAAACAGAGAAAATATTAGCTCATGGATATTCTTCTTTAGAAAACGAACTCATTTTACTGGACTTACAAACGTTACAATGTACCCGGAATTCGTTTCTTCCAGACCCTCTCTGTCCGGTATGCAGCAATTTGCCTGACGATACAGCAGATGCAGCGCAAATTTCTTTACAACCAAGTTTGAAAACGAGTACTGAAACGTATCGCTGTCGTTCCATTCATGAGCTAAACACATTTTTAACGAGAGACTATTTAGATTACCGGACTGGTATTTTAAACGGCCAAATGCAACATTCTTTATTACCGTTTGCTGATGTCATTATAAACATGCCGTTACTGTTTGGAAATGAAGGTGTCGCGGGCCGGACTCATTCATTTTCACTTAGTGAAGCAACCGCTATTTTAGAAGGTTTAGAACGCTATTGCGGTATGTCGCCTCGTGGAAAAAAAACAAATGTACATGGCAGTTTTCGTGAGCTAGAAGATATTGCACTGAATCCCCTCACACTTGGTGTGCATACAAATGAACATTACAATCGTGATAGTTTTCCATTTAAGCCGTTTGACCCTGATTATGAGCAAAACTGGGTATGGGGATATTCTTTATTACAAAACCGACCACTTCTAGTTCCAGAATCAATCGCTTATTATAGCCTTGGTCATAGAGATGCTTTCGTGTATGAAACATCAAATGGATGTGCAATTGGTGGTAGTTTAGAAGAAGCAATTTTTCACGGCATTTTAGAAATTGTAGAGCGTGACGCCTTTTTGCTCACTTGGTATGCCGAATTACCTCTTCCCCGTCTCGATCTTAGTTCAGCCAATGATACTGAATTGCAACTAATGTTGGAACGCTTACGCACAATTACTGGATATGAATTATACGTTTTCAACGCGACGATGGAACATGGTATTCCGAGCATATGGGTCATTGCGAAAAATACAAGGCAAGATGGTATGAATCTCGTCTGTGCTGGCGGCGCACATATGGAACCAATTCGAGCTGTAAAAAATGCAATTCATGAAATAGCGGGCATGTTACTTATAACAGATGAAGAGCTTGAACAAAAAAGAGAGAAATATGAAAACTGTTTACAAGATCCATATCTTGTTTCGCAAATGGAAGATCATAGTATGTTGTACGGATTGAAAGAAGCGGAAGAACGTCTTCACTTCCTTTTACGTGATGATGCTCCAGTGCAAACGTTCCAAGAAATGAATGCATTACAATCATTTGATATGGATTTAACATCTGATCTTCATCAACTTTTAAACAGGTTACATCAATCTGGACTTGAAGTAATTGTTGTAAATCAAACGGTCCCCCTTATAGAAAAGAACGGCTTACATTGTGTAAAAGTAATTATTCCAGGCATGTTACCGATGACGTTCGGTCACCATCTCACTCGGGTTACAGGACTGGATAGAGTGTATACCGTACCGATGACACTTGGATATTGGGCTGAGCCTTTAACGAATGAAAGTTTAAATCCACATCCGCATCCGTTTCCATAATTCATAGTGAGGGGGAAATTTGATGCAACCTGATACTTTTTTACATCATCTCCATTTTTCTATTAATGAAATTATGTCGTCCGATAAAGAGATTGACTGGGAAGACGCACCACTTCCTTATAAATTATATCGAAATTTACCAGTAATCCCTCTCTCTTTAGAAATCCCATTAACTTTGCGGAATTCTTCTACTAAACCTAACTTAGAGGAAATCGGTCATTATCTTTGGTACTCATTTGGTTTAACACAATTATGTCAGCCTACTACTAACCTAGAAAATAATAAAACAACGACTCTATTTCGAAGATTCATCCCTTCTGGGGGTGCTTTATATCCGAATGAATTATATATGTATTTAAAAATTGATCATTATCCAGACGGCATTTACCATTACGACGCCGCGCACCACCGTCTTATCTTACTTCGTGAAGGAAATTTTGATTCTTATCTTACAGAAGCACTTGGCAATCGTTGTAACATACATTCTTGTTTTGGTGCTGCATTTGTATCCACTATGTTTTGGAAAAACTTCTTTAAATACAATAACTTTTCGTATCGTCTGCAAGGATTAGATAGTGGTGTTCTAATCGGTCAATTACTTGAATGCGCAAAACAATTTGGTTATACAAATGGTGTATATTTTCAGTTTCTAGATCGGGCAATGAATCATTTACTTGGACTGCCAGAAGGTGAAGAAAGTGTGTATGCTGTTATTCCTTTAAGTACAGAACCGAATACAGATTGGTTTCATGATGATCATCACGAAAATAAAACTATTACTTCTCATGACTTGTTGCAGCAAATCCCGCCGTTAACACATGAGCATTTCGTTCGCTCAAAATATGTAGATGAATATCCGATGATAAAAAAAATAAACGCAGCTTCTATGATTGAATCAACAGAACACTTCCAAACATTTACCCGTGAAGAACGACAACAATATAGTGCACACGCTATTCAGCTACCTAAAGTGGAACGTTTATCATATGATTTTTTACAACTTTGTAAAAAACGATATTCACCTGATTCTGACTTCATTTTAACGAAATGGGATGCAGCCGAGCTCGCTACTCTACTACAAGCAGCGAGCCTCTCCTTCCCTTATTACAACGACCTTGATGGCAAATATTTAAATGAAAACGCACGAGTCTCACTATATGGATGTTTTTATAACGTAAAAGACATAGAAAACGGCGCTTACGCTTATAACAGTAGGACACATTCCATACAACCAATTCGGTACGGAGACCTTCGTTATTCTCTGCAATCCAGTATGACGATGGATAACGTAAACCTTTTTCAAGTACCACTTTGTCTACATGTAATCGGAAATAAAGATTACTATAAAAATAAATTAGGTTATAGAGGATATCGAATTCATCAAATGGAAGCTGGCATGCTCGTTCATAAACTCGTTTTAGCTGCGACCGCTATGGGGATGGGCGGGCATCCGTTACTAAGTTTTGATACAAATTCATGCGATCAATTGTACGGGATTGATGCCGGAAATGAAACTTCACTCATTCAAATTCCGGTTGGAGCGTATCGAGCGCGAAATTGGCTAAAAGGGTCCTTGCATAATTAAAAGAATTAAATTATAAAAAACAAATAAATGCACCTATATAAAAAGAGAGTTTATATTCAGTATTTTACAGCTGTTAATTAAACAAGCGAAAAACCCTCTTGGGATAATTGGTTTTTCCATGCTTTGCATTATGGATTCTGCACATACTAGATTAATAAATTGGGCATTACAAATATATATATGTGTGTGAAGATATAGTTGTTTTAAATATTAGTTGTAAAGACAGGAGAACAATCTTGAACTGTACCCCAATTGTTAGACACGTTCTAACAATTGGAGGTGTAGTTTTTTTATGAATAAATTTACTTCAGAAGACAAAATGAATGGAGTAATACATTATCAAGATGGAAGTGAGAGTATACAAGATATTGCGAAATCATTGAGGACGAATCACGGAGTGGTTCTCATGTGGATAAAACAATTTGAATATCATGGAATCCAGGCATTTGAAAAAAAGCTATACAACATATTCCACACAATATAAACTAGACGTATTAAATTATATGTTCGAAAATGGGACGTCTCCAAACGAAACAGCATTTATTTTTAATATTTCTTCACCTGGACTTATTAGAAAATGGCGCATTCAACTACATTAAAAAGAAGTAGACGCCCTTAAATCGAAGAATCAGTAGAAGTATTACAAGCTGAATTGAAGCGTTTACGTATGGAGAATTCTTATCTAAAAAAGTTTAATGCCTTAGTTCAAAACAAGTAAAAATCACGAAACAAGATAAGGCACAAGTAATCTATGAACTAAGGAAAGCATTTGCGATGAAGACACTTTTAAAATTAGCAGAACTCCCACGAAGTACGTATTATTACTGGATACAGAATTCTAATTGTCCATATAAAGAGCTAAAAATCTTAATTCAAAACATTTACGATGAACACCAAGGTCGTTATAGATATCGCTGTATTCGCGATGAATTAATGAACCAAGGACACAAAATCAATCATAAAAAAGTGTAACTAATTATGAAGGAGTTAGATTTGAAGAGCCTAATTCATATGAAGAAATATCGCTCTTATAAAGGAAAAATAGATAAGATTACGCCAAATATTTTAGAACGTAACTTTAAGGCTGAAAAGCCGAACGAAAAATGGATTACAGATATAACAGAATTTAAATTATTCGGCGAGAAGCTCTACTTATCACCGATGTTAGATTTATTTAATGGAGAGATAATCTCTTATACAATTGATTCAAGACCAACCTATTCACTTATATCGAAGATATTAGGAAAGTCTTTTCAACAATTGACAGAAGAAGACGAACTCCTTATTCACTGTGATCAAGGCTGGCATTATCAAATGAAAAAGTATCGTCACGCCCTAAAAGAACGCAAAATTCCTCAAAGTATGTCTCATAAAGGGAGCTGTTACGATAATACAGTTATTGAAAGTTTCTTTGGATTATGAAATCTGAATTTCTTTATCTAAAAGAGTTTGAAAGAATAGAACACTTTAAACCAGAGTTTGAAAAATATATCGATTATTATAATCACAAACGAATTAAGGAAAATTTAAAAGGCATGAATCTGGTACAATACCTAACTCATGCCCTAAGGGCTTCCTGATGAAACGACCTGTCTAACTTTAAGGGTCAGTTCATCCATATACTTCTGTTTTTAAGCGTATTCGTATTTTAGATTCAACTCCCAGATCCCTTTTCATCCGTTTATATTGATGCAGGAGGGGACAGCCAGATAGCAAAGATAAAGATTCAGCTTGAGTATGATCTATTAAGTGGAAAGTTCCTTCATATCCATACAGGTCCAGGTAAACAACATGATCAACCCTACTGTTCTTTGTATGCTTCAACTGTAACAGCAAATGAGTTATGTATCCGACATTTAGATTATCTTCATTTGAAAGCTCTTCAACATATACAAGATAAAAAGATTTATTATATCTCACGTATCAAGTTGAACACACCCATTCACCCGAAAATTTCTAACCTGATTTTTTTCAAGATAGCATAATAAAGGAAGGTATAGAGTATATATAGATATGGATGTTTTAATGAACTCTCTTCAGCTTGGGCAAACATGTGAAATATCTAATGCTTATGTAGGAATGACTGATAAGCTCCCAACCCATGTGATTGTTCATCGACTAACAAAAGAACAACAAACAATTACAAGATTAAACTACAAGAGAAAAAGAAAGGTACGAAGTGTTCTTCTCGTAATAAATGAATTAGCAACATCGATATATACATATATATATTAAAATTAAGATTTTTATTTAAACCGTGGAAATCATTCTTTCGTATTCACCATTGTAAAAAGATACAACTGGAACGATTGGAATGTCTTTTGTATGGGTAACTGATTGCCATTCCCCTATGTTCTTCTACCATGTTTCACTTCATATAGAAAAATCTATCTCTCATCTTTCTAAATAAAAAGAATAAGAAAATCCAAACGAATAAACGTTTTAGAGTTTTCCTATTCTTTCATACAACATTTTCATTATGGTTATTACTTACTATTAGATAATGCCTTTGCTTTTTAAATTTACAAACTTTAACCATTACTAATAAACTTTCGTATCAAACCTTATTTATTGTCGTTCGTTAATTCAATAGAAGTATTTTGTGATCCAATCTTCTTTCCTAAAAGTGAAAATACAATTATACCCAGAATTAACATTACTAAAATAATAATAATTATTATTTTATAATCGATAAACAGGCCTGTAGGGTCTAGTAGATATACTATTAACATCAATAATATTCCAGCCATAACTCCTATTGATAGCCCTACAATTAGATACATCATTACCTGTGTTAAGATAATCTTCCGTATTCCAACTGGCTGAATACCCATAGTTCTTAAAATAGCGAATTCTTTTCGTTTTGAATAAATATTATTAGCTAAAGAATTAAATACTCCTATTATCGTAGTAAGTACTAAAATACATATGATAACGATAAAGATTGTCCAACGCTGATAGAACATTTCATTCGCTTCCTTAACGGATTCTTCGTAGCTACTAATTTTCACTTCTGGATACTGTTGCTTAATTACTTCCAATTGTTTTAATGTTTGGTCTACATCTCTAGAACTTATAAACAGTTGGTCGAATTTTATATAATCTGGTTTAAACATACTATTATCCCAATCCATGTAAATCTCTGCACCTGAAAGCAATTTATCAGATATTGCACTAACTTTATATGATCCTTTTAACTCAATTCTTTGTGCTGAATTAGAATATAGTCCTAATTGAATTGTTTCCCCAATCTTCAAATGATTCTCATCCGCAAAATCTTGCGAAATAACTATACTATTCGCATCAAATTTATCTATTAAATTAGGAATTAATTTTTGATCCTGCAGCTCTTTCAAATCCACCAAAGCATACGGAACACTAACAAAGTTACTTCCTACTTTCAACTCTGCTGCTCCTAAATTACTAATGGAACTAGCGTTTTCAACGGTTGATAATTGGCTCACAGCTTTACTTAACTCTTTTGAATCTAATTGAGTATCTCCTCCAAGACGACTGTTGACTATAATAGGCGTTGGAAAATCACGTTTTATTTGATTAGATTGGTTCATTTTAATTGTTTTTACTAAAGATGAACCAAATATAGAAACTATCATTAACGAACTGATTGTTAAAATAATAGCCGTATTTTTTTTCACTTGTGGAATAAGATTTTTGATTGCTACATAAAATTCTTGTCCGAATATTTTTTGTCCATATGGTAATAACCCATTTAAAAACTTTGTTAAATAAATTGGGAAAATTAAAAATCCACCTAACAACATTAATATTGCTGCAATTAACAACAGAACTGCACTGTATTCCCCTCTTGTAGTTATAAATTGACTCGCCAAAATCAAAAATATAGAACCACTTAGTAACAGCTTACTAAAAAAAACTCTTGCTTTTGAATAACTAAAATCTAATTTTTCATTTTCTTCCATGATTTTAATCGGGAGAATTTTCGAACTTTTATAAGTTGGAAAGAGTAAAAACACTTGAATTATTCCAAAACAACAAAGACTAATAATAACAGCTATTTTAAAGTTAAATGTATCTAATGAGGCTGAAATACCAAGCCATTTCTCCATCCAATTATACATTAACTTTCTACTAATGAAAGTTAACCAAAATCCAAGAAAAACTCCTATAATATTAATAATACCACTTTGAATTAAAATAATGTTACTCATCTGTTTAGTGGTTGCACCAAGAGAACGCATAATAGCAAACTGATTCTTCATCTTATAAAAAAGCAACTCAAAATTCGAAATAACTAATAAAGAAATAATAGCCAATACTAAAATAGATAAAATGATAATAAAAATGCTTAATGAATTTAGATTACTTTTTATCGAAGGATCTTCTTCAATAATATCAATTCGTAAATCTTTATCATTAGCTTTAATTTGATTAGATAAATTAAATATATTTGTATTATCCGTTGCCTTAATTAGTATAAAAGTTGCTTGTGAATCCAAATTGGACTTTAATTGAATATAATTTTTAACTACCTCATTACTTAATAACACCATATCTGGTACTATTCCTATAGCGGGCAAATCATTAATTATTTCTACTAGGTTAAAAGACTGATTTTCAATTATTAATTTATCACCGACTTTAACCTTTAGTGTTTCTGCAAGACTTTTATTAATAATAACAGATTCTTTATTTAACGAAGCCGAAAAATGATACCGACTTCGCGCTAGTTTATCATTTTCCACGCCAACTGTATAAACTTTTGCTTTGAGGCTATTAAAGTTTAAATGCGTTATTGATACTTTTGAAAGTTGTTTAACTTCCTTGTATGATTGAATTTCATTAACAAATTCTTTAGATATACTCTTATTTTGCTCTGGATTATAACCGACTAGTAAATCCATATCCCCATACATTTTCTTCACTTCGTCTTTAAGTGTATGTTTTGCACTGAACGAGAATAGGACTAGTGTTAGAACTAAAGTTACAGCAATAATTACACTGAGAATAGAGGAGAATATGATAAATTTATTTGCTCGAAAAAGTCGAAAAGAAAGTCCCTGTATTGATTTCATATGTCTTTTCTCTCCGTTATTTTTTTGAATTTTTCTAATATACCATCTAAACTATCATAGTCTCCACATTTATATTCATCAACAATTCTCCCGTCATGGAAAAATAATACACGATCTGCGTATGTTGCCACGTTGGCATCATGAGTTACAATTAATATGCTCTGATTAAATTTCCTTTTCATATCAACTAAAATATGTAAAATCTCAGAAGAAGTATTAAAATCTAAGTTCCCTGTTGGCTCATCTGCTAATACAATAGGTGGTGCTGTAATGATAGCTCTACCTATTGCAACCCTTTGTTGTTGTCCACCTGAAAGCTGTGTGGGTCTATGCTTCTTCCATTTTGCTAAACCTAGTAAATTCATTATTTCATTTGATTTTTCTGTTATTTCTCTTTTATTTATGTTTTTTAAAATCAAAGGTAAAGAAATATTTTCCTCAACTGAAAGATCCTTCAGTAGATTGAATGATTGGAAAATAAAACCAATATTTTCTTGTCTATATAGAGATGCAGATGGTTCTATAAAAATATCTTTAACATATTTGCCATTAAGCTTAATTGAACCTGAAGTCGGCTTGTCAAGTGCACCTAAAATATTCAGTAACGTACTTTTTCCTGAACCACTTGTACCCATTATGGCAATCATTTCCCCCTTATGTAGTTGAAAAGATATGTTGTCCAATGCATTAACTTTGAATTCATCTCCTATATAAGTCTTTGATAAATCTTCTACAGCTAAAATTATATTATCATTCATAGTACACCTCTTGGTATATTTTCTAAAACTAACTAAATTTTATCTTTTGATTAATACCTCCTTTTTACATAATTTCACACTAGAACCGAACTAATTTCTTTTGATTTTAATAAATCATCTTTATACCACACTGATTGTGATTCATACATTTTATAAAATAAACCCTGGTTATTTATTAACTCTTCAAAAGTACCTTGCTCAACTACTTTCCCTTTATCCATTACGATAATAAGGTCCGAGCGTTTAGTTGGCCCTATTCTATGAGATATAGTTAAAGTCGTTTTGTTTTTCGATAATCTATAGAATGTTTCAAATACCTTTAACTCGCTTATTGGATCTAAGGCCGCTGTAGGTTCATCTAATATTATTAAATCAGATTCTTTCATAAAAGCTCTAGCAAGTGCTATTTTTTGCCATTCTCCCCCTGAAAGTTCAGTACCGTTAGGTAACTCTTTTGTTAAGTACGTATCTAATCCATCAACATAATTTGAGAGTTTACTATCTAGTCCAACTTTCTTTAGAACCTCATATATTTCATTATCATTATACAATTTTGATAAATCACCGAATCCAATGTTTTCTCTTATACTATATTTATATCTCATAAAATCTTGAAAAATTGCTGATGTTTTACTAAGAAAAGAATTAATATCAATTGTATGAACAACATTATTATTAACTTTTAATTCTCCTTCTTCTAAATCAAATAGACCAAGTATGCAATATGCTAAAGTTGTTTTTCCCGAGCCATTATATCCAACAATTGAAATGTTATCGCCTTTATTTATTTTCAATGATACATTATCTAAAACTTTAGTGCTTGAATTTGGGTAACAAAAAGATGCGTTCTTTAAGGTTATATTTTCTATATTATTAATCTTGATTAAGTGAGAGTTTTCTTTTTTGTTTTCACTATAATTTAATATAGACAATAATGCATTATTGTAGATTGCAGTTTCAAAAATAGTACCAAGATTTCCTCCAATTGTCCCAAACAATCCTTGTACAGTTGTGACTGCTGTAAGTAAAGCTACATATGAACCAATTGATAGTTTAGCATCAAAAATTTGATATACTAAGAATACCGATACTCCCATGCTAGCTACTTGTAACACAAATGCCGCAAATGATCTAGATTTTAACTCCCATAAAGCTAAACTCATTTTTTTATCCTGTGTATACTTAAATAACACTTTCCATTTATTTAATAGATAGTTACCCAAGTTGTATATTTTGATTTCTTTTAAACTTCTTTTATCTGTAAATAAAGTATCTGTAAAATGCATTTCTCTTTCTTTTTCAGAAATATCTTTCTCCATATGATAGCCTTTGATTTTTGACCAAAAAGCGAGAAGAATTCCAGGTAAAGTGGATAAAAATAAAGCAAATGGCAATGACCAATGTATTGTTAGTAGAATCCCAAAAATACCTACCAAAGAAATAATACTACCCACAACATATATTAAATTTTGTATAACTCTAATACAATTCCCACCTATAGCCATATCAGCAAGTTTCATAGAATCGTAAAATACACTATTTTCAAATTCCTTTAAAGGAATTTGAATAAGTTTTTTTGACATTAAAGCTTTTAAAACATAATTTACTGTTATCGATATTTTTGTGAAAATATAATTTTCTATCTCAGTAAAAATTGCTGTGGCATAATTTAAGATAAAGTATATTAAAAGGAAAAATAGAGCATATTTAAAAGCATTCGAATCCCCATTAATTGTACTAATCCTATCAATCGTTTCTTTATTTACTAATACAATTAATGGGGGACAAATTGAGGATAAGAGTACCAATAAACCAAACAGCAAAAAACTCTTTGGATATTCCTTATATATTAATTTCAAAAAGTAAATTTGTGAACGTACAAAAGCTTTAAACGGTTTTTCTTCTTTCTGAGTAGTTAAAATTTGTTCTTCTTCCACAATACCTTCCCCTTTCATGATTTATACTAAATATTCAATTATAACATTACTAGAAGCATATCCCTTTTTTTCAATTACATTGTTATTATCAGTTTCTATATAAAAAGGAAATCCTTTTATATTTAAATTCACAAAGATTTCTTCTTCATTTAAAAAATAAAAATTAGCATCTATATTCTTTTCTTTTACCCCTTTTAAATTCTCTCCCGTATCAGCTAACAGAAATTGGATTTCACTTAATACACTACTATTCATTAACTTTAAAGAATCTATAATTTTATTACAATGATCACAATCCATATCAACAAATAAAATGAGATTTTTCCCTTTTTTTAATACATTATTTAATTTTACTTTGTTTCGATTTACATCCAAAATTTCAAGTTCGGAAATACATTGTCCTATAGGTGGACCAGATTTAACTTTAAATCTATTTTTTAAATGATATACAATAAAAAACTGTAAAATAATATATATAAAAATAATAATTATCAATGAAACTGCAATTTGGCTGTTTATCATAATAACTCCTCCTGTACTTCATTTTCAATTCTCCGAAATTAATAATTTATCAATGGTAGTTCTAATTAGCATGAGAGATATTACCCATAAAAGAATTGTTATAATAATAACTATAAATTCAAAATTATAATTTTGAAATGAAAGCACTGTAATTACATTTGAATTATTAAAAAGTATATTAGGCAACAAACTGAATAAGAGTAAACTCGATTGAATTAAACCACCAATTCCCATTCTTGATTTCATAAATTTACCAAAACAAAAACACTCTTCGTTATTATGTTTAAATATTGCATTAGCATTAATAATTACAAATACACTTATAATTAAAATAGCAACAGTATTGACCCAAAGATCATACATACGTAAAATTAATAAAATTGATATTAATAATTCTAAAAAAGGAAATAGATATCCTAATAATTTTGATATGGTTTTAGGAAAAAAAGTTATTTTATAGATAGCATTGGATGATTCTTTTATAGATATTATTTTTAACAAACTAGAAATAAGTAATAATATCCCTGAACCTGTTGTAAATATTAATGACATTATGGACATGTTAAAATCTCCTATTTCAATAGATTTGAATTTTCACCCATTCTCTAGCCTAAGTAACCATCCATATGTAAGTATTATGGATATTAAAAGGGCAATATTTATACTTATATTCTTTGTTGTAACCATTCCGGGTGCATTGAGAGAAAAACATTGACAATTGTTCTTGAAATTTTTACCGATATTTAATAATAATAAGAAGACATAAAATGATTGTAGAATAATTCCTAAAATCAAAAATGCAAGTGGATTTACAGGTAGGATTAAACAAAGAGACAAAACTTGTTCAATTACTATCAATAACGGAACGATATATAGAAGAAATTTATTATGTATAAACTTATAATCTTCTATCGCCTTATAAAATTGATATGGTTTTTTTAGTTTATTAAAACTACTTTTCAAAAAAATTATACCTAATATAATTTTAAAAATAATAATTAGCTTCATTTTAGATTTCCCTGACTTTCATTATTGTATAAGACGCCTTTAATTATCTTTAAAACTTCCCTAGAGTTTAAACTGTCTTCTAGATCATTAAAGTTAAAAATTTCTTTAGATTTTTTTTGTTTATTAACAAAATATATAGAAGGAATATTTTTCAATTTCAATCTATCTATTAGATTGAAATTAGCATCATCTTCCTTAGAGAAATCAAAAGAAATCAATTTATATGGTATATTTTTAGGCATAATTTTAACTACATCCTTGTAAAAGTAAAAGTCATCTATAATCATGCTTTTTTCGATGCATATAATGTATTTTTCAACGTCTACTGAACCATCCATATATTCTGTCGATTTTTGGATACTATTCATGAAATATAGATCTTTTTTTAATGTTCTAAAAAAGTATATATATGATATAATTGCTAATAATAATACTAGTAATAAAAGTTTCATTAAAATCTCCTTTAAAATTACATTAGTAAATCATGCCAGTCATCAGCTGGCATGATTTATAACAATATTGTGTTATTTCAATAGAATATTTATCTTTGACTATTTGAACATTGATTTGATTTTATATGTTATTACTAGTATTATTAGCACTCATTTGAACTATCGCTACATTGGTTAGTGAATGTTTGACATCTGAAACAAATATTCACTACTCCTGAACCATAACAAGAATAAGAAACTTTTTTTCTTACTGTTTTATTTTTTTTAGTTCCATCTTTATCAACTAAAAAGTTTTCTGTTCCCCACCCACAGGCACCTTTAATAACACTTTCACTTGTTCCACATTCCACAATTGTTGGTTTTACATAAGTTATCATAATTTAAATTCCTCCATTTTCTTTTCTTACTTGAAATAACACAATAGTCTTATAACTAATTCATTTTATTTTTGATTAAATTTACGATACCATAATTCTATAGATAAGAGAGTCAAAAAGTCTGATGGCGTGTCAATACCATTCCTCCATTTCCCAAGAGATATTTTCCACTCCTCTGCTGTTGTTAGTTTTAGCTCGCTAACTATACTAGGGTTCTCAATAGCTTTTATAATATTAGACCAATTTTTCTTTAAACTCTTATATGTATAAGCTAAATGTGCAGTTTTATTAAGTCGATCTACTATTGCAGGTGTTAAGTACTCTCTCATGGACTCTCTAAGGATGTATTTAGAGTAATCTGGTTTAATTCTAAGCTCGCCTGGAATCCGATATATAAATTCTATCAATCTCCTATCCAAGAAAGGGTGATAGATATCAGCACCTGTCAAGCCACCAATTGTTCTGTCCGTATATAAATGAGATTTTGCATTTGTAATTTGAAAATATAACTCTTTTTGATTGTATGTTTTTATTTTTTCTAATTTTCTTTTTATTAACTTATAGTAATCAGATTCATTATTCCCAATAAACTCCTTGGCGATGTCGGGTTTAATCATGTAATTAATCATATTTTTAAAAGCTGATGCATTTGTGTACATTGAATACTCAGTTAAAAACGAAAATGCTTTTTTAAATTTAAATTTATTACAATAGTCCTTAGTAATGTATAAGGTACCTGATAACAAATGATCACCAGCAAACCCCGTTAATATATTATACTGTCCTTTGGCTACTGATTTTTCAATTAAGTTAAATGCGAATTCATAATATAAAGAATTAACATTAGGTTCACATCCAATAGGTATTTTGTTAGGGAAATCGTCGAACATTAATCTCTTATCAAAATTTTCATACTCTCCGGTATCTTTATATTTGGTAAGTAGTTCTTCAATATATTCAGTTTCATCACACTCTTTTAATTCGTTAAATACAGCACTTACCGATGAAATCGAGTAAATATTTTCAACTTTCTCTCTACTCTTAGCGAGGGCGTAAATAGATGTTGAATCTAAGCCACCACTCAGCATGATAGAGTTATTATCTCCTAATACAATTCTACTACGTACAGATTGAGATAATAATTGGCGAAAATGTTCAAAGTATTCTTCCTCACTAGAATAACTGATTGTACTTTTAACGTCAGATAAATCCCAATACTTCGTTAATTCAACCTTTTTATTTTCCGCTACCATATGCTGTCCACTGGGCAACCTATTAACGTTATTAAATGGAGTTATTGGAGTATCAACTATCCCATTTTTCTCGTGAAATTCTTTAAAATAAGAATAATTGATATCTTTTATATTAAAGAAATCTTTCATTAGAAAAATATCACTAGAAAAAACAAATTCATTTTCAAGTTGAATCCAAAATAGTGTTTTCACCCCTAAATGATCTCTTACTGCATACGCTTTATTACTTTTTTCATCAAAAATTACAAATGCAAATTCTCCTACTAAATCCTTAATACTTTCAATTCCTCTTTGGGTATAAATCTCACTAATTAATACAGCATTATCTTTCTTAGAATAATATGAAACATCTAAATTATACCGATTCATTATTTCATCACGATTATGTATTCTTATATCCCCAATAACAACTACAGCATCAAACTGAATTTTTTGTATTTCATTAACTCGATTTGTTGCATATGCAAAGTTCACTTTTCCTTTTCTACCTTTTATTTCTTTCACATTTTTTCCATTATATTCTCTATGAATATTCTCTAATATACTAAATTCATCCGAGTATACATCTGTGTTTTTTATTGAAACTAAAAACCAATTCAACTTATTGTTCCCCCTGAACATATTTATATGAACTTAAAATTACTTTGTACTCGTTAGATTCCTCATCCATTAATAAATCTTGGTTATTTAGCATTAACCATGCATGGGCTTGAAAAGGAAATTTACGAACTCCTATTACCATTTCAACTGGTATGGAATATCTAGAATGCAAAATTCTATAACCAATTAGTGTTTTGTGAATACAATCTGCTTTCCTAGGATACCAAGCACATACAATATTTAACAATGTAAAAAACTCTTCTATTTCAACCACTGAGCTTTCTGAAATTTGGTAACTAGTTTCTTGACTATAATATTTTTTTGAATACCTTTTAAAAGTTTCAGTAAATCCCCGTTTTGATAAACCTAAATCAAAAAGAGCTAGTAGCACATACATAGATACAAACCCATAGTACATTCTAAACTTTTTCATCAATTTCTATTACTCCTACCTTTTCTAGATTATAGATAAACTCTGTTATATCTTTTCTAATAATTTTCTTTTCACCATCAGAATTTTCAGATATAAATTTTATTACATCATCTACTTGTTTATATTCTTCTATTTTATTCCATATAATAGAGCTAATTGAATCTAGAGAATGAAACGTATTCTCTTTCATATTAATCAGTAAAATTTCTTCATCTTCTTCAAAAACTATTAGATCTTTATTAAGTTTTATGTTCAAAACGAACCTCCTCAAACAACTTAAACCTTATTACATCTATATATTAAACTATAAAAAGTAAATTTTCAACAGTTTTTTATTTTTTTTACATATTTTACATTAAAATCATTTTAATTCAACCTACTTATTTATCGAAAATATTTATATTTATAATAATTTCATTTTAATAGCATTGAAGTCTCGAAAGGCTATTAATGGGTAAGAACGTTACTCTTTCTTTGCACGATGATCCACAAAAAAGAGTAACAATTCTAATTAAAAACCCCTATCTAAATGATACATTCAATAGACTATAAGGTTTCCCATCAGTGAATTATCTATAAATTTCATGTTTTTTTCGAATCCAACAAATATTGCGTTATTTATTTACTTATTTATTGACTATTAAGAAATTATTATTTTCTTGACGTTATTACGTATTTTTTATTTCGTAGTCTTCAAAACTCCAGGTTCAATATGAGTCGACTGGAATTTATTCGTCATACGGCTACCCACTTTATCCAACGTAAAACCTTCAGCACCCCAACCAGATTTGCCTTTAATTACACTTTCACTTTTTCCACAATCTACAATAGATGGTTTAACAAATTTTTTCATCATAAGAACTCCTCCTAATTTTTTCAATAAATAACGCAATAGTTTTACACCAATCCTGGATATTAACTTTTTAATTAATCTCTGTGATTAGAAATAAATATTATTTTATAAAAATATTACGTTATTTATTAATTAACTATATTTCTTAATTATTCCTTATGTCATTTAATTTTCTATAATATTTTATTAACCACAATTCAATTGCAAATAACGTCCAAAAGTCATCTCTATTTGGACTACCATTTCTCCATTTTTTCATTTCTTCCTTCCACGAATCTGAGGAAATAAGATTAAGTTTCTCAACAATCAAGGGATTTTCCATTACTTTAAATATACTATCCCAATTCTGTCTAATACTTTTATATATGTACGCAAGATGAGTTGTCTTATCAAACCTATTAACTATACTTGGTGTCAAATGTTTTTCCATAGATTTTCTTAAAATATGCTTTGTATTCTCTTCTGAAAATCTAAGTTCACCAGGGATTTTATAAACATATTCCACTATTCTTCTATCCAAAAAAGGATGATTTATATCCGCACCAGCTATTGCTCCTATTACTCTATCTGTATATAAGTGCGACTTCGCATTAGACATCTGATAGTACAACTCTTTTTGGTGAAAATGTTTAATATTTTTAAATTTTTTTCCTATTTCTTTATAATAGGTAGTACTTTTAACTACGTTATGTTCTTTAAGAATATTAGGCGATAATATATATTGAATGAAATTTTCAAAGGCAGATGTGTTATTAACTATAGAATAATTTGTTACATAGGATAATGCTTTTACGAATTGTCCTTTTCGTAAAAAATCTCGTGCTATATACAAAGAACCTGTTAAAAGATGATCTCCAGCATACCCACTAAATACATTGGATAATCCATTATCTACTGCTTTTTTTACAGTGTTATATGTAAAATTAAAAGATATAGAATTTACGTTTGGTTCATAAGAAAAAGGTACATTGTCCGGGAAATTTTCAAACAACAATATATTATCACAATTCAAAAATATCTCTTTGGCATGATACTTATTTATCAAATCATAAATATATTCCCTTTCATCACATTCTTTTAATTCATCAAAAACTGCACTAACTCCCTCTACACGGAAACCATTATCCATTTTTTCTAAATTTTTACCGATGGCATATATCGACGTGGAATCCATTCCTCCACTGAGCATTATAGAGTTCCCCATACCTTTAATTAATCTATCCTCTACCGATTTAAAAAGTAATTGCGAAAACTCTTCCCAATAGTCTGATTCTTTTCTGTGGACTATAGTTTCTGAAATACAAGATAAATCCCAATATTTATGTAGATTAAATGTGTCCTTTGTTGAAATTATGTAGCCACCACTTGGTACCCTATATACATTGTTATAAGGAGTTATTTCAGTATCTACTATCCCATTTCTTTCATGAAACTCCTTAAAGTAATTGAAATTTATATCATTAAGGTTAAAGAATTTTGTTAATAAAAAAATGTCACTTGCAAAAATATAACAATTGTTATATTTTATCCAAAATAAAGTTCTTACTCCCATTTGATCTCTTATAGCATAAAATTTTTGCTTCTTTTGATCATATAATATAAATGCAAACTCTCCTACCATATCTTCAACAAATTTGATTCCATTTTTTTTATATAAGTAAACGAGCAATTTTTCATTTTCTATATTTGTATCTAGTCTTTTATCCAAATTGTATTTTTTTATTATTTCTTCTTTATTATGTAATGCAATATCACCTACTATTAATACATCCTCAAAATTAAACTCATTGACTAAATTCCTTTCATTACTTGCAAAACTAAATTGATAATTATCAACTTTCACATGAATTTCAGTTACTAATTTTTTAAATTCATCAAAAATTTCTTTTTGAATATTATGATCTGCAACATCCACCTTCTCAAATGAAACAGAAATTAAAAACCACTTCATTTCAATCACTTCCCACTAAATCAATTAAAATGCCAGCTAACACATAAAATCTCATTAAATACTACCATTAATCTTAATAGCATCAATGTTCTGTAAATTTCGGACGAATTCTAATATTTCATCCTTAATTACATCTTCTTCTTCATCAAATTCTTCAGAAACAGCATTAATTACCTTTTCTAGATTTGATAATTCTTCTATTTTATTCCATATAATAGA